>NZ_BAAAZG010000004.1:0-69068 GCF_039536785.1 Actinomadura miaoliensis
CAAGTCCAAGCGGCAGCGGCGCCAGGAGTTCGTCGACAGCATGCAGGCGCCGGCGATCGGCGGCGTGCAGGCCCCGCGGGGCGGCGGCAGGACGATCCGCCTGCCGCAGGGCGCGTCGCTGACCGACTTCGCCGAGAAGATCGGTGCCAACCCGGCCTCGCTGGTGCAGATCATGCTGCACCTGGGCAAGATGGTCACCGCGACCCAGTCGGTCAACGAGGACGACCTCAAGCTGCTGGGCATCGAGCTGGACTTCGACGTCCAGATCGTCAGCCCGGAGGACGAGGACCGCGAGCTGCTGGAGTCGTTCGACATCGAGTTCGGCGAGGACGAGGGCGGCGAGGACAACCTGCGCCCGCGTCCGCCGGTCGTGACCGTCATGGGTCACGTCGACCACGGTAAGACCAAGCTGCTGGACGCCATCCGGCACGCCAACGTCCAGGCGGGCGAGGCCGGCGGCATCACCCAGCACATCGGCGCCTACCAGGTCGAGACCGAGGTCGACGGCGAAGAGCGCAAGATCACCTTCATCGACACCCCGGGTCACGAGGCCTTCACCGCCATGCGTGCCCGCGGCGCCGACACCACCGACCTGGTGGTGCTGGTGGTCGCCGCCGACGACGGCGTCAAGCCGCAGACCACCGAGGCGATCGACCACGCCACCGCGGCGGGGGTGCCGATCGTGGTCGCGGTCAACAAGGTCGACGTCGAGGGCGCCGACCCGCAGCGGGTGCGCGCCCAGCTGACCGAGTACGGCCTGGTCGCCGAGGAGTTCGGCGGGCAGACCCTGTTCGTGGACGTGTCGGCCAAGCAGCGCACCAACATCGACGGGCTGCTCGAGGCGATCATCCTGACCGCCGACGCCGAGCTCGACCTGAAGGCGAACCCGGACATGCCCGCCCAGGGGTCGGCCATCGAGGCCCACCTCGACCGCGGCCGGGGCGCCGTGGCGACCGTGCTGGTGCAGCGCGGCACGCTGAAGGTCGGCGACTCGATCGTCTGCGGCGTGGCGCACGGCCGCGTGCGGGCGATGCTCGACGAGAACGGCAAGAACGTCGAGGAGGCGCCGCCGTCGCGTCCGGTGCAGGTGCTCGGCCTGACCGCCGTGCCCAGCGCGGGCGACAGCTTCCTGGTCGTCGACGACGACCGGGTCGCCCGGCAGATCGCCGACAAGCGCGAGGCGCGCAAGCGCAACGCCGAGCTGATGCGCACCCGCCGCAGCATGTCCCTGGAGGACTTCATCAAGCAGGGCGAGCGGCAGGAACTGCTGCTCATCCTCAAGGGCGACGTGTCCGGCTCGGTGGAGGCCCTGGAGGACTCGCTGCTGAAGATCGACGTCGGCGAGGAGGTCACCCTGCGGGTGATCCGCCGCGGTGTCGGCGCGATCACGCAGGACGACGTCAACCTGTCGCTGGCCTCCGACGGCGCGGTGATCATCGGCTTCAACGTGCGGGCCGAGCGCAACGCGCAGGAGATCGCCGACCGCGAGGGCGTGGACATCCGCTACTACTCGGTCATCTACCAGGCGATCGAGGAGGTCGAGGCGGCCCTCAAGGGCATGCTGAAGCCGGAGTTCGAGGAGGTCCAGCTCGGCACCGCGGAGATCCGCGAGATCTTCAAGGTGCCGCGGATCGGCAACGTGGCCGGTTCGATGGTCACCTCGGGGGTCATCCAGCGCAACGCCAAGGCGCGGCTGGTCCGCGACGGCGTCGTGGTGGCCGACAACCTCACCGTGTCGTCGCTGCGCCGGTTCAAGGAGGACGCGACCGAGGTCCGCGAGGGCTTCGAGTGCGGTATCGGCGTCGGCTACAACGACATCAAGCTCGGTGACGTCATCGAGTGCTTCGAGATGCGCGAGAAGCCGCGCGACTGACACTCGCGACCGAACCGACCGAACCGAGTCGCGCGAGCGAGGACGGGCCGCGGGCCGTGGCGACACGGCCCGCGGTCCTGTTCCCGAAAACCGCGTGACAGGACGCCGGGTGGATCTTCTACCCTTGCGTCATGACGGCCGCCGGGCCCCCGACCGGCAGCCGGGCCGCGTCGCCGTGACCGGTCCGGCACCGCCCGCGGGGAGGGCGCCGTCGCCCCCGGCCCGCTCCGGACGCGGCGTTCCCGCGGGGCGGCCTCCACACCCCGCACGCGCGCGGGGTCATATCGACTACCCGAGGTGACCGACCAGGTGTACGTGGGTGCGCTGACGCTGGATCTGCTGCTGGGCGACGTGCGTTCGCTGAAACAGAAGCGGTCGGTCGTGCGTCCGATCATCGCCGAGGTGAACCGGCGGTTCCCCGCGGTGGCCGTCGCCGAGACCGGCGCGCTCGATCTGCACCGGCGGGCGGAGATCGCGGTGGCGGTGGTGTCGGCCACGGCGGGCAACTGCTCGCAGGTGCTGGACGACTGCGAACGGCTCGTCGCGGGCCGTCCGGAGATCGAGCTGCTGTCGGCCAGACGGCGGCTGTTCAACGACGAAGACTGAGCGGGGGCGCGGGGGCGCGGTGCCGAGCCCCGCGGGCCGGGCGCGAGATCCCCGCGTCGCCCCGGCCCTGCCAGGACCATAGAAAAGGAGTGCGACCATGGCGGACGCAGCCCGGGCGCGCAAGCTCGCCGACCGCATCCAGCAGATCGTCGCCGAGATGCTGGAGCGGCGGATCAAGGACCCTCGGCTCGGCTTCGTGACCGTGACCGACACCCGCGTCACGGGCGATCTGCGCGACGCCACGGTCTACTACACCGTCTACGGCTCGGAGGGCGAGCGCAAGGAGACCGCCGCGGCGCTGGAGAGCGCCAAGGGCGTGATCCGGTCGGAGGTCGGCCGCAAGACCGGCATCCGGCACACGCCGAGCATCACCTTCGTCCCGGACGCCGTGATCGAGAACGCCGCGCACATCGACGACCTGCTCGCCAAGGCCCGCGCCAAGGACGCCGAGGTGGCCCAGGCCGCCCGGTCGGCCACACCGGCGGGGGATGCCAACCCCTACCGCACGGGTGAGGCCGATGAGGAGCCCGACGGCACAGACGGCGGGGACGGCGCGGCGGGACACTCGTCAGATGACTGAACCGGAGGGGCGCGCGAGGCGCTCGGCCCTACTCGGTGCGACCCCGCCGCACCTTCGCTGGGGCCCGCAGAGCCGGCCCGGGGAGACGACCGCGCAGGCCTCCCAGCCCGCGACGCCGCCCGAGCCCGGTCTGCCCGCCATGCCGTGGGAGGGCTGGATCGCCGCCGCGCGGGGCGGTGCCGGTCTGCCCGAGGGCGCCGAGACCTGGTCCGAGGTCGAGGCCCTGGGGCCGTGGGAGGGGCCGTACGCCGAGGTGATCCGGTGCGCCGCCGGGCGCCGGTGCGGCCCCGGGGCCGAGCGCCGCGCCGCCGCGCCGTGCGCGCGGTCGGGCGGCGGTGAACCCGGTCGCGGCGAGTCCGGCCGCGGCGACGCGCCGGCCCGCTGGTCCGGCCCCGACTGGGACCGCGCGGTCGAGCTGATCGGCAAGGCCGACGAGATCTGCCTGGCCTGCCATGTGACCCCCGACGGGGACGCGCTGGGCTCCATGCTGGCGCTGGCCCTGGCGCTGCGGTCCCTGGGCAAGCAGGTGCTGGCCTCGTTCGGCGAGCCGTTCACCGTCCCGTCGAGCCTGCGGTTCCTGCCCGGCCAGGACCTGCTGGTCGAGCCGTGGCGGATGCCCGCCGCCCCGCAGCTGATGATCGCGCTGGACACCGCGGCGGTGGACCGGCTGGGGTCGCTGGCGTCGCGGGCGCGTACCGCCGCGACGCTGATCGTCCTGGACCACCACGCGGCCGGCGGCGGGTTCGGCCCCTGCGGGCACGAGCAGGTCCGGCTGGTCGACCCGGACGCGGCGGCCACCGCGATGCTGGTGGACGAGCTGATCCGCCTGCTGCGCGTCCCGCTCACCCGCGACATCGCCCTCGGCCTGTACGCGGGCCTGGCCAGCGACACCGGATCGTTCCGGTACCGGTGCACCACGCCCGCCGTGCACGCGATGGCGGCGCGGCTGCTGGAGGCGGGGGTGCGTCCCGACGAGGTGAGCCGCGAGCTGTGGGACCGCGCGTCGTTCGGCTACCTGCAGGTGCTGGCGGGCGCCCTGGGCCGGGCCCGGCTCGACCGCGACGCCGCTGGCGGCCTGGGCCTGCTGTGGACGGCGATCAGCCGGGCCGACCGCGCCGACCGCGGCGTCCCCTACGACCAGCTCGAAGGCGTCATCGACCAGCTTCGGCGGGCCGACGACGCCGAGGTCGCGGTGGTGTGCAAGCAGACCGACGAGGGCGACTGGTACGTCTCCACCCGGTCCCGGGGCCGGGTCGACGTGGGCGGCGCCTGCGGCGAGCTCGGCGGGGGCGGGCACCGCACCGCCGCGGCGTTCACCGCCACGGGCGAGCCCGCCGACACCATCGACCGGCTGCGCGCCGTGCTGCGCGGCCCCGGCGACCAGCGGACCCACGGGGGAGCAGGGTGAGCACCGGCGCACAGATCTCAGGGCTGGTCGTCGTCGACAAGCCCGCCGACTGGACCAGCCACGACGTGGTCGGCCGCATGCGGCGGCTGGCCGGCACCCGGCGGGTCGGGCACGCCGGCACCCTCGACCCGATGGCCACCGGCGTGCTGGTGGTCGGCGTGGGCGCGGCGACCCGGCTGCTGGGGCATCTGGCGCTGACGGAGAAGGGCTACGACGCCACGATCCGGCTCGGCCAGTCCACCAACACCGACGACGCCGAGGGCGAGATCACCGCCGTCGCGTCGGCCGCGGACGTGACCGACGAGGCGCTGCGCGCCGGGGTCGCGGCGCTGACCGGGCCGATCAGCCAGGTGCCGCCGCAGGTCAGCGCGATCAAGGTGGACGGGAAACGCGCCTACAAGATGGCCCGCGAGGGCAAGGAGGTGGCGCTGGCGGCCCGTCCGGTGACGGTGCACGCGTTCACCGTCACCGGCGTGCGCCGCCACGGTGACCTGGTGGACGTGGACGCGTCCATCACCTGCTCGTCCGGCACCTACATCCGGGCGCTGGCCCGCGATCTGGGCGCCGCGCTCGGCTGCGGCGGCCACCTGACCGCGCTGCGCCGCACCCGCGTCGGCCCCTACGACCTGGCCATGGCCCGCACGCTGGACCAGCTCGCCGAGAAGCTGGAGATCCTGCCGATGGCCGAGGCGGTGGCGGCCGCGTTCCCGCGCCGCGAGGTGTCGGCCGACGAGGCGCGCAAGGTCATGCACGGCGGGCGGCTGCCCGCGGCGGGCCTGGGGCCGGGGCCGGTCGGGGTGTTCGCGCCCGACGGGACGCTGCTGGCGCTGATGGAGGAGCAGGGCAGGGTGGCCAAGCCGCTGGCCGTCTTCGTCCCGTAGCGGGTCGCCCGGCCATTGTTGCCCCCGAGTAAACTCTTCGCGGTCCGGCGGGTGTCGTCGTCGTGAGGCGGCCCCCTCGGTCGTGTGGCGGGGCCGCGCATGGCAGTCTGTGATGCGACAGGAAAGACCGGGCAGGCAGGTTCCGACGCAGGGGAGTGCATGGTGCGGCGCTGGCATGGCCTCGACGAGGTTCCCGCCGACTGGGGCAGGTCGGTCGTCACCATCGGCGTGTTCGACGGCGTCCACCGCGGGCACCAGCGGATCGTCGGCCGGGCCGCCGAGCTGGCCCGCGCGCGCGGCCTGCGGTCGGTGGTGATCACCTTCGATCCGCATCCCGACGAGGTCGTCCGGCCGGGCACCCATCCGCCGCTGCTGGCGACCACCGGGCGCCGCATCGGACTGCTGGAGGGCCTCGGCACCGACGCGGTGGTCGTGGTGCCGTTCACGCTGGAGCTGTCGAAGGTGCCGCCGGACGAGTTCGTCCAGTCGGTGCTGGTCGACCGGCTGCACGCGGCGCACGTGATCGTCGGCGAGGACTTCCGGTTCGGCCACCGGGCCAAGGGCGACGTGGCGCTGCTGCAGGAGCTGGGCGAGAAGTACGACTTCACCGCCGAGGGCATGCCGCTGGTGGCCAACGGCGACACGATCTCCTCCAGCTACATCCGCTCCCGGCTGGACGCGGGCGACGTCGAGAGCGCCGCGCACGCGCTGGGCCGCCCGCACCGCGTGGAGGGCGTGGTGGTGCGCGGGCACATGCGGGGACGCGCGCTGGGGTTCCCCACCGCCAACCTGGAGACGCTGCCGCACACCGCGATCCCCCGCGACGGCGTCTACGCCGGGTGGCTGGTGTGCGACTCCGACCGCTACCCGGGCTTCCGCTGGCCCGCCGCGATCTCCATCGGCACCAACCCCACGTTCGAGGGCACCGGCGAGCGCACCGTCGAGGCGTACGCGCTCGACCGCGACGACCTGGACCTGTACGGCGAGCACATGGCCGTGGACTTCCAGGCCCGCCTGCGCGACACGCTGAAGTTCGACTCGGTCGAGTCGCTGATCGAGCAGATGCACCGGGACGTGGAGCGCACCCGCGAGATCACCGCCACCGCCCCGGACGCGAGTTAGGCCGGAGGGCGGCACCGGCCGGGACGCCGGCACGGGTCACGCGGCCCGCACGGGGCGAAGCCGGACGATCACCGTCCGTCGGGGACGGCGACCGGTGCACAAGCCGGGCATGGTACGGTGAAGAGTCGCCGGAACCATACCGGCCGGTGGGCTGCACCCTCATGCGGCTCGCCCCCTTATTCCTGAACGCATCATGCGGACCCGAGCGCCCGCCAGGGTGCGGGATCTGCGGATGACGATCTCATTGAAGGAGCCACGTGCCGCTCGACACCGCTACCAAGCAGAAGATCATCGCCGAGTACGCGACCGCTGAGGGTGACACCGGATCCCCGGAGGTCCAGGTCGCGCTGCTGACCAGGCGGATCAACGATCTGACCGAGCACCTCAAGGAGCACAAGCACGACCACCACAGCCGCCGCGGCCTGCTGCTGCTGGTCGGCCAGCGTCGCCGGCTCCTGAAGTACCTGCAGAACAAGGACATCAACCGCTACCGGCGGCTGATCGAGCGTCTCGGTCTGCGCCGCTAGGACGGTGGGGGGAGCGGCTCGCTCGGGGCCGCTCCCTCCGACTTTTTCCGCCCGGCGGGAGTGAAACCGCCTCCGGCCGGATAACTGAACACAGAAAGAGCCTCGCGGACATCCCCCTGGTGCGGGCCGGTCCTCGGTAGTGGCTCCCGGATCATGCCTCCGCCGGAGACGGGTGGGGGACGCACGACTACGTGGGACGATCCGGGCGCTTCGATCGAAGACCGGCACAGCGCGACATCCACGGGAACCGGGCCGCGAGGGCGCACGAGAAACCAAGGAGATTCCCGTGACCGAGATTCCCGTGAGCCAGGGCGCGCGCATGGAAGGGGCGCACAGCTCCCAGGCCGTGATCGACAACGGACCGCTCGGCATCCGCGTCGTCCGGTTCGAGACCGGCCGGCTGGCCCGCCAGGCCGCCGGCTCGGCCGTCGCCTACCTCGACGACGAGACGATGGTGCTGTCGGCGACCACCGCGTCCAAGAAGCCCAAGGAGAACCTGGACTTCTTCCCGCTGACGGTGGACGTCGAGGAGCGGATGTACGCCGCCGGGCGCATCCCCGGCTCGTTCTTCCGCCGTGAGGGCCGGCCGTCCGAGGACGCCATCCTCACCTGCCGGCTGATCGACCGGCCGCTGCGCCCGTCGTTCGTCAAGGGGCTGCGCAACGAGATCCAGGTCGTGGCGACGATCCTGTCGCTGCACCCCGACCACCTGTACGACGTGGTGGCGATCAACGCCGCGTCGCTGTCCACCCAACTGGCCGGGCTGCCGTTCTCGGGCCCGATCGGCGGCGTGCGCGTCGCGCTGATCGACGGCCGCTGGGTCGGCTTCCCCACCCACCCCGAGCTGGAGCGGGCCACCTTCGACATGGTGGTCGCCGGCCGGGTGCTGGAGGACGGCGACGTCGCGATCATGATGGTGGAGGCCGAGTCCACCCGCGACACCCTGGCCCTGGTGGCCGACGGCGCCGTGGCCCCCACCGAGGAGACGGTGGCCGAGGGCCTGGAGGCCGCCAAGCCGTTCATCGCCGCCCTGTGCAAGGCGCAGGCCGAGCTGGCCGCCAAGGCCGCCAAGCCGACCGCCGAGTACCCGCTGTTCCCCGACTACCAGGACGACGTGCTGGAGGCGGTCAACGCCACCGCGGCCGCCGAGCTGACCGAGGCGCTGACGATCGCCGACAAGCAGACCCGCGAGAACCGCCTGGACGAGATCAAGGCGTCCGCGCTGGAGAAGCTGGCCGCCGACTTCGAGGGCCGGGAGAAGGAGATCCCCGCGGCGTTCCGCGCCCTGACCAAGCGGCTGGTGCGCGAGCGCATCATCCGCGACGGGGTGCGCATCGACGGCCGCGGCGTCAAGGACATCCGCAGCCTGGCGGCCGAGGCGCACGTGATCCCGCGGGTGCACGGCTCGGCGCTGTTCGAGCGCGGCGAGACCCAGATCCTGGGTGTGACGACGCTGAACATGCTGCGCATGGAGCAGACGATCGACACGCTCAACCCCGATCGCACCAAGCGCTACATGCACCACTACAACTTCCCGCCGTACTCCACCGGTGAGACCGGCCGGGTCGGCTCGCCCAAGCGCCGCGAGATCGGGCACGGCGCGCTGGCCGAGCGGGCGCTGATCCCGGTGCTGCCGAGCCGCGAGGAGTTCCCCTACGCGATCCGGCAGGTGTCGGAGGCGGTCGGCTCCAACGGCTCCACCTCGATGGGCTCGGTGTGCGCGTCCACCATGTCGCTGCTGGACGCGGGCGTGCCGCTCAAGGCGATGGTGGCCGGCATCGCGATGGGCCTGATCCACGAGGGCGGCGAGTACGTCACGCTGACCGACATCCTCGGCGCCGAGGACGCCTTCGGCGACATGGACTTCAAGGTCGCCGGCACCCGTGACGTGATCACGGCGCTGCAGCTGGACACCAAGCTGGACGGCATCCCCGCCCAGGTGCTGGCCGCGGCGCTGCGTCAGGCCCGGGGCGCGCGGCTGGCGATCCTGGACGTGATGGCCGAGGCGATCGAGGCGCCCGCGGAGATGAGCCCGAACGCGCCGCGGATCATCACCATCAAGGTTCCGGTCGACAAGATCGGCGAGGTGATCGGCCCCAAGGGCAAGATGATCAACTCGATCCAGGACGACACCGGCGCCGACATCACCATCGAGGACGACGGGACGATCTACGTCGGCGCCACCGACGGCCCGTCCGCCGAGGCCGCGCGGCAGGCGATCAACGCGATCGCCAACCCGCACATGCCCGAGGTGGGCGAGCGGTACCTGGGCACGGTCGTCAAGACCACGGCGTTCGGCGCGTTCGTGTCGCTGCTGCCCGGCAAGGACGGCCTGCTGCACGTCTCGCAGATCCGCAAGCTGCACGGCGGCGCCCGGATCGAGAACGTCGAGGACGTCATCAAGGTCGGCGAGAAGATCCAGGTCGAGGTGACCGAGATCGACCAGCGCGGCAAGCTGTCGCTGGTGCCGGTGGACGTCGTCGAGCGCGAGACCGCCGAGCGCGAGCAGGCCGCGGCCGGTTCCGACGCCGGCGACGACGACGGTGACGGCGAGGTCGCCGTGGCCGAGACCGCCGAGCCGACCGAGGACGGCGGCGCCTCCGAGTCCGAGGGCGGCGAGCGCCGGCGTCCGCGCCGTCGCCGCACCCGCCGCAGCGGAGGCGACGACGCGGCCCAGCGCAACACCTGACCGTATGGGGGGCGACCCCCATACCCCCGTCAGTCGGTCAGGCGGTCCGCGCTCCGCTGGAGCCTCGCTGCGGTCGCCTGACCTCCCGACCGGCCTCCCCCTACTCTTGGGGTGGCCGGTCGGCCTGTTTCGACCCGGCGCGAGGCGCCGGATCGTCCGCCCCCGAGTGAATGCGAGCGACACGTGACCCTGGCGGCGAGGGCGCAGGAGCCCGGAACGACCCAGACCATCCACCCCGGCACCGACGGTTCCGGCCCGGTCAAGCGGACGGTGCTGCCCGGCGGGCTGCGCGTGGTGACCGAGTCGATGCCGACGGTGCGTTCGGCGGCGTTCGGCATCTGGGCGGGCGTCGGCTCCCGAGACGAGGCCCCCGCCGACGCGGGCGCCAGCCACTACCTGGAGCACGTGCTGTTCAAGGGCACCGCGCGCCGGTCCGCGCTGGAGATCTCCGCCGCGGTCGAAGCGGTCGGCGGCGACCTGAACGCCTTCACGTCCAAGGAGTACACCTGCTACTACGCGCGGGTGCTGGACTCCGACCTGCCGCTGGCCGCCGACGTGGTGTGCGACATGGTGGCGTCCTCGCTGAACCGGCCCGAGGACGTCGAGGCCGAGCGCGGCGTGATCCTCGAAGAGATCCACATGCGCGACGACGACCCCGGCGACCTGATCCACGACGAGTTCGCCGCCGCGCTGTACGGGGACGAGCCGCTGGGCCGTCCCATCCTGGGCACGGTCGAGTCGATCAACGCGCTGACCCGGGACCGCATCCACGGCTACTACCGCGAGCGCTACGTCCTGCCGAACCTGGTCGTGGCGGTGGCGGGCCGGGTCGACCACGACGAGGTCGTCCGGCTGGTGCGGGAGGCCTACGCCGACCGGCTGGCCGGCGACGAGCTGCCCAACCCGCCCCGGCTGGGCGGCGAGCCCGTCTCGGTGTCCCCGTCCGTCCGCGTGCTGGACAAGGACACCGAGCAGGCCCATCTGGTGCTCGGCGGCGTCGGCGTCGCCCGCGGCGACGACCGCCGGTTCGCGCTCGGGGTGCTGAACGCGGCGCTGGGCGGCGGGATGTCGTCGCGGCTGTTCCAGGAGGTCCGGGAGAAGCGCGGCCTGGCGTACTCGGTCTATAGCTACACCTCCCAGTACGCCGACAGCGGCGTCTTCGGCGTGTACGCGGGCTGCCAGCCCGGCAAGGTCGACGAGGTGTTGTCCATCTGCCGGGACGAGGTGGCGTCCGTGGCCGAGCGCGGGTTGACCGAAGAGGAGCTGGCGCGCGGCAAGGGGCAGCTGCGCGGCGGCATGGTGCTGGGCCTGGAGGACACCGGCTCGCGGATGAGCCGCATCGCCAAGAGCGAGCTGGTGTACGAGTCGCTGCTGGCCGTCGACGAGGTGCTGGCCCGCATCGACGCCGTCACCCTGGACGACGTGCGCGCGGTGGCCCGCGACGTGCTGGCCGGGCCGCAGGCCCTCACCGTCATCGGCCCGTTCGGCGACCGCGACTTCACCCTCTGACCTGCGGCTGGGATAGGCTCGGTCACCGGTCCGAACAGGAGGAGAACGTGATCAAAGTCGGGGTGCTGGGCGCGCGCGGACGCATGGGCGCCGAGGTGTGCCGGGCCGTGGAGGGCGCGGACGACATGGAGCTGGTGGCCGCCGTCGACCAGGACGACGTGCGCGACCCGCTCGCCGCCGCCGACGTCGCGGTCGACTTCACCCATCCCGACGCGGTCATGGACAACGTGCGGTGGTGCGTCGAGCACGGCCTGCACGTGGTGGTGGGCACCACCGGCTTCGACGCGTCCCGGCTGGACACCGTGCGGTCCTGGCTGACGGCGCACGGCAAGGGCAACGTGCTCATCGCCCCCAACTTCGGCATCGGCGCCGTGCTGATGATGCACTTCGCGCAGAAGGCCGCCCCGTTCTTCGAGTCCGTCGAGATCATCGAGCTGCACCATCCGAACAAGGCGGACGCGCCGAGCGGCACCGCGCACCGCACCGCCGAGCTGGTCGCGGCGGCGCGCGGCGAGGCGGGTACGGGTCCCTCGCCGGACGCCACCACCGCCGAGCTCAAGGGCGCGCGGGGCGCCGACGTGGACGGGGTGCGGGTGCACGCCGTCCGCCTGTCCGGCCTGATCGCCCACCAGGAGGTGCTGCTCGGCGGGCACGGCGAGGTCCTCACCGTCCGGCACGACTCGATGAACCGCGAGTCGTTCATGCCGGGCGTGCTGCTGGGCGTGCGTTCGGTCGCCGGGCTGCCCGACCGGCTCACCGTGGGCATCGAGTCGCTGCTCGGGCTGTGATGCGCTTCGCGGGGGAGCCCTGGGACTACCTCGCCGAGGACGAGGCGATCGACCACGAGCATCCGGTGGTGCAGCGGGTCGCCTCCGAGCTGCGCACCGGCGACGACGTCGCCTACGCGCGGGGCGCGTTCGAGTACGTCCGCGACCGGGTGACCCATTCCCTGGACGCGGGCGACCGACGTGTCACCTGGCGCGCGTCGGACGTGCTGAGCGAGGGCACCGGCCTGTGCTACGCCAAGGCGCACGCGTTCGTGGCGCTGCTGCGGGCGGGCGGCGTCCAGGCGGGGTTGTGCTACCAGCGTCTGCGGGACGGCGACGGCTTCGTCGTGCACGGGCTGGCCGCCGCGCTGATCGACGACCGGTGGGTGCGGCTCGACCCGCGCGGCAACAAGCCGGGCGTCGACGTGCGTTTCTCCGCCATGGAGGACGCGCTGGCCTACCGTCCCGATCCCGCGCTGGGTGAGGAGGACTACCTCACCGTGTACGCCGCGCCGCATCCCGCCGTCCTGGACGTGCTCAGGAGCCACGACGACTGCGTGGCCATGTGCGAGAACGGCCGCCTGCCTTCCACACTGGAGTGACGCTGCGTCGCTAGGCTCTCGCCATGCGTAGCGCGCTGCTCGCCGCCGTGGTGGCGGTCACGACGGCCGTCACCGCCGTCTCCACGCCGGCGGTCCGTGCCGTCGTGGCCGACCCGGACGACCTCCGGGGCGACATCGGCGCCATCCTCGCCGACCCGCGTCTGGCGGGCGCCGGGGTCGGTGTCGTGGTGCGTGACGCGGGAACGGGGCGGACCCTGTACGAGCGGGGCGCCGACACGCCGCTGATGCCCGCGTCCAACCAGAAGCTGCCGACCCTCGCGGCCGCGTTCGGCGTGCTGGGCCCCGGTACCGGTTCCGCACGACCGTCGCGTCCGGGCCCCGGCGCGGTGGGCGGGTGCGCGGCGACCTGTACCTCAAGGGCACCGGCGACCCGACGCTGCGGCCGCGCGACTACCGGCGGCTGGCCGGGGCGGTGGCCAGGGCGGGGATCCGGCGCGTCGAGGGCAGGCTCGTCGCCGACGACACCCACTTCGACGACCGGCGCCTGGGAGGCGACTGGGAGGCCGACGACGAGCAGTACGCCTACGCCGCCCAGGTGTCCGCTCTGACGCTTTCTCCGGATCGGGAACTCCACGCCGGGGCCGTGCGGGTGAACGTCGCCGCGGGCCGTCCGGGCGCGCCCGTCCATGTCGCGTTGTGGCCTTCGACCCGTTACCTCACCGTCGACAACCGGGCCAGGACCGGCGCGCCCGGGACGAGGTCGACGCTGTCCATCACCAGGCCGCGCGGCACCACCACGGTCCGTGTCACCGGGTCGTATCCGGCGGACGGGCCCGTGCGCCGGCAGTTGCGCAGCGTCCACGAACCCACCCTGTACGCGGCGGCCGTCTTCCGCGCCGCGCTCCGCGCCCACGGCGTGCGCGTCGAGGGCGCCACCGTGCGCGGCCGTACGCCCGCCCGCGCCAGGAGGGTGGCCGTCCGCCGCTCCATGCCGTTGAGGAGGCTGGCCGTCCCCTACATGAAGCTCAGCAACAACACCATCGCCGAGATCCTCGTCAAGGCGATGGGCCGTAAGAGGAAGGGCGTCGGGAGCTGGCCCGCGGGCCTGTCGGTGACGCGCCGCCAGCTGGGGCGTCTCGGCGTGGACACCTCGCGTCTGACGTTCGCCGACGGTTCCGGTCTGTCCCGCTCGAACCGGACGACGGCGCGGCAGCTGTCCGAACTGCTGTTGCGGGTGCGCGGCAGGCGCTGGTTCCCCGCCTTCGCCGACGCCCTGCCGGTGGCCGGGCACCCTCACCCGTGGGTGGGCGGCACGCTGGCGTCCCGGATGAGGCACAGCGCCGCCGCGGGCAACGTGCGCGCCAAGACCGGCACCCTCACCGGCGTCACCGCCCTGTCGGGCTATGTCAGGGGGCCCGACGACCGCCGCCTGATCTTCTCCATCGTCCTCAACGGCTACCGTGCCCGGTCCGCGCCCAAGGACATCGAGGACAGGATCGCGATCCGGCTCGCCGGCGGTCCGTCCCTCCGGCGCGCCGCCCGCACGGTCACGCCGCGTGCGGACCTCGAATGCTCCTGGACCGCCGCCGCCTGCTAGGCCTGCGGAGCCTGCGGAGCCTCCGGGAGGACGAAGCCGTACTTGTGGAACAGCGCGCGGGCGGTGGGTGAGGTGAGCCAGGCGACGAAGTCGCCCGCGTCCCGCGCGTGCGCGCTGTCCTTGACCACGGCGGCCGGATAGGTGGCGGTGACGTTCTGCCCGGCGGGGATCGGCACGCTGCTGGTGGCGATGCCCGCCGAGCGCAGGTCGGTGATGTAGACCAGCCCGGCGTCGGCCTCGCCGGTGCGGACCCGGTCCAGCACGGCCCGCACGTTGATCTCCTCGGACGTCCACCGCACGGTCAGGCCCGCGCGGGCCAGCAGCTGACGCGCGTAGCGGCCGGCCGGGACGGACTCCGCGCCGATCGCGATCCGCAGGCCCGGCCGGGTCAGGCTGGACAGGTCGCGGATGCGCCGGGGATTGCCGGGCGCGACCGCGATCGTCATCGAGTTGTGCGCGACGACGCGGCGGGGGCCGGTGAGGTCGGCCTCGGCGTCGTTCATCGTCGTCTCGTCCGCGGTGATCAGCACGTCGCCGGTGCCGCGGTCCTCCAGCCGCGCGGCCATCTCCTGGGAGCCGCCGAAGACGGTCTGCATCCGCACGTCCCGGTGCGTCTGGGTGTAGGCGGTGGTGAGCTCGCCGAGGACCTCGGTGAGCGACGAAGCGGCCAGCACGGTCAGCGTCCTGGGGCCGGACGAGCGGCCGCAGCCCCCCGCGGTCCCCGCGAGACAGAGCAGGACGAGGACGGCGCAGGCGGCCAGGCGCCGTCGACGGGGGGTGTCGGGCATATGGCCTCATCTTAGGGATGGCTATGGTCGCCGCCGGTGATTCGTCCCCGGTGTGTCAGTGCGCGCGGCTAATGTGCGTGCAGACGGAGGCGCCGGACGACGGCGTGCCGGCCCCGCACGCGTCCGCGCGTGCGCGTAACGAAACTTCCCCCCAAACGGAGGCGTGGATGTCGCTCGACCTGATGGAGCTGCTGCCCGACGACTGGCGGCGCCGGCTGGGCCCGTTGCTGGACCCGGAGGCGATGGCCGGGCTGGGCGCCTTCGTGGCGCAGGAGTACGACTCCGGCACCGTGTACCCGCCCCGGGAGGACCTGTTCAACGCGTTCCGGCACTGCCCGTTCGACCAGGCGCGCGTGCTGATCCTCGGACAGGACCCCTACCACGGGCCGGGGCAGGCGCACGGGCTGAGCTTCAGCGTCCGCGAGGGCGTGCGGCTGCCTCCGTCGCTGCGCAACATCTTCAAGGAGCTGGCCGCCGACCTGGACGTGCCGGTCGCCAAGTCCGGCGACCTGACCCCGTGGGCCGACCAGGGCGTCCTGCTGCTCAACGCCGTGCTGACGGTGCGCGAGGGGCAGGCGGGCTCGCACGCGGGCAAGGGCTGGGAGCAGTTCACCGACGCCGCCATCCGCGCGCTGAACGACAAGACCGACCGGGTGGTGTTCGTGCTGTGGGGCGGGTACGCGCGCAAGAAGGCCCCGCTCGTCACGGGCGCGCACCACGTCGTACTCGAGTCGGCGCACCCCAGCCCGCTGAGCGCCAAGAAGTTCTTCGGCACCAAGCCGTTCAGCGCCGTCAACAAGGCCCTCGTCGACGCGGGCCAGCCCGAGATCCGCTGGGAGCTGGCCGCGCCCGAACTGGCCTAGCAGGCCCAGGGGAGGCGGCTCACAGGGCCAGGCCGACGGCGAACAGCGCGCCGAACGCCAGCTGCAGGCGGCCGGTCTGGCCCAGCACGGGGATCAGGGCCGGGCCGGTCGCGCCGCCCATCACGGTCTGCGCGGGCGGCACCGACAGCGGCGCGGCCAGCAGCGCGAGCAGGGCCCACGGGTGCGGGGCGGCCACGGCCAGCACGATGGTGAACGGCAGGGCGGTGCACGCGGCGTACAGGACGCGGGTGCGGCGGTCCCCCAGCAGGACGGCGAGGGTGCGCTTGCCGGACGTGGCGTCGGTGGGGATGTCGCGCAGGTTGTTGACGACCAGCAGCCCGCAGGCCAGCAGCCCGACCGGCACCGCCGCCGCCCACGCCTCCCACGGCAGCGTCTCCGTCTGGACGTACACGGTGCCGACGACGGCGACCAGCCCGAAGAACACGAACACCGACAGCTCGCCGAGCGCCCGGTACCCGTAGGGGTTCGCGCCGCCGGTGTAGAACCAGGCGGCCAGGATCGCGGCGGCGCCGACCAGCAGGATCCACCAGGTGGTCACGGCGGCCAGCACCAGGCCGGCCACGGCGGCGGCGAGGAAGCAGCCGAGGGCGGCCGCCAGCACCTGGCGGGGCGGGGCGACCTTGGAGCCGACCAGCCGCAGCGGCCCGACGCGGGCCTCGTCGGTGCCGCGGATGCCGTCGCTGTAGTCGTTGGAGTAGTTGACGCCGATCTGCAGCAGCAGCGCGACGAACGCCGCGAGCAGGGCCCGCCACCACACGAACCCGTCCTGGTCGATGGCGACCCCCGTGCCGACGGCGACGGGTACGACGGAGGCGGGCAGGGTGCGGGGCCGGGATCCGGCGACCCATTGGGAGAGCGTGGCCACGGTGACCTCTGTTCAGGGACGCTGTTCGGGGACGCTGTTCGGTCGGGGACGCGGTGCGTCGGGACGGGTTACCGCCTAGATTCTGGCCGATCCCGATCACCGCGTGCGCCCGGCCCTCCGCCGGAGCCCGCCGAGCCGGCGGCCGGACGCAGCCGCAGCGTCATCACCATGCCGAGCGCCAGGACGGCGCCCGTCGCCAGCACGGCCCGTTTCGTCGCCACGGCCAGGCTCTCGTCCGCCGCCCGCGCCACGTCGCCCATGCCGGGCGCGTCGTGCAGGTCGCGCGCGTACGTTCCGGCGCTGTGGCGCAGCTCATGCACGATCGCCGCCTGCCGGTCCGCGGTCAGGGGGCCGTCCTGGAGCCGGTCGGCCATGGCGTCGCCGAGGCTGGTGGCGAACACCGCGCCGACGAACGCGATGCCGAGGGCGGCGCCGACCTGCCGGGAGGTGGACTGGGTGCCGGACGCCTGGCCCGCCTGCGCCCTCGGCACGTCCATCAGCGACACGTTGGTGAGCTGCGCGGAGGTCAGGCCGAGCCCGAGCCCGTACAGCAGCATCCACGGCGCCAGGCCGAGGCCGCCGGTTGCGGGGCCGAGGGTGACCGCCAGCGCGACGACGGCGGCGACCTCCAGCGCCATGCCGAGCTGGACGACCCGGTGCGGGCCGCCGCGCTGCGCGAGCCGTCCGGCGGCGCCGCCCGCCAGGAACGCGCCGGCCGCCAGCGGCAGGATCGCCAGGCTGATCTGCAGCGGCGCGCTGCCGTGCGCGCCCAGCAGGAACAGCGGCAGCACGAACAGCAGGCCCAGCTCGCCCACGTTGACCAGGGCCAGGGTCAGGTTCCCGCGCCGGAAGCCGGGGATCTTGAACAGGGTGAGGTCGAGCAGCACCGGGCGGCCCGCGGCGGCCCGCGCGCGTTCCACCAGCACCAGCGCCGACAGCAGCACCGCCGACAGCCCCAGCATGATCGGGATGGGCGACAGCCCGGTCGCGGGCCAGTCGAACGGTCCGGCCGAGAACCCCCGGGTCGCCGTCCACCAGCCGTAGGACTGGCCTTCGATCAGCCCGCACATCAGCGCGCCGAACCCGAGCGCCGACAGCACGCCGCCCGCCCAGTCGATGTCGCGCAGCGCGCCCCGCCGTCCGTCCGCGCGCGCCGGACGCGGCGCGCGGGTCTCCGGCATGAGCAGCAGCGCCCCGGCGGCCAGCGCGGCGCCCAGCGGCAGGTTCACGCCGAACGCCCACCGCCAGCCCGACGCGGACGCCACCGCGCCGCCCACCAGCGGGCCCAGCGCGGCCATGCCGCTGATCAGCGAACCGTAGATCCCGAACGCCACGGCCCGGTCCCGTCCGGTGAACGTCGCGTGCACCGTCGACAGGGTGGCGGGCAGGATCATCGCGGCGCCCACGCCCTGCGCGGCGCGCGCGCCGATCAGCGCCGAGCCGCCCGGCGCCAGCGCGGCGGCCACGCTCGCGACCGTGAACACGCCCACGCCCAGCACGAACAGGCGGCGCCGCCCGAACAGGTCGCCCGCCCGGCCGAAGGGGATCAGCAGCGCGGCGAACACCAGCGCGTACACCGACGTCACCCACTCGGCGTCGGTGCTGGTGAGGCCGAGCCCGGAGATGATCTGCGGGAGCAGGACGCTGACGATCGTGGCGTCCACCACGATCAGCGCGACGCCCAGGCTGATCACGGCCATGCCGAGCCAACGGCGGCGGCCGGTCGCACGGGCCGGCGTCGGCGCGGTCGACGAGGTCAGGGGCATGGACATGGGCACGGCTTCCAACATAAGGGCGGGCCGGAGCGGCCCCGCACCGCCCCCGGTTTTACGGCTCGGGCCGGTCCCGCGGTTCGCGGATGTCGGTGTGCAGGCGGATCTCGCGCACCGGTTCGCCCATGTCCAGGGTGCGGGACGCCCCGTCCGGCGCCCACCCGGCCGAGCCGAGGAACGCGCGCATCGCCTCGTCCGCCTCGAACACCCACGTGATCAACGTCTCGGTGCCGTCGTCGCGCAGCAGGTCGACGGTGGCGGCCAGCAGGCGGCTGCCGTGCCCGGCGCCGGTGTGCGCCGGGTCCACCAGCAGCGTCACCAGTTCGGCGGTGCCCGGGGCGGCGCCCGGATCGTCGGCGGGGCCGTGCGCGGCGAACCCCACGACCAGGTCGGACGCCACCGCCACCAGCACCCGGTGCCGCGGGCTCGGCGGCGCGGTGATCGACTCGGCCCACCGCTCGTGCCAGCGGTCGCGGGCGGCCGGGCTGGTCACCTCGTCCAGCACGGCGGCGGGCAGCAGGTCGCGGTAGAACCGCCGCCAGGCGCGGACCTGGATGTCGGCGACGGCGGCCGCGTCCGGGCGGCGCGCGGGCCGCACGCCCACATCGGCCATGACGTTCCGTCCTCTCCTCGCGCGTACGCGATCACGCTACAGGTCGCGCTCGTCCCGGACGCACGTCATGATCCTTCCGCCTCCGGCGCCGCCTCCGGAGCCGTCTCCGGGGTCGCCGTCTCCGGGGTCGCGGCGCGGCGGCGCGCCCGGTAGGCGCGGGTCTTGGTGCGGTTGCCGCACACGCGCATGGAACACCACGCCCGGGAACGGTTCTTCGACGTGTCCAGGAACGCCCACAGGCACGTGTCCTCCTGGCAGACCTTCAACCGGGGCCAGGTGCCGTCCGCCGTGGACGCCACGACCGCCGCCGCGATCCGCGCCAGCCCGGCCGCCACGCCGGACCCGACCGGTACGAGCACGGGCCGTCCGTCCGTCAGCGAGACCCGCAGCGGCAGCCGCTCCAGCGCCCCCTCCAGCTCCGCGGGCGGCGGGCCGGCGGCGGGGGAGTGGTGGGCGAGCATGGCGGCGCGCAGGCCCTCGCGCAGGGTGACGGCGACGGCGACGTCCTGCCTGGTCGCGCGCGCCGGGCCCGCGACCAGCCCGCGGCCCTCCAGCCAGCGCGCCAGCTCGCCGGGCGTGGTGAAGCGGTCGACGCCGCGTTCGACGTCGAGCGTGTTGACGAAGTCCCGCAGCAGCAGGGCGGGGCCGGATTCCGCGGCTCGCATCTCGGCCATCATCCTCTCCTGCCCTCCGCACCGAGGCTACCAGGGGCGACACCGGTATCCGTGATTGACCGGTTGCGATGCGGGAAGACACCGTCATACGGTGATGACCGGTGTCGACAAAGGAGGCGACCATGGCGCCGACGGTGACCAACGTGGCGATCGACTGCAACGACCCCGACGCCCTGGCGGCGTTCTGGGGAGAGCTGCTGGACATGAAGGTGACGTCCCGCGAGGACGACTGGATCGACCTGGAGTCCCTGGGGCCGAACGGTCCCGTGCTGTCGTTCCAGCGGGTGCCCGAGGGCAAGACGGTCAAGAACCGCGTTCACCTGGACGTGGGGGTGCCCGACATCCACGTCGCCGGCGAACGCGCCCGGCGTCTCGGCGCGTCTCCGGCGGGCGAGCCGCTGGGCAACCCGGCGCGCCCGTTCCAGGTCTGGCACGACCCCGAGGGCAACGAGTTCTGCTTCGTCACCCAGGACGGTTAGCCGGCGGCGTCCGGAGCGGCGTGCAGGGCGGCCGCCAGGCGGCGGACGCCCTCGGCCAGTTCGGCCTCGGACGCGGCCGAGGCGTAGCTGAGCCGCAGGTGGGGGCCGGACGGCTCGGCGGGGAAGAACGGCCGTCCGGCGCTCACCAGCACGCCGCCGCGCAGCGCCGTGTCGGCCAGCTCGACGTCGCTCGTCCCGTCCGGCAGCCGCGCCCACAGGTGGATGCCGCCGGACGGGCGGGTGACCCGGAACTCCGGCAGCTCGCGGCCGAGCGCGGCGAGCAGCGCGTCCCGCCGGGACTTCAGGGCGGTGCGGACGGCGCGCAGGTGACGCGGCCAGCCCGGCGAGCTGACCAGTTCCAGCAGCGTCTCCTGCAGTGGCCGGGCCGGGAAGAAGCCCTCGACGAGCTGGGTGGCGCGGATCCGCTCGGCCACCGGGCCGCGGGCGATCACGGCGCTGACCCGCAGGCTCGGTGCGGTGGCCTTGGTGAGCGAGGCGATGTGCACGACGCGGCCGTCCCCGTCCTGGGTCACCAGCGGCGGCGGGCCCGGCTCGATGCCCAGGTGACGGGCGAAGTCGTCCTCGACCACGAACGCGCCCGCAGCCCGCGCCACCGCCAGCACCTGGGCGCGGCGCTCGGCGGCCAGCACCGCGCCGGTCGGGTTGTGGAAGGTCGGCTGGCAGTACAGCGCGCGGGCGCCGGTCATCGCGAACGCCTCGGCGAGCAGGTCGGGACGCAACCCGTCGGCGTCCACCGGGACCGGCACCGGGTGCAGCCCGCTCGCCCGCGCGACGGCCGTGGCGCCCACGTAGGTCGGCGACTCGACCAGCAGCGGCGCGCCCGGCGGCAGCAGCGCCCGCAGCACCGTGGTGATCGACTGCTGCCCACCCGAGGTGATCAGCACGTCGGCGGGGGTGACGTCGCCGCCGACCGTGCGGGCGAACCAGGCGCGCAGCTCCGGCATCCCGCCCAGCGGCGGCGCCTCCCAGGCGTCCGGACGCCGGGCCGCGCGCGCCGCCGCCGCGGCGATGGCGCGCACCGGCTGCAGCACCGGATGCAGATAGCCGCCGCTGAGCGGCACCACGCCCTCGCGCGGCGGCTCCAGCAGCCACGTCACGCCGCCCGCCTCGATCGAGCGGTCGCCGAGCGCGACCGCCTGCCAGCCGTGGTCGGCGGGTCCGGGCGCCCGGGCGGGACGCTCGGCGACGTAGGTGCCGCTTCCCGGACGGGTCACCACGACGCCCTCGGCGGCCAGCAGCCCGAGGGCCCGCGCCACCGTGACGGGGCTGACCCGGTGCCGTTCGACCAGGACGCGGCTGGACGGCAGGCGGGTGCCGGGCCGCAGCCGCCGTGCCTCGGCACGCAGCGCGTCGGCCAGGGCGACCGCACTGCTATCCTTTTGCATGAGAGGTAAGGATAGCGCTACTGCCCCCGCGTCGATAGCGCAGCGCGGCCTGGGCCTGGCCGGGCTCGGCGTGCTGATCTACTCGTTCACCATCCCGAGCACCGTCTACGCGCTGGAGGGGCTCGACCCCTACCTGATCGGCATCGGCCGCTCCGCCGCGGCCGCCGTGCTCGCCATGCTCGCGCTGGCCGCGGTGCGCGCCCGCCGGCCCCGCCGCGACCAGTTGCCCGGCCTGCTGGCGGTCGGCGGCGGCGTCATCTTCGGCTTCCCGGTGCTGTCCACGCTCGCCCTCGAGCACGGCGCCTCGTCCGCGCACTCGGCCGTCGTGGTCGGCCTGCTGCCCGCCGCCACCGCCGTGGCCGGCGTGCTGCGCGCCGGCGAACGGCCGTCCCCGGCGTTCTGGCTGGCCAGTGGCGCCGGAGCCGCCTGCGTCACGGCGTTCGCGCTCGCCCGGGGCGCCGGCCACCTCACCCCCGCCGACCTCCTGCTGTTCGGCGCGCTGGTCGCCGCCGCGATCGGCTACACCGAGGGCGGCCGCCTGGCCCGCGACATGGCCGGCTGGCGCGTGATCTCCTGGGCCACCGTGATCTGCGCGCCGATCACCTTTCCCGTCACCGCCTACCTGCTGGCCACCACGGACCCCGACTGGACGGCCCACACCGTCACCGGCTTCGGATACGTGGCGCTGTTCTCCGCCTACCTGGGGTTCTTCGCCTGGTACGAGGGCCTGGCCCGGGCCGGGATCGCCCGCGCCAGCCAGGTCCAGCTCGCCCAGCCCGTCCTGACCCTGCTGTGGTCGGGCATCCTCCTCGGCGAGCTGATCGACGGCCTCACCGTGCTGGCCGCGGTCGCCGTCCTGGTCTGCGTGGCCCTCACCCAGCGCACCCGTGTCCGCCCCGGGCACCTTGCGGGACGGAACACCGTCGCGCACGATGAGAGGAGAAGCGTCGCATCGAGGTGACCATGTCCGCGAAACCGCCGGACGGCCTCACCGTCCCCGACGACGGGTTCTGGCCGGCGCCGCGCATCCCGCAGCCGAACATCTACCCGATGCAGTGGCGGGTCGAGACCGCCAAGCTGGCCGCGATCTACGAGAAGTCCAAGCGCACCGTCTGGAACCCGGCCGAGCTGCCGTGGGACGACCTGCGCGCGGACGACTTCACCGCGCGGCAGCGGCTCGGGATCATGTACTGGTTCGCGGTGCTGGCCAACTTCGACGCCTCCGGCCCCGCGGTGTTCGCCCGCGCCACCATCCAGGCGTTCGAGCAGCACGAGGAGGACCCGGTCCGCAAGTGCTTCTTCTCGATCACCCGTGACGAGATGAACCACGAGGAGTGCTGCCAGCGCGCCATCGCCCGGATGTGGCCGGGCGGGCCCCTCGACTGGACGCCGCGCACCGACCTGGAGAGGGCCGCGCACAACAACATCGGCTGGCTGTACTACAATGGCGGCAGGTACTGGCAGGGCTACAACGGCGCCGTGCGCAAGTACCCGCTCGCCGTCCTGTTCACCAGCTTCATGATGGGCGAGATGGCCGCCTCGACGCTGTTCCGCGGCATGTCGTCGGGCACCCGGCACCCCGTCTTCCGGGAGATGTTCCACCGCATCGGCCGCGACGAGTCCCGTCACCTGCAGATCTGCATGACGATCCTGGAGAAGGAGTGGCCCGGCCTGAGCGAGGACGTCAAGGGCCAGATCACCAGGCAGCTGCGCGCCGGCTTCGTCTTCCTCTCCATGATCCTCTGGGAGCCCCCGGAAGGCTTCTGGGACCTGCCGCCGTACTTCCTGGCCAACCACCGCGTGCTGATGGACCACGCCCGCGACGCCGGCCTCGGCATCCTGTCCCACGAGGAGCAGGCGGAGAACTGGAGGCTCGCGATGGCCCGCGTCCGCGCCATCGTCGAACGCTGGGGCATCGAGTTCCCCGCCATCCCCGAACTGGACATCGACGGCATCGACGTCGACGTCATCGACCCCGAGGACATCATCCCCGTGTTCTGAGCGGTCTCTGTTCAGTCAATGGCCGTTCAGTCGATGACCGCGGTGGCCTCCACCTCCACCAGATGCTCGGGGACGTCCAGCGCCGCGACGCCCACCAGCGTGGCCGGCGGCACCGGAGTGCCCCCGAGCTTCGCGGCCGCCCGAGCGATCCCCTCCAGGAACAGGGGCATCTTGTCGGGGGTCCAGTCGACGACGTAGGCGGTCAGTTTGGCCACGTCATCGAAGGAGGCACCGGCCCCGGCCAGGGCGGCACCGACGTTGAGGTAGCACCGCTCGACCTGAGCGGCGAGGTCGCCCTCGCCGACGGTGACGCCGCCGGCGTCCCAGGCGACCTGCCCGGCGATGAACACCAGCTTCGACCCGGTGGCGATCGACACCTGCCGGTAGACGTCGATCTTCGGCAGTCCTTCGGGGTCCACCAGGGTGATGGCCATGTCGCCTCCTCGTCAGAGAGCCGCGGGGCCCTCGCTCTCTCGTGGTTACGGGGGAACTGTAAGAGAGTGACCGCTGACGTGGAAGAACGCACTTTTCAGTGACTGGGGAACCCGATGGTGACCAAGCAGTACACCGGCTCGCCCCCCGAAGCGGACCTGCGGCGCGCGGACTCGCCGCTGAGCGGGACCCGGCCGTGCGTGGCGGCCGCAGCTCTGCGTGATCGTGCGACCGCCCGGCTGCGCTCGAGCCTCGGGTACGCAGCGCCTGCCGCCGTCGGGTCGGCGGGCGGTCGCGTGTTTGTGATGGGGTGGGGCTTTTGTTCTGAGGTTGTCTCTTGGTGAGGGGTGGGCGGTGCGGCGGGTTGTGAAGGTGGCGTTGTGGGGCTGTGCCTACGTGCTGGGCTTGGTGGCCCTGGTGGTCGCAGGGGCGTGGACGTGGTGGCAGCCTGAGCCCAAAGCGCGGGGCACGCTGGTCAACGGGTTGTGGGCGCGGCACCAGTGGGTGGGGGAGCCGCACACCGAACAGGAGTACCGCGACCTGGCGCGGCTGCTGCGGGAGAACCACATCACCGACGTGTTCTTCCACGCCGGGCCGTTCGAGGCCGACGGCACGGTGCCGTCCGCCAAGTACCGCAACGCGGGGGAGCTCATCAAGGCGATGCGGCGGTACGCGCCGGGCGTGCGCGCCCAGGCGTACCTGGGGCAGATCCGCAAGGTGGACGGGCACGGCGTCACCGACCTGGACGACCCGGCCGTGCGCGCACGGGTGCTGGACACCGACCGGATCTTCCTGGACCTGGGCTTCGACGGCATCCACTACGACTTCGAGCCCATCTACCCCGACGACAGCGCGTTCCTGGACCTGCTGGAGCGCACCCGGGAGTTGACCAGGGGCCGCGGCCGGGTGCTGTCGGTGGCGCTGGAGCAGCCCACGCTGGTGGACGCGGCCCAGCCCGTCTACAAGACGTTCATCCCGCGTCACGGCACCGTGCACTACCCGTCGCGCCCGACCGCCGAGTACCTGCGGGCGGTCGCCGACCGGGCCGACCAGGTGGCGATCATGACCTACGACGTGTCGCTGCCGACGAAGTCGCTGGCGGGATGGCATTTCGCCCGCCACACCCGGCGCACCCTGGAGCTGATCGGCGACCGTACGACGGTGTTCATGGGCGTCCCGACGTACCGGCCGCTCATGGACTGGGCCGAGGACCTGTCGGTCGCGCTGCGGGGGGTGCGGCGCGGCCTGGACGAGCTGGAACGTCCGCCGGCGCGGCCCTACGGCGTGGGCGTTTACGCCGAGTGGACGACCGACGCGCGTGAATGGGGCCTTTACCGGGCGAGTTGGCTGCCCGAAACGTCAGGAAACCTTAGCGGCTAGGAAAGGGCCCTTGTCACGTTCCCAAACGCGCGTTCTGCCTGTTCAACCCGGTTGTTGCGGAGCCGGGGGCGTCGGGTAAGCATCGTGCGGAGTGCAAGCCGGACAAAAAGGAAGTGGGGGAACGAGGCCGATGAGACTTCAGCAGACCGCGTGGCGCGACGCCGACCGCATCGGCGAGCTGTCGGCCGAGTTCGCCGGGTGGCGGATCGGCAGGGGCGGGTCCGGGCACTGGTGGGCGGTCCGGGGCAACGAGCTCGTCCGGACCCCGGACGTGGAGGAGTTGCGCTCCCGGTTGCAGCAGCTCAGCGGCGTGCCCGACCAGGAAACCGGATGAAAGTCGGCAAACCCTGCAAATGGCCATGATTTCCCGCATGGTGATCGCCCGGCCGCGGCCCCCGGCCTCCGGCGCCGCCTCCCCGCGTTATCCGATCGAGTCCGGATAGTGGCCGGACTGGACCCGGAACGCGTAATTCGCGTGCAACCATGTGCGTCAGAGAAGCCGTCGCCACGCGTACCCCCGAGCGTGTGGCGACGGCTTCTTCCACGTCGCGGCCCCCCGTCGCGCGCCGGCGTCGCCGCGCCCGGGCGGACCTGGTCGGACACCCCCTCGGGGTGGAGGGACCTGCGGGTCCACGGGGCCCCGCCGTAGCGGTACCGTTCGTTGCATGGCACCCAGCACAACGAGTGACGCTCCGTTCGGGCGGATGCTGACCGCGATGGTCACCCCCTTCCTGCCCGACGGCCGTGTCGACTACGACGGAGCCGCCCGGCTGGCGGCCCATCTGGTCGACGAGCAGCGCTGTGACGGCCTGGTCGTCAACGGGACGACCGGCGAGTCGCCCACCACCGGCGACGCCGAGAAACAGCAGCTGGTACGCATCGTCGCGGACGCGGTCGGCGACCGCGCGATGGTCGTCGCCGGTGCCGGGACCAACGACACCGCGCACAGCGCCGAGCTGGCCCGCCAGGCCGAGGCCGCCGGAGCGCACGGACTGCTGGTGGTCACGCCGTACTACAACAAGCCGCCGCAGGAGGGCCTGCTGCGGCACTTCACCGAGGTGGCCGACGCCACCGGGCTGCCGGTGATGCTGTACGACATCCCGGGCCGCACCGGGGTGCCGATCCAGACCGACACCCTGCTGCGCCTGGCCGAGCACCCGCGCATCCTGGCGGTCAAGGACGCCAAGGGCGACCTGTTCGCCGGGTCGCAGGTGATGGCCGCCAGCCCGCTGGTGTTCTACTCCGGCGACGACGCCCTCAACCTGCCGTGGCTGGCGGTGGGGGCCGCCGGGTTCGTCAGCGTGATCGGCCACGTGGTGGGCGCGGATCTGCATGAGATGATCGAGGCGTACCGCGCCGGCGACCGGGAGCGGGCCCTGGCGATCCACCGCCGGCTGCTGCCCGTCGTCACCGCGATCATGACCCGTACGCAGGGCGCCATCGCCGTCAAGGCCGCGCTGAACCTGCTGGGGCTGCCCGGCGGCACCGTCCGCGCGCCGCTGGTGGACGCCTCGCCCGAGTTCGCGGCGCGTCTGCGGGAAGACCTGATGATTGGGGGAGTAAAAGTGCCGGAGGCAAGTGTTCCGGAGGTCAATGCGTGAGTCATCCGCACCCGGATCTTTCTTCTCCGCCGCCGTTGGCGGAGGGCGGGCTGCGCGTCGTCGCGCTCGGCGGGCTGGGCGAGATCGGCCGCAACATGACCGTCTTCGAGTTCGACGGGCGGTTGCTGGTGGTCGACTGCGGGGTGCTGTTCCCCGAGACCGAGCAACCGGGCGTCGACCTGATCCTGCCCGATTTCGAGTACATCCGCGGCCGCCTGGACGCGGTGGACGCGCTCATCCTCACCCACGGTCACGAGGACCACATCGGCGCCGTCCCGTACCTGCTGCGCGAGCGGCCCGACATCCCGGTCGTGGGGTCGCGGCTGACGCTGGCGCTGCTGGCCGCCAAGCTCGCCGAGCACCGCATCAAGCCGGTGCTGATCGAGGTCGGCGAGGGCGAGCGGCGGACGTTCGGGCCGTTCGAGTGCGAGTTCCTGGCCGTCAACCACTCCATCCCGGACGCGCTCGCCGTGGCGGTGCGCACCCCCGCCGGCCTGGTGCTGCACACCGGCGACTTCAAGATGGACCAGCTGCCCCTGGACGGGCGGCTGACCGACCTGCCGGGGTTCGCGCGGCTGGGCGCCGAGGGCGTCGACCTGCTGATGTCGGACTCGACGAACGCCGAGGTGCCCGGGTTCGTCACCAGCGAGCGCAACATCGGCCCGGTGATCGACGAGGTGTTCCGCACCGCGCAGGAGCGGATCATCGTGGCGTGCTTCGCCTCGCACGTGCACCGCGTGCAGCAGGTGCTGGACGCGGCGGTCGCCAACGGCCGCAAGGTGTGCTTCATCGGCCGCTCGATGGTGCGCAACATGGGCGTGGCCCGCGAGCTGGGCTACCTCAACGTGCCCGAAGCGATCATGGTGGAGCAGAAGGAGATCGACAACGTTCCGCCGGACCGGCTGGTGCTGGTGTGCACCGGTTCGCAGGGCGAGCCGATGTCGGCGCTGTCGCGGATGGCCAACCGCGACCACCAGATCCGCGTCACCGAGCGCGACACGGTGGTGCTGGCGTCCTCGCTGATCCCCGGCAACGAGGAGTCGGTCAACCGGGTCATCAACGGCCTGACCCGGTGGGGCGCCCGCGTGGTGCACAAGGGCAACGCGCTGGTGCACGTGTCGGGGCACTCCCCGGCCGGTGAGCTGCTGTACGTCCTGAACGTCACCAAGCCCGGCAACTTCCTGCCGATCCACGGCGAGTGGCGGCACCTGCGCGCGCACGCCAAGCTCGCCTCGCTGACCGGCGTGCCGGACGACAACATCGTCATCGCCGAGGACGGTGTGGTGGTCGACCTGGTGGACGGCCGGGCCCGGATCGTCGGCGCGGTGCCCGCCGGATACGTGTACGTCGACGGGCTGTCGGTCGGCGAGGTCACCGAGACGTCGCTGAAGGACCGCCGGATCCTCGGCGAGGAGGGGTTCGTCTCCATCGTCGTGGCCGTCGACTCCACCTCGGGCAAGCTGCTGGCCGGTCCGGAGATCCACGCGCGCGGCGCGGGCATCGTCAACGAGGACTTCGACGAGGTGCTGGACCGGATCGAGGCGGTGCTGCGGGACGCGGCCGCCGACGGGATCAACGACTCGCACCAGCTCAGCCAGCTGATCCGGCGCACGGTCGGCAAATGGGTCAGCGACAGCTACCGGCGCCGCCCGATGATCGTCCCGGTGGTCGTCGAGCTCTGAGCGCCCGGGGCAGGGCCTCGCCCGCCCCTCGAAGCCCCGCCCGGCGCGACGTCCGGGCGGGGGAGGTCGTGAGGGACGGGTGTGCAACACGCCGCCGTCGGTGCTCGCGGAACCCGTGAGGTGCTTGGCTAGTCTCAGCATCATGGCCACACGTGCGTCCGGGGGAGCGAAGGGGGCTGCTGGGCGTGGCAAAGCGGCCTCGGGGTCGTCGCGCACCCGGTCGGCCGCGGCGCGCAAACCCTCCGGCTCGCCGGCTCCGCGAAAGCGTCCGAGCGGCGGTGCCCGGGGCGGTGGCGGACGCGGGTCGGCCAAACGCCCCCCGCAGCAGCCCGGTCCGTTCTCGCAGCTGTTCGTCGGTCTGTTCACGCTGCTGTTCAAGCTCTACCACCTGCTGGCGGTGACGGTCGGGTCGGTGTTCCGCGCGTACGGGCGCGGCGCCCGCGACCTGGACGCCGAGCACCAGCGCGACGGCCTGGGCCTGGCGCTGCTGGGCGGCGCGATCGTGCTGGCCTCGGTGACGTGGTGGCGGCCCGACGGCGTGCTCACCGAGGCGCTGGAGCAGGTGGTGCGCGGCGGCCTCGGCGTGGTCTGCATGGGCCTGCCGGTGCTGCTGGCCGTGCTGGCCTGGCGGGTGCTGCGCCATCCCGAGCACAACGAGGAGAACCCGCGCATCGTCATCGGCATGACGGCGCTGGGCGTCGGCGTGCTGGGCATCCTGCACATCGCCGCGGGCGGCCCGTCCCCGGCCAAGGACATGGAGGGCGTGCGGGCGGCGGGCGGCGTCGTCGGCTGGCTGGCCGCCGCGCCGCTGGAGGCCGCGCTCAGCGGATGGGTGACGGTGCCGCTGCTGATCCTGCTGTCGGCGTTCGGGCTGCTGGTGGTCACGGCCACGCCGATCAACCGGGTGCCCGAGCGGCTGCACGACCTGTGGTCGGTGGCGACGCTGCAGGGACGCCCGGAGCGTCCCGGACGGCGCCCCGCCGCCGCGGACGAGGGCGACGAGGCGCCCAAGCCCAAACGCCGCCGCAAGAAGACGCAGCGGGACGACGACGAGCTGGAGGTCGGCGAGCACTCCAAGCCGTACGACACCCCCGTCCTGGAGGAGAAGCCGAAGAAGACCGCGCCGCAACCGGATCTGGCCGACGACCTGTTCGGCCCCGACCCGTTCGGCTCGCCGGCGCCTCCCGCGGCCGTCCCCGACCCGCCGGCGGAGCCCGAGCCGGTGACCGAGGCGGTGTCCGAGCCGCACGCCGCCGCCGAGGTGCCGGACCCGACCCCGGCGCCGCGCCGCGCCGAGCAGCTGCCGCTCTCGTCGTCGGGGGAGATCTACGAGCTGCCCTCGCCGGCGGTGCTGCGTCCCGGCACGGCGGCCAAGCCGCGCACCAAGGCCAACGACACGGTGGTGCAGGCGCTCACCGGGGTGCTGGAGCAGTTCGACATCGACGCGCAGGTCACCGGGTTCACCCGGGGGCCGACGATCACGCGGTACGAGATCGAGCTGGGCCCGGCGGTGAAGGTCGAGAAGGTCACCGCGCTGACCAAGAACATCGCCTACGCGGTCAAGAGCGCGGACGTGCGGATCATCTCCCCGATCCCCGGCAAGTCCGCGATCGGCGTGGAGATCCCCAACGTCGACAAGGACATCGTCAGCCTGGGCGACGTGCTGCGCTCGCCCGCCGCGACCAACGAGCAGCACCCGATGGTCGTGGGGCTGGGCAAGGACGTCGAGGGCCGCACGGTGGTGGCGAACCTGGCGAAGATGCCGCACATCCTCATCGCGGGCGCCACCGGCGCCGGCAAGTCGACCTGCATCAACGGGCTGATCACCTCGGTGCTGATGCGGGCCACCCCGGACGAGGTGCGGATGATCCTGGTCGACCCCAAGCGGGTCGAGCTGACCATGTACCAGGGCATCCCGCACCTGATCACCCCTATCATCACCAACCCGAAGAAGGCCGCCGAGGCGCTGGAGTGGGTGGTCGGGGAGATGGACCGCCGCTACGACGACCTGGCCGCGTCCGGGTTCCGGCACATCGACGACTTCAACAAGGCGGTGCGGGCGGGACGGCTCACCGCGCCGCCCGGCAGCGAGCGCGTCTACCAGCCGTACCCGTACATGCTGGTGATCGTGGACGAGCTGGCCGACCTGATGATGGTGGCGCCGCGCGACGTCGAGGACTCGGTGGTGCGCATCACCCAGCTGGCCCGCGCCGCCGGGATCCATCTGGTGCTGGCCACCCAGCGGCCCAGCGTGGACGTGGTGACCGGGCTGATCAAGGCGAACGTGCCGTCCCGGCTGGCGTTCGCCACCTCCTCGCTGGCCGACAGCCGCGTCATCCTCGACCAGCCGGGCGCGGAGAAGCTGGTCGGGCAGGGCGACGCGCTGTTCCTGCCGATGGGCGCCAGCAAGCCGATGCGCATCCAGAACGCGTTCGTCTCCGAGAAGGAGATCCACGCCGTCGTCGACCACTGCAAGAAGCAGATGGAGCCCGCCTACCGGGAGGACGTCACCGAGGCGGCGGGCCCGAAGAAGCAGATCGACGAGGAGATCGGCGACGACATGGACCTGCTGCTGCAGGCCATCGAGCTGGTGGTCAGCACGCAGTTCGGGTCGACGTCGATGCTGCAGCGCAAGCTGCGCGTGGGGTTCGCCAAGGCGGGCCGGCTGATGGACCTGATGGAGAGCCGCGGCATCGTCGGTCCGAGCGAGGGCTCCAAGGCGCGGGACGTGCTCACCAAACCGGACGAGCTGGCGGAGGTGCTGGCCAAACTGCGCGGCGAATCGTGAACCGCGCGGAGAATCATGGGAGAACACCCGCCGCCGGACCGTGATGATCGCATACGATCGCCCCACCGCGGGCGGCGCGGCTGCTCCGTCCGTCGCCCGCGTTCGCGGACAATCCGCCATAAATCCCTCGCCATACCGAAAATGATCTTTGGTCGGCGGGGGCGGCGGAGGGACGACTCCTTCGGTGTCGTTTCCCTCGTCGGCATGGCGGATTGATGCGAAATCTTGCCCAGTTTCGAACGTGTTGCCTGTCGCCCAGCGGGCATTGCGATTTCTAGACTGGTGTCACAGGAGTGTGGGGACGGTCCATGGCGCGCTCTCAGGGAGGCCCGGCGTGAGCATTGGTGAGACCTTGGCGAGGGAGCGTCAGCAGGCCGGTCTCACCGTCACGCAGGTGAGCCTGAGAACCCGGATCCGCGAGACCGTCATCCGCGGCATCGAACGCGACGACTTCAGCGCCTGCGGCGGCAACTTCTACGCCCGCGGGCACATCCGCAGCATCGGCCGCGTGATCGGCATCGATCCGGAGCCGCTGGTGCAGGAGTTCGACGCCATGCACGGCGGCGCCCCCGCGCCGATCTCCGCGGTCACCGCGTTCGAGCCGGAGAACCCGGTGCCGTTCCGCGAGCGCCGCGCGCCGAACTGGAGCGCGGCGATGGCCCTGGCCCTGGCCCTCGTGGTCATCTACGGGGTGTTCCAGGTGTTCAGCGGCGACTCCGCGCACCGCACCGCCCGGCAGGTTGCCGGGTCGCCCGAGCTGCCCGCGGCCTCCCCGTCACCCACGCGCACGCAGCGGGCCGAGGAGCCGGTGGCCGTGGCGCCGCGCAAGAACGTCCAGCTCGCGGTGCAGGCGCGGCGCAACACGTGGCTGAGCGTGCAGGGCGACAAGGGCCGTGAGCTGTTCAGCGGCACGCTGCGTCCCGGGCAGTCGCGCGAGTGGACGGCCAAGAAGAAGATCAGCGTCATCATCGGCAACAGCTCCGGGGTGCGGCTGACCGTCAACGGCAAGAACCTGGGCACCCCTGACCAGAACGGCGGGGTGGTCCGGCTGAGCTTCACGCCCAACGACCCCGACGCCGCCTGATCCGCCGGTTCGGGCGGGGTGCCCCCGAGCGGTCTGCGCGGGGCCCGCGGCCCGTTACCGTTAGGACATGTCCATACGCCGCACGGTCTCCCTCGTCACACTCGGATGCGCGCGCAACGAGGTGGACTCCGAAGAGCTCGCCGCCCGCCTGGAGGAGTCGGGGTGGGGCCTGACCGACAACGCCGACGACGCCGACGTGGTCGTGGTCAACACCTGCGGTTTCATCGAGGCGGCCAAGAAGGACTCCATCGACACGCTGCTGGCCGCGCACGACTCGGGCGCCAAGGTCGTGGCGGCGGGCTGCATGGCCGAGCGGTACGGCAGGGAGCTGGCCGAGGCGCTGCCCGAGGCCGACGCGGTGCTCGGCTTCGACGACTACTCCGCGATCGGCGAGCGGCTGGACGACGTGCTCGCCGGACGCCGGCTCACCCCGCACATCCCGCGTGACCGCCGCACGCTGCTGCCGATCTCGCCCGTGGAGCGGTCGGCGTCCGCCTCGGCCGTCGCGGTCCCCGGGCACGGCGCGCCCGCGGACCTGCCCGACGGCGTCGCCCCGGCGTCCGGGCCGCGGGTGCTGCGGCGCCGGCTGGGCGGCGGGCCGGTCGCGCCGCTGAAACTGGCGTCCGGCTGCGACCGCCGCTGCTCGTTCTGCGCGATCCCCGCCTTCCGCGGCGCGTACGTGTCGCGTCCCCCGGCCGAGGTGCTGGCGGAGGCGCGCTGGCTGGCCGGGCACGACGTGCGCGAGCTGGTGCTGGTCAGCGAGAACTCCACCTCCTACGGCAAGGACCTGGGCGACCTGCGCGCCCTGGAGAAGCTGCTGCCCGAGCTGGCGGCGGTGGACGGCGTCGAGCGGGTGCGCGTCAGCTACCTGCAGCCCGCCGAGCTTCGTCCCGGCCTCATCGAGACGATCTGCCAGACCCCGGGCGTCGCGCCGTACTTCGACCTGTCGTTCCAGCACGCCGCGGGGCCGGTGCTGCGCCGGATGCGCCGCTTCGGCGACCGGGAGCGCTTCCTGGAGCTGCTCGACCGCGTCCGCGCGCTGGCGCCGGAGGCGGGCGTGCGGTCCAACTTCATCGTCGGATTCCCCGGCGAGACCGACGACGACCTCGATGAGCTGGTCGCGTTCCTGTCCGCCGCCCGGCTGGATGCGGCGGGCGTCTTCGGGTACTCCGACGAGGACGGGACCGAGGCCGCGACCCTGGACGGCAAGCTGCCGCCCGAGGAGGTCGCCGCCCGGGTGGAGGAGGTGTCGGCGTTGGCCGAGGAGTTGACCGCGCAGCGCGCCGAGGAGCGCGTCGGGACGCGGGTCGAGGTGCTGCTGGAGGACAAGACGCCGGACGGCGCGTTCGAGGGACGCGCCGCCCACCAGGCGCCCGAGGTGGACGGCACGGTCGTCGTGCGCGGCGCCACCGGGGCGGCCCTCGGCGACATCGTCACGGCCACCGTGACCGGCAGCGACGGCGTCGACCTCGTGGCGGACATGTCATGATCGCCGGAGCGCCCGACCCGGTGGCGGGCTCGGCGGGGCCGCCCGGCGCCTCCGGTTCGTCCACTCCGCAGGCCAGCGTCTACAACATCGCCAACGGCCTGACGATGCTGCGCATCCTCATGGTGCCGGTGTTCGTGTGGCTGCTGTTCCAGGACGGCACGGCCTGGCGGCTGGCGGCGTTCGCGACGTTCGCGGTGGCCTCCGTCACCGACAAGATCGACGGCGATCTGGCCCGCAGCCGCGGCCTGGTCACCGACTTCGGCAAGATCGCCGACCCGATCGCCGACAAGGCGCTGACCGGGGCGGCGCTGATCGGCCTGTCGGTGCACGGCGAGCTGTGGTGGTGGGTCACCGGAATGATCCTCACCCGGGAGATCGGCATCACCGTCCTGCGCCTGGTGGTGATCCGCTACGGCGTGATCCCCGCCAGCAAGGGCGGCAAGCTGAAGACGCTGCTGCAGGTCATCGCGATCGGCCTGTACATCCTGCCCGGCCCGTTCGACCCGGTGCGCTGGGCGGCCATGGGCGCGGCCGTGGCGGTGACGGTGGTGACCGGCGTGGACTACGTCGTCCAGGCGTGGCGGCTGCGCCGCGCCGCGCGTCCGGCGCCGTCGGGGAAGGTGCCGTGACGGGGCTGACGTACGCCGAGGTCGGCGCCACCGAACGCGGCGCCCTGCCCGGCGGCTACCGGCACCTGCGCCACCGCGCCCTGGTCGGTTCGGGGCCGCGCGCGATGCGGGAGGCGGCCGACGCCGTCCTGGAGTTCTGGATGCACCGTGCGGCGGGCGTGCGCATCGACGCGTCGGCGCCGCGGGCCGCGCCCGGCGTGCACGTCGAGTCGCGTATGGGCGTCGGCCCGCTGAGCCTGTCGGCGCCGTGCCGGGTCGTGTGGGCCGAGGACGGTGAACGTCGTGCGGGCTTCGGCTACGGCACCCTGCCGGGGCATCCCGCCACGGGGGAGGAGTCGTTCGTGGTGGAGCTGGACGACATGGACGACGTGTGGCTCCAGGTGACCTCGTTCAGCCGCCCCGCCGGCTGGCAGATGCGCGCGGCGGGCCCCCTGGCCCCGCTCTTCCAACGCGTCTACGCCCACCGCCTGGGCACCACCCTGCGCCGCCTGGTCCACTAGGCGCGCAGGTGCCCGGCGCGGGTGTCTCCCGGGGTCTCTCGGGTCTCCCGGGGCGAGCGGGGAGTCCCCGGCGGGCCGTCGCCCTGGACCCGCCGGGGAGAACTGTGGAGGGCGCTCCGGACGCCCTTCGTGCTGGACGGACGTCTCCAGCCTCGGTCATCAGGCGTGGCGCCGCAATTATCCTTTTGGATGAAGCCGTCGAATGCTCTCGATGGCCCCTATTCTGACAAGCGCGCTGACCAGGGCGATTCCAATGGGTGGAGCATGAGGCGGGCGGCCTTCCCCGGCTGTCGGCGTGTGTTCACCCGGGCGAGTCGCGCTGCTGGTGGAGCAGGGCGGCCAGCCCGGCCTGCAGGCGCGACTCCAGGCCGAGGGTTCTCAGGACCTTGGCGATGTGGGCCTTGACGGTGTGCTCGCTCACCTCCAGCGCCAGCGCGATCTGACGGTTGGACATCCCCCTGCCGAGCAGCAGGAAGACCTCCAGCTGGCGGGAGGTGAGACGGTCGACCCGGGCCAGCGAGCCGATCCAGTGGCGGTCGATGTCGGCGGCCGGGGCGGGGAGCGTTTTCGCGGGATGTGTCATGAGTTCTCGGGGAGACGGATGACCAATATTGTGGTCAGTCCTAACCGTCCTCGTCAGGGTCCGACAATGCTTCCGATCGGCCTGTTCCGGACACGTTCCACGGTCAACCCGTCGGGCGGTTCGGCCGTCCCGCACGATTGAAAGGATTCAGTGCGGCCGCGCGCCCGGGATGTGCTGACGATCAGGATCGCCCCATCGGCGGGTCGCCCGCGGCGTGTCGTCCCGCCGCTGTCCCGCCGCCCCGATCCCCGGCAGGCCGTCGCGGCGCGAGTAGATTCGGTGCTCACCGCTGGGGAGAGGGGACGCGATGCGGGTCGAGTTGCTCACCGTCGGGGACGAGTTGCTGCTCGGCGACACGGTCAACGGCAACGCGGCGTGGCTGGGGCGGCGGCTGACCGACCACGGCCTCGAGGTGACGCGCAGCGTGGTCGTCGGCGACGAGCTCGACGTGATCGTCGAGGCGGTCACCGAGGCGCTCGGCCGGGCGGACGCGGTCATCACCACCGGCGGCCTCGGCCCGACCAACGACGATGTCACCCGGGACGCGCTGGCCAAGGCGGCGGGCGTGGTGCTCGTCCGCGACCCGGTGCTGGAGCGGCGGCTGCGCGAGCGCGTCGCCGCGGCCGGGCGCGAGCTGCGGCCGATGGCGCTGCGCATGGCGGACGTCCCCGAGGGCGCCGGGCTGCTGGCCAACTCGGCGGGCAGCGCCCCGGGCCTGCGGGTGCGGCTGCCGGGCGGGACGGTGTACGCGCTGCCGGGCGTCCCGTCCGAGATGCGCACGATCATGGAGGAGGTCGTGCTGCCGGAGCTGACGGGCGTCGCACGGTCCCGGGGCCACGACCTCCCGCAGGCCCGCCGCGTCCTGCGCACCGCCGGCATCTGGGAGTCCGAGCTCGCCGCCGCGCTGGCCCCGGTGGAGGCCCTCGACGGCGTCGCGGTGGCGTACCTGCCCGCGCCCGCCGAGGTGCGGGTCCGCGTCACCGCCGCGCCGGACCGGCTCGACGACGTCGAGCGGCGCGTCCGCGGACTGCTCGGCCCGGACGCGGTCTACGGCGTGGACGACGAGACCTTGGACCGGGTCGTGCACCGGCTGCTCGCCGAGCGGTCGGCGACGGTCGCGACCGCCGAGTCCCTGACCGGGGGGCTGATCGGCGCCGAGCTCACCGGGATGCCGGGCTCGTCGGCGACGTACGCCGGGGGAATGGTCACGTACTCCACGTTGTTGAAGCAGACGATGCTCGGCGTCCCGGCCGATCTGCTGGCCCGGCACGGCGCGGTGCATCCGGACGTGGCCGCGGCGATGGCCTCCGGCGTGCGGGAACGCCTCGGCGCGACCTACGGCGTGGCGGTCACCGGCGTCGCGGGTCCCGACCCGCAGGACGGGCGTCCCGTCGGCACCGTCTTCGTCGGCGTTGCCGGCCCCGAAGGACCGCCCGTGGTGATCGAGCCGCGACTTCCCGTGCCCGGCACCGGTGCCGAGGCGCGCGGCATGATCCGCCGGATGACCGTCGTGCACGCGCTTGAGCTGCTGCGACGCGTCCTGCTGGGCTTGCCGGTGCGGTGGGAGGCGGCTCTCGGCGGCGGCGACGCTCGCGAAGATCGGGAAGTCTAGGGCTGATTACAGCGTTACGTTCCAAGCGAACACGAAATCCACGGTCTGCCACCCCCGCGTCCAAGGCGGGTACGGTGGAACCGTCAGATGGTCCACACTGAGGGAGGGAGCGAGACGATGGTCCTGCTTCGCCAGCTGCTCGGTGACGTACTGCGGCAGCTGCGGCTGCGCCAGGGACGCACCCTCCGCGAGGTGTCCGCGGCGGCACGGGTTTCCCTCGGCTACCTCTCCGAGGTCGAGCGGGGACAGAAAGAAGCCTCTTCGGAACTGCTCTCCTCGATCTGCAAGGCCCTGGGGGTCCCGCTGTCGCACGTTCTTCGTGAAGTGGCGGACCAGCTGGCCCTGGCCGAGCTCCAGCACGAGCCGGTGCTGGCGGGCGCACCGCCCGAGCACGAGCGCATCTCCGACGAGCGGATCCCGTCCGAACGCATCCCGGCCACCCCGGAGGAGATCACCGGCGAGTTCCGCGCCGACATGGTCGCGGCCTAGCACGGACACACGGCGGCCCGCCCCGGCCGCCCGGCGCGCGGCGTACGCCCGTGCCCTGCCTGGTACGCCCATGCCCCTTGTGCCGTGACCCCTGTGCCTTGAGGTGACGTGGGGTGATACCGCCTGATGTGGGCGTTCTCACGGGTGAACATGGCAATTGTGGGGAGCCTTCCACTGTTGACGCCGATACCGGTCAAGTGACGCGGAAGGAGCCCGACATGGCAACGGTCAAGAGCCCGCTGGGTGATGAGGCTCGCAAGGTCGTGGCGGAGGCGCTGCAGGGCGCCCTCGTCGACATGATCGATCTGTCGCTGTTCGCCAAGCAGGCCCACTGGAACCTGACGGGCCGCAACTTCAAGGTCGTCCACGAGCACCTCGACGAGGTCGTGGAGCTGGCCCGCACGTACACCGACGAGATGGCCGAGCGCGCCATCGCCCTCGGGATCAACCCCGACGGCCGGGCCCGCACCGTCGCCGACCGCACCCCGATCCAGCAGCTGGAGCCGGGTTACGTGGCCGACGACAAGGTGGTGGCCGCGATGACCGACGTGCTGGCCCAGCTGATCGAGCGGTTCCGCGAGCGCGTGCGGGCCACCGACGAGCCCGACCCGGTCACCCAGGACCTGCTCATCGAGGCCACCAGCAAGCTGGAGATGCAGCACTGGATGTTCCAGGCCCAGCTGTGATTCCGGGTGGCGCGACGTCCACGATCGTCCAACGCCGAAGCCCCGGCCGGGAGCGGCCGGGGCTTCGCATGAGGAGGGGCCGGTGACGGTCTTCGACCGGCTGGTCGACCAGGCGTGGCCCGCCGCGCACGTGGAGGACGCGCACGGCTGGCGGCTGCGGTACGCGCACGGGGTCACCAAACGCGCCAACTCCGTCTGGCCCGCCGCCGAGCCCCCCGACCTGCCCGCCGCCGTGGAGGCCGCCGAGCGCTTCTACTACGACCGCGGCCTTCCGGCGGTGTTCTCCGTCAGCCCCTGGTCGCGTCCCTCCGGCTTGGACGACATGCTGCAGCGTCGCGGCTACACCGTCGCCGACCCGACCCTGGTCATGACGGCCGACCTGGCCGCCGACCGTCCCGTCACCCGGGAGGTCGCGGTCGCCGGCACGCCGTCCGGCACCTGGCTGGACACCTGGTGGTCGGTCGACGGCCGCCACCCCGACGCGCTGCCCGCCGCCACCGGCATCATCACCGGGGTGCCCGCCGCGTACGCCACGCTCGGTGACAGCGTGGGGCGCGCCGTCCTCCAAGGCGACTGGCTCGGCGTCTACTGCATGGCCACGGCCCCCCACGCGCGCCGCCAAGGACTCGCCCGCGAAGTGCTGCACGCCCTGCTCAACCACGGACGCGCCCAGGGTGCCCGCCGTGCCTACCTATGCGTGACCGAACGCAACACGGCCGCCCAGGCCCTCTACACGCGCGCGGGCTTCGTGCCCCGCTCCCGCTACCACTACCGCGTCAGAGCACGCGCTTAGGGCGTTCCCGTCACGGTGTCGGGCCCGGCCCGCTGTGTCCCCCTCACGGTGTCACCGCGCGTCCAGGACGAACCAGACGGTGAATCCGTGGCCCCGGCGCCGCACGCCCCACGCCAGCGAGTACGCCTCCACGATCCGCAGGCCCCGCCCCCGTACCCCGTCACCCGCGTCCAGCACGCGCGGCACCGATTCCGCGCCGCCGTCGTCGGTGACCTCCCCCCGCACCCGCTCCCGCCCGATGACCAGCTCGACCCGGATGCTGCCGCCGAGCCCGGAGTCGGTGTGGCGCAGCGCGTTGGTCATCAGTTCCGACACGCACACCGAGCAGTCGTACAGCCCCGGATGGTCGGGTCCGAGCACGTCGCTCAGCCAGCGCCGCACATGCCCGACCGCCCGCTCGATCCCGGGCACCACCAGCGCCTCAAGCCGCGGCGCGGGAACGTCGCTCGCTCGCATGGCCCTCTCCTTCCTCACGGCGTCGTCGCAAGGATGAACGGGGCCCTCCGCGCCGTATGACACGCTTTCACGGTCAGGGGGTTCTTCCCTGAGCACCAACGGACTGTGTCACAAGTGCCACATGAGCCCGCGTTCACCGCGGCGGCCGACGCGCCGGCCTCGGGACGGCCATGGGAATTGCGTCGCGGATCCGGCGGGGATATCCGCTCGCTGAGGGGAGCCGGACTCGGGCACGATGATCACATGACTGGTCTGGGTGTGGTGTTCCGGCCGCAGGTGCCGCCGGAGCGGTTGCGCGACGTCGCGGTGGCCGCCGACGAGGCGGGGCTCGAACAGCTGTGGCTGTGGGAGGACTGCTTCTTCGAGAGCGGCGTTGCCTCGGCCGCCGCCGCGTTGGCGTGGACGCGGCGGGTGCGCGTCGGCGTGGGTCTGCTGCCGGTGCCGTTGCGCAACGTCGCGCTGGCCACGATGGAGACCGCCACGCTGCACCGGCTGTTCCCGGGACGCGTCGCGCTGGCGGTCGGGCACGGCGTCCAGGAGTGGATGGAGCAGGTCGGCGCCCGCGCCGAGTCACCGATGACGCTGCTGCGCGAGCATCTGACGGCGATGCGGGCGCTGCTGCGCGGCGAGCGCGTCACCACGGACGGCCGGTACGTCAGGCTCGACGACGTCGCGCTCGACTGGCCGCCGCCCACCGCGCCGGCGATCCTGGCCGGGGCGACGGGGCCGCGCACGCTGCGGCTGACCGGCGAGTGCGCCGACGGCACGGTGCTCACCGCCGACACCGAGCCGGACGCGCTGCGCCGGGCGCGCGAGCTGGTCGAAGAGGGACGGACGGCGGCCGGGCGCACCGGGGACCACGAGATCGTCGTCTACCTGCACGCCGCCACCGGGCCGGACGCGGCCGCACGGCTCGAAGCCGAGTTCGACCGCAACGCGTCGCGGACGCCGTTCGGGGCGGCCGGGGACGCGGCGGCCGTCGCCGACGCGGTGGCGCGGCTGGCGGACGCGGGCGCCGACACGGTCGTCCTGCAGCCCACGGCCGACGAGCCCGACCTTGAGGGATTCGTGCGCTTCGCCGCCGAGCAGGTCCGGCCGCTCATCCCCTGAACACCCGCAGGTCGTCCTCGCGCCCCGCCGGAACGATTCATTCCGGCCGGTCGTCGACGAGGCCGGGCAAGGACCGGGCAAACTCGCGGATTCGCCTGTCCCGTCTGTTCGGAGGGCCGCCCCGCCGGGCTTCCGGCAATGGCGGCCCCGATCGAGATTCAGGTCTTCGGAAAGTAATCGACAATGGCATTTCGCGGTTGACAGATATGTCGTTCGTCGCCCTATTCTGAGAAAAATGCACACGTTGACGTCGTTGTCGACGTGAGGTGAATCGCGCCTCGCGTGGCCGTTCTGTAGGGCGCGGACGCGCGCGACAGGTGACGCCTCGCACGGGGGCTTCGGAAGGCGGGGTGATAGCGACATGCCCGAATGGAGCGGGAAACGCTGGCTGCACTCCCATGAGGAGGACCACGGCGACGTCCGGGTCTACCGGCCGGCCGACTTCCCGTTCCCGCGCTCACGCGGCCGGCACGGGTTCGAACTGCGGGACGACGGAACCGCGGTCGAACACTATTCCGGACCCGACGACCGGCCGCGCACGAGGACCGGCCGATGGCGGGCCGAAACCCCGGACCGCGTGCGCCTGTCCTTTCCCGGCGAGCGGCCCAGGGAAACGACCCTCGAAATCCTGGAATCGTCTCCGGATCGGCTGCTCGTCATCCCGCGCGGATAACGCGCTCTCAGCGAACCACCCGACGGGAAGGTGAGTGAGATGACCGTCGGCGAGACCGGCACCCCGATGCCCGCGCAGCGCCGCTGCGGCACGATGGACGTCCACCGCAGGCTGCTGACCGAACGTCCCGGGTACGCCGTGGCCAGAGCGGAGATCGAGACGCACGCCCAGCGGTTCCGGACGGCCCGCCGGGCCGAGGAGCGCCTGGGCGTGACCGTCATTCCCACCGTCGTGCACGTCGTCTTCCAGACCCCCGTGCAGAACATCGACGACGCGCAGGTGCGCAGCCAGATCGACGTCCTGAACCGCGACTTCCGCAAACTCAACCCGGACGTCGCCAACGTCCCCGACGCGTTCAAGCCGCTGGTCGGGGACGCCTTCATCGAGTTCCGGCTCGCCACCCGCGACCCGCTCGACAACCCCACCAACGGCATCACGCGCACGCAGACCACCGTCGCCGCGTTCGACACCGACGACTCGGTCAAGCACGCCGCCCAGGGAGGCGCCGACGCCTGGCCCAGCGACCGGTACCTCAACATCTGGGTGTGCCGGCTGGCAGGGGGGCTGCTGGGCTACGCGCAGTTCCCCGGCGGGCCGAGGGACACCGACGGCGTCGTCATCACCTACACGGCGTTCGGTACGACCGGGACGGCCGCCCCGCCGTTCCACCTCGGCCGCAGCGCGACGCACGAGGTCGGGCACTGGCTGAACCTCTTCCACATCTGGGGCGACGACGGTACGGCGTGCACCGGCTCCGACCAGGTCGACGACACCCCCAACCAGGCCGGGCCCAACTTCGGCTGCCCGCAGTTCCCGCACATCACGTGCGGCAACGCGCCCAGCGGCGACATGTTCATGAACTACATGGACTACACCGACGACGCCTGCATGTTCATGTTCACCAAGGGGCAGACGGTGCGCATGCAGGCCGCGCTGGACGGGCCGCGCGCGTCCATAGGCACCAGCCAGCTGCTCAGGCCCGCGCTCTTCCGCGCCTGGAAGGGCATCGGCGGCGACCCGGGGCTCTACGTGTCGTCCACCGGTGACGGGCAGCAGTGGACGCCGCAGATCCTGTTGCCCTTCGTCGGCACCAGCAGCGGTGCGTCCGTCACCGAGCACGGCGACCTGCTGCACATGGCGTGGAAGGGCCTCGACGGAGACCCCGGCATCTACCACTCCAGCAGCGCCGACGGCGCCAACTGGCGGCCGCAGAATCTCGTGCCGGCGGTCGGGACGAGCCACAAGCCGTCCATCACCGCGTCCAACGGCGTGCTGCACATGGTGTGGAAGGGCATCGGGACGGACTCGGGCATCTACCACTCCACCAGTGCCGACGGCCTCGGCTGGCAGCCGCAGAACCTCATCGGCGGCGTCGGGACCAGCAACGGCCCGTTCGTCACCGTGTTCAACGGCGTGCTGCACATGGTCTGGAAGGGGATGGGAGCGGACTCGGGCATCTACCACTCCAGCAGCATCGACGGCGTCAACTGGCAGCCGCAGAACCACGTGGAGGGCGTCGGCACGAGTCACGGCGCGTCCCTGGCCGTGTTCGACGGCCTGCTGCACATGGTGTGGAAGGGAATGGACGCCGACTCCGGCATCTACCACTCCACCAGTCCGGACGGAACGAAATGGGAGCCGCAGAACCACATCAGCGGTGTCGGGACGAGCCACACGCCGGTTCTGGGCGTGCTCGGCGGCCGTCTGCACATGGTGTGGAAGGGGATGGACGGAGACCCCGGCGTCTACCACTCCGCCACCCGTGACGGGGTGACCTGGGATCCCCAGGACCTCATTCCCAACGTCGGTACCAGCGAGGGCCCGTCGATGGTCTCGCTGCCGTGACCGCCCGCTTCCGTGACGGCTCCGGGCCGCCACGGAGCCGTCACGGCGGGCCTGCCCGGCACGGTGTCACGGACGTGCCGCGGCAGGCCCCGGGCCCGCCTCGTTCACGGCGCCTTGGGCAGGTGGGCGAGGACGGTATCGGCGAACTCCACGGCGAGCGGGCTGAGGGCGTCCCAGCTGCGCGCCGCCCAGCCCGCCGCCAGCGGCGGCAGCTCCGGGATCGGCACGAGCCGAACGTCGCCCCGGGGGCTGCGCGTCCAGCCGGGCAGCGCGGGCAGGACGGCGTGCCCGAGCCCGAGCTCGGCCAGCAGCAGCGCGGTGTCCCAGTCGGCCACGCTCGTGGTGGAGTCCAGGCGCACGCCGTGCCGCTCCAGATGCCCCGTCAGATGCCCGCGCGACGTCGACTGCTCGGGCAGCTCGATGTGCCGGGTCCCGGCCAGGTCGGCGAGCGAGACCGACTCGCGGCGCGCCAGCGGCGCGTCCGCGCGCACCGCCAGCACCCACGGCATCCGGTACGAGGGACGCTGCTCGATCCCGTCCACCGGCGGGCCGATCGTCACCCACGCCAGGTCGGCGTCGTGGGCGTGCACCGCCTCCAGGCAGCGGCGGCTGGAGTTGGCCGTCTGGAACTGCAGCGTCACGTCGGGGTGGCGGTCCCGGAACACCGCCACGCCCGCCGCCATGAAGTGCCGCACGGTGGTCGCGCCGGTCGCGATCCGCACCGTGCCGCCCCGGCCGCGCCGCAGGTCGTCCAGTTGCCGCAGCGCCGCGTCCAGCCCGGCCAGGCCCTCGGCGGCCGCGCGCCGCAGGATCTGCCCCGCCCGGGTGGGCACCACCCCGCGCGGCCGCCGCTCCAGCAGCACCAGGCCGGTCTCCCGTTCCAGCCGCTTGACGTGCTGGCTGACCGCCGACTGGCTGCACGACATCTCCCGCGCCACCGCGCTCAGGCTCTGCGCCTCGCACACGGCCACGAACACCCGAAGGTCGTCCAACGTCATGCCGTCCAAGGTAGAGCTTGGGGATTGGCAAGCGAACCCGAGAATTGACTTCACCTTCCGCGCGGCGGAGGATCGCCAGAAGGCGGCGACCCGCCCGGGGGCTCGCGCGACCCCGGCGGGCGCCGACCGCCGGCCTCGGGGGGAGCTACGGGGTGCCGCCCGCCGGGGCGGGCTGGCAGCGCGGACACCAGAAGGTGACGCGTTCGGCGGCGTCCGGGCCCTGGTCGGCGCGTTCCACGCGGGTGCCGCAGCGGCGGCAGGGGCGGCCCGCGCGTCCGTAGACCCAGTGCTCGCGGCCGGGACGCCGGTCGCCGGTGGTGATGTGGCCGTAACGGGCCTTGTTGGCGTCCAGCAGCCGGTGCGCCAGCTCCACCAGCCCCGGCAGGTCGGGGACGTCGCCGACGGGCGTCCAGGGGTGGACGCCGCGCAGGAACAGCACCTCGGCCTTGTAGACGTTGCCGACCCCGGCCAGGCGGGTCTGGTCGAGCAGCGCCTCGCCGATCGGGCGCGCGGGCCGCTCCTCAAGCCGCCGGACGGCCTCGGCGGCGGGGCCGGGGCCCCACGCCGCGTCCAGCAGGTCGGGGCCGAGGTGCCCGACGGCGCGGTGCTCCTCGGCGGTGCGCAGCAGCTCCACGACGCCGAGGGAGTAGCCGAGCGCCAGCCATTCGGCGTTGCCGAGGACCAGGCGGATGCGGTGGTCGCGCGGGGGAGGCCCGGCGGCCCGGCGCACGCGCCACACGCCCTCCATCATCAGGTGCGTGTGGACGGTGACGCCGCCGTCGACGCGCACGAGCAGGTGCTTGCCGCGCGCGACGGCCTCGAGGACGGTGCGTCCCCGCAGGTCGGCGGTCGCCAGCCGGGGCACCCGGAAGTCGCTGCGCGTCAGCGGACGCCCGGCGAGCGCCTCGTGCAGGCGCCGGGCGGTCTGCCAGACGACGTCGCCCTCGGGCATGGTGCGTCCCTCAGATGAAGGACGGGCTCTCCCAGGCGGCGGGGTCCTCGGTCAGCTTGCGCACCGGCTCGGGCAGCTCGCCCGACGCGATGTGGGCGAGGGAGACCCGCTCCAGGATGTTGCGCTCGCTGGCGCGCAGCGCGATCCACACCTCCTGCAGCGAACGGGCCGGGCCCTCGTAGCCGACGTGCTCGGGACGCTCGCCCCGCACTCCCAGCAGCGGCCCGTCGATGGCGCGGATGATGTCGGCCAGGGAGATCTGGTCGGCCGGCCTGGCCAGCCAGTAACCGCCCTCGGGGCCGCGCTGGCTGCGGACCAGTCCGGAGCGGCGCAGCTGGCCGAGGATGTTCTCGAGGAACTTGGGCGGGATCTGCTGCGCCTCGGCGAGCTGGACCGCTGTCACCGGGTGACTCCCGGCCACAGCCAGCTCCGCGGCGGCACGCAGCGCGTAGTCGACCCGGGCGGACAATCGCATGACAGCATTATCCCTTGCCGATCGGACTGGTTGGGCTTTGTCTCCCGCCCCGGTCTGCGGGCACCACGGCGGCCGGGGCGGCGGACGCGGCGAAGGGGCAGTTCACAGCGTTGCCGGAGCCGTTCGACGGGCGGGTGCGGCATGTCCCCGCACGACCGCCCCGGCGGCGGCCGTGCGGGGACACGCGGCGGTCAGGTCAGGCCGAGAAGCTCGGCGGCGGCCTGGGCGTTGGCGTGGGCGGCGCCGTAGGTGGCCAGGTGGACGGCCCCGTCCGGACGCCACACCGGCAGGCCCATCTCCACCACGACGGTGTCGGGACGGGCGGCCACCAGGGCCTGGGCCAGGGCCCGCTGTCCCGCGTGGCGGTGCGCGTCGCGCAGCACGACGACGAGACCACGGCCGCTGGCACGTTCCAGCACACCCGTCGCCTCCGCCGCCGAACCCTCGGCCCGCACCGCGTCCGGCGCCCACGGGCCGAGCCCCCACGGGGTGGGGCCGACCGCGATGTTGCCGGTCGCGGCCACCTCGACGACCAGCGGGGCTCCCCCGCCGCCCCGCCAGTCGGGCAGCTCGCCCGACACCCGCACCGCCCGGCGGGCCGCCTCCAGCCCGGCGGCGCGGTCGGCGGCGGCCGGGGCGCGGTCCGCCAGCCAGTCGCGCAGCGCGCGGGTGCGGGCCGCCGCGTCCGCCAGCCGGTCCAGGGGCAGCCGCCCGATCCGCACCGCCTCCTCGATCGCCGCCAGGACGGCGCGCAGGCTGTCGTGGTGCTCGCGCGACCCCAGGCACAGCAGGTCGGCGCCCGCGAGCAGGGCCCGCACGGACGCCTCGGGGATCCCGATCTCGCCGCTGGCGCCGTCCATGTCCAGCGCGTCGGTCACGATCACCCCGTCGTAGCCGAGGCGGCCGCGCAGCAGCCCGGTGATCGCGGCGGGCGACAGGGTGGCCGGGACGCCCTCGGTGACCGCGGGCAGGTTCAGGTGCCCGGTCATCACCGCCCGCGTGCCCGCCCCGATCGCCGCGCGGAACGGCACCAGCTCGCGGCGTTCCAGCAGCGCCATGTCGGCGTCCACGATCGGCACGCCCAGGTGGGAGTCGGCCACGGTGGCGCCGTGGCCGGGGAAGTGCTTGGCGCACGCGGCCACGCCCGCCTCCTGGGTGCCGGTCACGGCGGCGGCCGCGTGCCGGGCCACCAGCTCGGCGTCGGAACCGAACGAGCGGGTGCCGATCACCGGGTTGTCGGCGGCGGTGTTGACGTCCACCGACGGGGCGAAGTTGAGGTTCACCCCCACCTCGGCCAGCTCGGCGCCCAGCGACCGGTAGACCCGGCGGGTCAGCTCGGGGTCGTCGACGGCGCCGAGCGCGGCGTTGCCCGGATAGGGGCTGGCGGTCACGTGCCCGGTGAGGCGGGTGACGTCGCCGCCCTCCTCGTCGATGGTGACCAGCGGGTCGCCCGCCTTGCGCAGCTCGGCGGTCAGCGCGGCCAGCTCGTCGGTGCCGGGCACGTTGCCGTTGATCGCGAAGACGGTGACGCCGCCCAGCCCGTTCTCCACCTCCTCCAGCAGCCAGCGGGGCGGCAGCGCGCCGGGGAAGGCGGGCAGCAGCGTGCCCCGCGCCAACCGGATGATCTCGCTCTCACTCATCCCTGCCTCCCGCTCGGCTCCGGGGCGCCAAGAAGGCGCCGCCTTCCCTCCAGCTCGCTCATCCCTTCACCGCCCCGGCGGTCAGGCCCGCGACCATCCGGCGCTGGACCAGCAGGAAGAACGCGATGACCGGCACGGTCAGCAGCGTGGAGGCGGCCATGATCGGCCCCCAGGCGTTGCCGCTGCGGCCGAAGAAGAACTGCAACATGATCGGCAAGGTGTATTTGTCCTGGTCGTCGAGGAAGGTGAAGGCGAAGATGAACTCGTTCCAGGCGGTGATGAACGAGAAGATGCTCGTGGCCACCAGGCCCGGCGCCACCAGCGGCAGCAGGACGGTGACGAACGTGCGCACCGGCCCGGCGCCGTCGATGGCGGCGGCGTCCTCCAGTTCGCGCGGCACGGCGGCGACGAAGCCGCGCAGCATCCAGATCGCGAACGGCACCGCGAAGGCGATGTCCACCACCAGCAGCCCGGCCAGGCTGTTCAGCATGTCCAGCCGCTTGAGGTCCATGAACAGCGGGATGACCAGCGCCTCGCACGGCACCATCTGCACCACCAGCAGCATGATCAGGAAGGTGGTGCGGAACCGGAACCGGAACCGGGCCACGGCGACGGCGGCCAGCAGCGCCAGCAGGCTGGACACCAGCACGGTGCCGAGCGCCAGCAGCGCGCTGTTGCGCAGGTACTCCCAGAACGACACCTCGGCGATGCCGCCGTTCAGCACCAGGTCGAAGTGCTCCAGGGTGGGATGCGCGGGCAGCGGCCGGGGCGTGGTGCTGAAGATCTCGGTGTTGGGCTTGAACGCCGTCGACACCATCCACAGCACCGGGAACACGGCGACCGCGAAGACCAGCAGCCCGGCGCCGTTCAACGCGGCCTTGCGCACGCCCTTGGTCCTCGCGGTCATGACGTCTCCCCCTGCCGCACCATGACGCGCACGTACACGGCCGTGACGATCAGCAGGATCGCCGTCAGCACCAGTGCGATCGCCGAGCCCATGCCGAGCTTGGGATTGAGCGACCCGAACGCCTCGGAGTAGGCGTACAGGGACAGGTTGAAGGCGTCCCGGTTGGCCATGCCCGCCATGACGAACAGCTGGGTGAACACCTTGAAGTCCCAGATGACGCTCATCACGACCAGCACCATGAAGATCGGCTTGAGCAGCGGGACGGTGATCCGCCAGAACGCGCGCCACGGGCCGGCGCCGTCCACCCGCGCCGCCTCGTACAGCTCGCCGGGCAGGCTCTTGAGCCCGGCCAGCACCGAGACGGCCACGAACGGGCAGGACTGCCACACCACGCACACCGTCAGCACGGTGTAGGTGGGCAGCGGGCTGGCGAACCAGTTGAAGTCGGCCCAGCCGCCGCCGACCAGCGCGTCCGGCAGCAGGTCCAGGAACCAGTTGACCAGGCCGCCGGTGGTGCCGAACAGCCAGGAGAAGATGATCGCGGCGGTGACCGGCGGGGTGGCCCAGGCGACCATCACGCCCCCGGCGACGAACTTGGACATGCGCCGGCCGAGCCGGTTGAGCAGCAGCCCCACCAGCGTGCCGAGCACCAGCGTGGCCGTCACGGCGACCACCGCGAACAGCACGGTCTGACGGAGCGTCTGCCAGAAGAACGGGTCGCCGAGGATCGTCTCGAAGTTGCCGGTGCCGACGTTCTCGGCGGGCTCGCCGCGCAGCTGCCGGTTGCCGACCTTCTGGAACGACATGATCCCGATCTGGACCATCGGCCAGAACATCAGCACCGCGATGACGACGACGGTCGGCGCGATGAGCAGGTACGGGCCGTAGCGCGGCCCGCGGCGAGGGCGGCGGGGGCGGGCCCGGCCGGAGGGGTCGCTCCGGCCGGGCCGCCTGCGCACCGCCGGAGCGGTGTCGAGCATGGCGTCAGCCCCCGATCACGGGTTGAGCAGCGTGTTGGCCTGCTCGTTGGCCTTCTTCAGTTCCTCCGCGGCCGGACGGCCCTGCATCACGGCCTTGACCGCGTTCGGCAGCACCTTCTTGGCCTGCTCGAACTCGCCCCAGCCCGCGCTGATCGGCGGGAACTTGGTGTTGGCCGCGATCTGCGTGAAGGCCGCGAGCGTGGGGTCGGTGAAGCTGACGTCCGAGCGCATCGAGGAGAAGCCGCTGTAGTCGGCCCACGCCTTGGCGTTCTTGGCGTTGTTGAGGACGGTGATGTAGTCGAACGCGACGTCCTTGGCCTTGCTGTCGTTCCACACCGCCAGGTCCGAGCCGCCCGCCATGACCGGCGCGTTGCCGCCGTTCTTGCCGGGGATCGGGAACACCGCCCACTTGCCGGCGTCCTTGTCGGAGATCTTCTTCATCTCCTTCAGCGCCCAGCTCCCGTCGATGTACATGCCGAGCTTGCCGAGCGCGAAGTCGCGCTGCGGCCCCTCCAGCTCGTTCTTGCCGACGTACTTGGCCGGGGCGACCTTGTCCCGGGTGACCAGCCCGGCGTAGAAGTCGACGGCCTCGACGGCCGGCGGCTGGTCGAGCTTGCCGACGAACTTCTCGCCCTCGGGGACGGCCACCTCGCCGCCGTTGCCCCAGATGAAGCTGAGCAGCGCGTTGGTCTGGTCGCTGGGCGCGCCGATGCCCGGCACCTTCTTCTCGTCCTGGATCTTCTTGGCCGCCGCGGTCAGCTCGGCCCACGTCTTGGGCGGCTGGATCCCCAGCTCCTGGAACCAGTCCTTGCGGTACCAGACGGCGCGCACGCCGCCGTACCACGGCACGGCGTAGGTCTTGCCGCCGGAGCGGTCGTTGGCCACCGCGGTCTTGTTGAGCTTGCCGCCGTCGGCCCAGCCGTCGAACTTGGCGGTGATGTCGGCGAGGCTGCCCTGCTCGATGTGGGACTGGACGTCGGTGTTGCCCAGCTCGGTGACGTCGGGGCCCTCGCCGCCCGCCGCGGCCTTCTGGAAGGTGGTGGCGACCTGCGGCCACGGCACGTACTTGACGACCACGTCGGTGTTGGGGTGCTTCTGCTTGAACTCGGCCTCGACGCCGTCGAGGAACTTGGTCTGCTCGGGCGTCCCGTCGCCCATCATCCAGACCTTGAGCTGGGCGGGGCTCTGGCCCGTGCCGCCATCGTCGTCGTTGCCGCCGCCGCAGGCCGTGGCGGCCAGGGCGAGCGCGGCCGTCACGGCCGCTGCCTTGATGTACTTCACTGGGGGTCCTTTCCGGCTCTTCCAGCGGGCGGGCCTCGCGTACGTGTCCGGGCGATGCGGTGGAACCGGCGGGGAGCCCGTAGGGTCCCAGCCATGGCACCGAATCGGCCCCGTGACGCCCTGCTCGTCGGTCGGCGCTGTCGTGCGGCCTGGTCCGGCACCGGCGGCGGTCCGGCCGCCTGGGCGTAAACTAACAAGAAAGTTTCCTAAACAAAACCGCCTGTTAGCGGATTGAGACGTTGGAGGGGTGGGCCATGGCAGGGCGCCCGGGGACGCCGCGGCTGCTACGCGAGCTCAACGACCGTGCCGCGCTTGAGCTTCTGGTCACGCAGGGGCCGCTGACCCGCGCGCAGATCGGCGCGCACACCGGGTTGTCGAAGGTGACCGCCTCCCAGTTGCTGGCCCGGCTGGAGGAGCGGGGGCTGGTGCAGGTGGTGGGGGAGCGCGCCGGGGGACGCGGGCCGAACGCCGCGCTGTACGCCGTCGTGCCGTCCAGCGCCTACGTGGTGGGCATCGAGGTGGGGCCGGACGGGGTCACCGCCGCCGTCGCCGACATCACCGGCGGCGTCGTCGCCCAGGTCACCGTGGACCCCAACGGCGCCGACGACCCCGTCAGGACCGTGCACAGCGCCGTGGTGCGGGCCTGCCGCTCGGCAAGGGTCGCGCTGCGCCGCGTCACCGCGCTGGTCATCGGCACGCCCGGCGTCGTCGACCCGCGCACCGGCGACGTGCAGTTCGCCTTCGACCTGCCCGCCTGGCATGAGGGCGTGCTCGCCGCCCTGCACACCGACCTGCGGCGTCCCGTCGTCATCGAGAACGACGTCAACCTGGCCGCCATCGCCGAACGCGCCTACGGCGCGGCGCACGGCGCCGAGGACTTCGCCTTGGTGTGGCTGGGCCGCGGCATCGGCCTGTCGGTCATGCTCGGCGGACGCCTGCACCGGGGGCGCTCGGGCGGCGCGGGCGAGCTGGGCTACCTGCCCGTCCCCGGCGCGCCCCTGCCGATGGGCTCGGCCCGCCGCGACCACGACGCCGAGGGCGTCACCAAGTCCAGCTCCTGGGGCATTCCCGCCCTGGCCGGAGGTTACGGCTCCCTGGTCAGCACCGACGCCGTGCTCGACCTGGCCCGCGCGCACGGTCTCACCGAACCCACCGCCGTCGACTGCGTCCGCGCCGCCGCCGCCGACGAGGACCTGGGCGGCGCCTTCCTGGACGAGCTCGCCGACCGCATCTCCTACGGCGTGACCTCGGTGAACATCGTCCTGGACCCCGGCCTGGTCGTCCTGTCGGGCCAGCTCGGACGCGCCGGCGGACGTCCCCTCGCCACCCGCATCGAACGCGCCGTGGGCCGCTACAGCCCCACCCGCCCGACGGTGGCCGTCACCGAGGTCGAGGGCAACCCCGTCCTGCGCGGCGCCCTGCACGCCGCCCTGGAACAGGCCCGGGAAGAGGTGTTCTCCGCCCCCGCGGGCTGACACGCCCGCCGGCGCCTCCGCGCGGGGTCACGCCGGAGGCGCCGAGGTTCACCGCGCGGGACGGCGGACCGGCGGATGCTCGCGGCGCCGCCGAGGGTCCCGCATGGCGCGGTCGAGGACGGTCTGGCTGATGATCTGACGCTTGCGCCGCTGCGCGGCGACCCACCGTGTCGTCGGTGTCATGGCGACTCCCCGTTCCGCGGCGACCCGGCCCCCGGGTCACCGCAACCCCCTACGACCCGATCATCCCAGGACCGCGGCGCCGGCGGATCCGCCCAAGGGAGGAGAACGCGGACGAACCCCTCAGACCTTCTGCCGAGGTCGCGTGGAACCCTGGAAGGGAAGGCGCCCGCGACGTCTTCCCGGCACCGAGCTGATCAAGGACACTCGTCGTCATGGCATTGCGCGACCGGCTGCGCCGCCTCCTGCAGCGACCCGGCACCGTCGACCTGCGGCCGTTCGAGGCCGTGGTCGCCGAGGCCGCGACCCGCGAACCCGAGGTCCGCGCCCTCTCCGACGAGGCCCTGACCACCGCCGCCCTGTCCCTGCGCGAGGAGCGCACCGAACCCCCGTCAGCCCGCGACTCCCCCGAGCTGTGCGCCTTGGGCCGGGAGGCGGCGCGGCGGACCCTCGGCGAGCGGCCGTACGACGTGCAGCTTCTCGGCGCCCTGGGACTGCTGTCGGGGCACGTGGTGGAGATGGCCACCGGCGAGGGCAAGACCCTGGTGGGCGCGCTGGCCGCCGCCGGGTACGCCCTGAGCGGCCGCCGGGTGCACGTGATGTCGGTCAACGACTACCTGGCCCGGCGCGACGCCGAATGGATGGGGCCGCTGTACGCGATGCTCGGCGTGACGGTGGCGTGGGTCGGGCAGTCGTCCACCCCGGACGAGCGCCGCCGCGCCTACGCCGCCGACGTCACCTACGCGCCCGTCAGCGAGGTCGGGTTCGACCTGCTGCGCGACCGCCTGGCCACCGACCCCGCCGACCTCGTCCTGCCCGAGCCGGGGGTCGCGCTGATCGACGAGGCCGACTCGGTGCTGGTGGACGAGGCGCGCGTGCCGCTCGTCCTGGCCGGGGCCGCCGACGTGGCGTCCGCCGACCCCACCTACGCCGAGCTGGTGCGGCGGCTGCGGCCCGGCCTGCACTACACCGCCGACGAGGAGGCCCGCAACGTCCAGCTGACCGCCACCGGGGCCCGCGCCGTCGAGCACGCCCTCGGCGGGATCGACCTGTACGCCCCCGAGCACCTGGACGCCCTCACCGCCGTCAACGTCGCCCTGCATGCCGAGGTGCTGCTCCAGCGCGACGTCGACTACATCGTCCGCGACGGCGCGGTGAAGCTGGTCAACGCCTCGCGCGGGCGGGTGGCGCTGCTGCAGCGCTGGCCGGACGGGCTGCAGGCGGCGGTCGAGGCCAAGGAGGCCCTGGAGGCGTCCCCCAGCGGCGAGATCCTTGACTCGATCACCGTTCAGGAGCTGGTCGGCCGCTACCCGGTGCGCTGCGGCATGACCGGCACCGCCCTGGCCGTCGCCGGTCAGCTCCGCGAGTTCTACGACCTGGAGATCGCGGTCATTCCGCCCAACCGTCCGTGCGTGCGGGTGGACGAGCCCGACCGGCTGTACGCCACCGCGGCCGACAAGGAGGTCGCGATCGTCGACGAGATCGCCGCCGCGCACGCCACCGGACGGCCTGTGCTGGTCGGCACCCTCGACGTCGCCGAGTCCGAACGCCTGGCCCGCCGCCTGGACCGCGCCGGCCTGCCCTGCGTCGTCCTCAACGCCAAGAACGACGCCGAAGAGGCCGCGATCATCGCCCGGGCCGGGGCCCCCGGCGCCATCACCGTCTCCACCCAGATGGCCGGGCGCGGCACCGACATCCGCCTCGGCGGCGGCGTCCCGCCCACGGCCGCGTCCTCCGCCCCGTCGCCCGCGGCCGACCACGACCGGGTGGCCGGCCTCGGCGGCCTGCTGGTGATCGGGACGGGCCGCCATCCCAGCAGCCGCCTGGACGACCAGCTGCGCGGCCGCGCCGGACGGCAGGGCGACCCGGGCGGCTCGGTGTTCTTCGCCAGCCTGGAGGACGACCTGGTCGCCCGGTACGCGCCCGACGAGTCCCACGACGGGCCCGCCGCGCCGGACGGGCGGGTGGACGCCAAGGGCGCGCACTGGATCGTCGACCACGCCCAGCGCGTCGCCGAGGGCGTGGACATGGAGATCCACCGCAACACCTGGCGCTACCACCACCTGATCAGCCTGCAGCGCCGCGAGGTGCTCGCCGAACGCGACGCCGTCCTGCACGGCGACGCCGCCGACCGGCTGCTGGCCGACCTGCGCCCCGAACAGCACGCCCGGCTCGTCGAGGCGGCCGGCCCCGAGCCGGTCGCCGCCGCGGCCCGCCAGATCATGCTGTTCCACCTCGACCGCTGCTGGGCCGAGCACCTGGCCTTCCTCGCCGACCTGCGCGAGGGCATCCACCTGCGCTCGCTCGGCCGCGGCCTGGACCCGCTGGTCGAGTTCAACCGCGAGGCCGTCCCCGCGGGCAAGCGCCTGCTGGGACGGGCCCGCGACCGCGCCGCCGACACCTTCGACACCCTGGAGGCCTCCGACGGGCGGGTCGACATGCCCGGAGCGGGACTGGCCCGCCCCTCGGCGACCTGGACCTACGTCGTCCACGACAACCCGTTCGGGTCGCTGGACGAACGAGCCTTCCGCGGCCTGGTCGCCATGTTCCGCCGCCGCTAGGCGTACCGGGCCACGGCGTCGGCGACGTCGGCCGGCCGGTGCGCGCCGGGGGCTGGGCCGCGGCCGACCGTTCGCCGCGCCGCCGGGCCCGTGCGACATCGCGTGCCTGCCGGGCGGGCCGCGCACCGTCGCCAGCGTGCTCGCGGGCCTGTGCGCGGGCGCCGGCCGTGCCGCCGAGGGCGGCGCGGGACGGGTCAGCTGCGGAGGCGCAGGCCGCGCGGGGTGGGGTGGAACCCGGCGGCCTCCAGGGCGGCGGCCAGAGGGGACCGGCCGATCGACTCGCCGTCGGCGCGTTCGACGGTGAGCTTGCCGAGCGCGCCCTCCCGTACGGCCAGGGCCAGCGCGTCCACTGCCGGTTGCAGCACCCGCGGATCGTCGGACCAGGTCAGCAGCGTCCGCCCGCCGCGTTCGACGTACAGCACCAGACGGCCCTCCACCAGCACGACCAGCGCGCCCGCCTTGCGGCCCGGCTTGTGACCGCTGGCGACCTCGTCGTCGCGTTCAGGCCACGGCAGGGCGGCGCCGTACGGGTTGGCCGGGTCGGCCGCCGCCAGCACCAGCGCGCGGTCGTCGTCCCGCCGGACGGGGGTCTCCCACGGGTCGGCGGGCTCCCGCGGACGCAGCGCCCGCAGCCGGTCGACGGCCCCGGGCAGCGCGAACTGGGCCGCGCCCAGGCCCTCGACGAAGTAGCCGCGGCGGCACCGGCCGCTCTCCTCGAACGCCCGCAGCACCGGGTAGACGCCCGCGAACCCGCCCGGGGCGCGCTCGGCGGCCACCGCGCCCCTGATGACGATGCCGTACCGTTCCAGCAGCGCGTCGGCCAGCGCGTGCGACCGGCGCGTGGCGTCGGACTCACGCTCGGGCAGCGGCCACCAGCGGCCCGCGACCGTCGGCGGGCCCGTACGGGACGGCAGCACGGGACGCCCCCGGCGGCGGGTGGCGCGCGCCCGGTGCGCCGGACGCCCGGACCCGAGCGCCGCCCGCAACGGCGCCAGCGTGTCGTTGGTCAGCAGCCCCGCCCAGACCAGGTCCCACACGGCCGTGACCAGATCCTGGTCGGACGCGGTGACGGTGGCGTTGACCCGGTCGGACAGCGTGCGGAAGAACAGCGCGCCGCCGTCGCCGAGCGCGTCCAGCACCGCCTGGTGCACGGGCGTCAGGGTGATCGGTGCCGGCTCGGGCATCAGCAGCGGCGCGGTGTCGGCCAGCTGCAGCGACACCCAGCCGTCACCGCCCGGCAGTCCGCCCTGACCGGCCCAGATCACCTCGCCCGCCGAGGTCAGCTCGTCCAGCAGGGCCGGGGAGTAGCCGGGGACGCGCGACGGCAGCACCAGCGTCTCCAGCGCCGACGCCGGGACCGCCGCGCCCTGCAACTGCTCGATCGCCTGCACCAGCGCGTCGATGCCGCGCAGCCGGGACCCGCCCGCGATGCCGTGCCAGGCGGGCAGGAACCGGCCCAGCGCCTCGGGCGGGGACGGTTCCACCTCGGCGCGCAGCCGCGCCAGCGACCGCCGCCGCAGCGTCCGCAGCACGCCGGTGTCGCACCATTCGCTCGTCGGCGGCCCCGAGATCGCCTCGACGGGCAGGAACTCGCCCTCCACGACGCGTCCCGCGCCGCCCAGCCGCCGCAGCGCGTCGGTCACCACGGCCGCGCCCAGCCCGAACCGCGCGGCGACGTCGGCCGCCCGGAACGGCCCGTGCGTGCGCGCGTACCGGGACACCAGGTCGCCGAGCGGGTCGTCCACCGGCTCGAGGAACGCCTCGGGGACGCCCACCGGCAGCGGCACGCCCAGCGCGTCGCGCAGCCGGGCCGCGTCCTCGACGGCCGCCCAGCAGTCCCGCCCGCCGACCCGCACCCGGATCGCCCGCCGCGTCTCCTCCAGCTCCGCCGCCCACCGCGGCCCCTGCGCGCCGCCCGGCGCGTCGCTGTCGCCATCGGCCGCCACGTCGCCCGCGGCGAGGGGCTCGCCCGCGCCGGGCGGGGAGATCGTGCGGGCGGCCAGTTCGGCGGCGGTCAGCGGGCCCAGCTCGCGCAGCAGGTCGGCGACGCCCTCCACGTCGCGGGCACGGCGGTCGGGCGTCAGCCGCTGCAACTGGCGTTCGGTGTCGGCGACGACCTCGGGATCGAGCAACTCGCGCAGGTCGGCCTGGCCCAGCAGCTCCGACAGCAGCGCCGTGTCGAGGGCCAGCGCCTGGGCGCGGCGTTCGGCCAGCGGGGGGTCGCCCTCGTACATGAACGCGCCGACGTAGTGGAACAGCAGCGACCGGGCGAACGGCGACGGCTCGGGCGTCTCCACCTCCACCAGCCGCGTCCTCCGGCCCGACAGGTCGCGCATGACCTGCGCCAGCCCCGGGACGTCGAACACGTCCTGCAGGCACTCGCGCATCGTCTCCAGCACGATCGGGAACGACGGGTACTTGCTCGCCACCGCCAGCAACTGCGCGGCCCGCTGCCGCTGCTGCCACAGCGGCATGCGCCGGTCCGGACGGCGGCGCGGCAGCAGCAGCGACCGCGCCGCGCACTCGCGGAACCGCGCCGCGAACAGCGCCGAGCCGCCCAGCTCGTCCACCACCACGCGTTCGACGTCGTCGGGGTCGAACACGGCCAGGTCCATGCCCGGCGGCTCGTCCATGTCGGGGATGCGGATCACGATGCCGTCGTCGGCGTGCATGGCCTGCGCGTCCACCCCGTACCGTTCGCGCAGGCGCCCGGCGATGGCCAGCGCCCACGGCGCGTGCACCCGCGCCCCCAGGGGCGAGTGCACCACCATGCGCCAGTCGCCGAGCTCGTCGCGGAACCGCTCGACGACGATCGTGCGGTCGTCCGGGACGTGCCCGGTGGCCTCCCGCTGCTCGGCCAGGTAGGACACCAGGTTGGCGGACGCCCACTCGTCCAGCCCGGCGGCGGAGACGCGCGCGCGGGCCTCGTCGGCGGGCAGCCGGGCCAGTTCACGGGTGAACGCCCCCAGGGCCCGCCCCAGTTCGGCGGGGCGCCCGGGGGAGTCGCCATGCCAGAACGGAAGCTTGCCGGGCTGCCCCGGGGCGGGGGACACCAGCACCCGGTCAGGGGTGATGTCCTCGATGCGCCACGAGCTGGCCCCCAGGACGAACACGTCGCCGACCCGCGACTCGTACACCATCTCCTCGTCCAGCTCGCCCACGCGGGACGCCTTCTCCCCGACGAGGAACACGCCGAACAGGCCGCGGTCGGGGATGGTGCCCCCGCTGGTGACCGCGAGCCGTTGCGCTCCCGGGCGGGCGCGCAACGTGCCGGTGATCCGGTCCCACACCAGACGTGGGCGCAGCTCCCCGAACTCGTCGCTGGGGTAGCGCCCCGCCAGCATGTCCAGGGTCGCCTCCAGGGCCGACCGGGGGAGCGTGGCGTACGGCGCGGCCCGTTTGACGACGGTCTCCAGGTCGTCGACGGACCACTCGTCCATCGACACCATGGCGACGATCTGCTGGGCCAGCACGTCGAGCGGGTTGCGGGGATGCCGCAGCTCCTCGATCTCGCCGCGCCGCATCCGCTCGGCCACCACGGCGGTCTGGACGAGGTCACCCCGGTACTTGGGGAAGATGACGCCCTTGGACACCGCGCCCACCTGGTGCCCCGCCCGTCCGACGCGCTGCAGGCCGCTGGCCACCGAGGGGGGCGACTCCACCTGCACCACCAGGTCGACCGCGCCCATGTCGATGCCCAGCTCCAGGCTGGACGTGGCCACGACCGCGGGCAGCCGCCCCTGCTTGAGCGCCTCCTCGATGCCGGCCCGCTCCTCCTTGGACACCGACCCGTGGTGGGCGCGCGCGACCTCCCGGGGCGCCCCCTGGGACACCCCCGCCTGCGCCATCACGTCCGCCGGCATCCCCGCGGCCCTGGGGCCCGATGCCCGCGACGCGCGCTCCCGTTCGACGCCGGGGGCCTCGCCGTCGCCTGTCAGGGCACGCCGGACGTCGTTCATGCTGATGCGCCCCGGCTCGACGTCGCCGCTCTGCGCGGGCGCGTCGGCCCCATGGGGGAGAGGCAGGGCGTCGTCCGGCGGGACGAGGCGTTCGTAGGCCAGTTCGTTGAGGCGGCCGCACAGGCGTTCGGCCAGGCGGCGGGAGTTGGCGAACACCAGCGTGGAGCGATGGGACTCGATCAGGTCGAGCAGGCGGTCCTCCACGTGCGGCCAGATGCTGCGCTGCCGCGGGTCCGCGCCGCCGGAGGCGTCCACGAACTGCCCGATCTCGCCCATGTCCTCGACGGGGACGACGATGTCGAGGTCGAACACCTTGTCGGAGGGCGGCTGCACGACCGTCGCGGGCCGGGTGCCGCCCAGGAACGCCGCGACCTCGTCCACCGGCCGCACCGTCGCCGACAGGCCGATGCGCTGCGCCGGGCGCTCCAGCAGCGCGTCCAGGCGTTCCAGGGACAGCGCCAGGTGCGCGCCGCGTTTGGTGCCGACGACGGCGTGCACCTCGTCGACGATCACCGTCTCGACCCCGCGCAGCGCCTCGCGGGCCTGCGAGGTGAGGATCAGGAACAGCGACTCGGGCGTGGTGATCAGGATGTCCGGCGGCCGGGTGGCGAGCCGGCGGCGCTCGTCGGCGGGAGTGTCGCCGGACCGGACCCCGACGCGGATGTCCGGCTCGGGCAGGCGCAGCCGCCGCGCGGCCTGCCGGATGCCGGTCAGCGGCGCCCTCAGGTTGCGTTCGACGTCGACGGCCAGGGCCTTCAGCGGCGACACGTACAGCACCCGGCACCGGTGCCGCGGATCGGCCCGCCCGCCCGCGCCGTCCTCGCCTTCGGCGTCCTGGGGGCCGCCGTCCGCGCCGGGGCCGCCGCTCGCCGATCCGCCCGCGGCGAGGCGATCCAGCGACCACAGGAACGCCGCCAGCGTCTTGCCCGAGCCGGTGGGCGCCACGACCAGGGTGTTGTCGCCGCTCGAGATCGACTCCCACGCGCCCGCCTGCGCCGCGGTGGGCGCGGCGAACGCCCCGGTGAACCACGCCCGCGTGGCCGGGGAGAAGCATTCGAGCACGTCAACGGTCATGCAGCCATCCTGCCTCGCGGGTCCGACAGAACGCGGCGGAGTGACGTGCATCACGTTGTAAGTGGACGCTTTCAGGGTTGGAGTGTCAGGCAGGCTTGAAATGGTCCGCCCCCGAGGAGCCCGCATGCCATTCGCCCTGCTCGCCGTCGGTGTGACGGCCCTGCTGCTCACGGTGAACGCCCACGCCCCCCGCTACGGCGCCGCCTTGGCGGTGCCCAGCTTCTTCGCCGGGTGGCTCACCATCGAACTGGCGCCTCACCTGCTGGTCGCGGAGGTCGCCGGGATCGGGCTGACGGCGGCGTACGGGGGGTTGGGCGCCTGGCCCGGCTGGGTGGGGCTCGGCGCTGGGGCCGTCGGCGTGGCCGGGACGGCCGCCACGATCGTCGCGTCCCGCCGTACCGTCGTGACCCTGCGCGAATCCGGCGCGCCCATGGAGATCGACGCGTCCGAGACCCGCAAGACCTCCCGCTACCCGATCTCCCACCTCATCCTCCCGCCGCTCTGCCTCATCCCGCGGCCCGGCGTGCGGGTGCACCGCAACATCGTGTTCCGCCAGGAAGGACGGCTGCGCCTCAAACTGGACGTCTACCGGCCCGCCTCCGGAGGGGACCTGCGGCCAGGGGTGATGCAGATCCACGGCGGGGCGTGGGTCATCGGCGACAAGCGCGAACAGGGGCTGCCCCTCCTCAACCACCTGGCGGTGCACGGCTGGGTGGGGTTCAACGTCAACTACCGGCTCAGCCCCAGGGCGACCTGGCCCGACCACCTCATCGACCTGAAGCACTTCATCGCCTGGTACCGGGAGCACGCCAGGGAGTACGGCGCCGACCCCGACTTCCTGTGCGTGACGGGCGGTTCCGCCGGGGGACACCTGGCCGCGTTGGTGGCGCTCACCGCGGGCGAGGCCGAATTCCAGCCCGGCTTCGAGGACGTGGACACCTCCGTGCGGGGAGCGGTCCCGTTCTACGGGGTGTACGACCTCGTCGAACCGGGGCCGTGGCCCGTCCCCATGGGGGCGACCTCCCTCATGGAACGCAGGGTGGTCAAGAAGTCCTTCACCCAGGACACCGAGGCGTTCGCCAAGGCGTCCCCTGTCAGCCACCTCCGCCCGGACGCGCCGCCGTTCTTCGTCGTCCACGGCAGCCACGACACCCTCGTCCCGGTGGCCGAGGCGCGGCGCTTCGTGAAACGGCTGCGGGAGACGTCGCACTCACCCGTGGTCTACGCCGAGATGCAGGGCGGCCAGCACGCCTTCGACGTCTTCCCCTCCTACCGCACGGCCCGCGTGGTGGAGGCGGTCGAACGCTTCCTGACGGGGCTGCACCGGCAGTACGCCGAAGGCGTGCGGCGGCCCTCCGTGCCGAGCGAGATCACCGACTCGGTCGACGGGGGCCCGGTCGGATAGCGTGGACGGGTGCGGCTGACACAGTTCTGGGAACGGATGAACGAGCAGTTCGGCGAGGGCTACGCCGAGAGCGTCGCCAAGGACTATGTCATGGCCGAACTGGGCGGCCGCACCGTCGAGCAGGCCCTGGCCGACGGTGAGGACGCCAAGAAGGTCTGGCAGGCCGTCTGCGCCACGTTCGACGTCCCCCAGCACCTGCACTGACGCCCGCACCGTCCCCGGGAGGCCCCGCCGCCCTGCCGGCTCAGCCGTAGACGGCCATGGCGGTCACCAGGCCGATCGCCACGTTCGCCACGCCCAGCAGGACCACCGCGGGCTCCAGCTTGGGCTCCTGCACGCAGCCGCGCACGTCCACCCCGATCAGGCGGTCGAACACCAGCACGGCGACGGCCTGCGCGATCACGCCGACACCGCCGAACACGGCCACCCGGATCAGGCCCTCCAGCAGGTCCCCGCCCGCCGAGTAGATGGCCACGGCCACGATGAGGCCGATACCGACCGTCGCCGCGCAGGCCAGGAACGTGGCGTTCGGGCTGCGGTCACGGCGGATGATCGAGATCAGCCGGCCGGGCGTGGTCCAGTCCACGATGTAGAAGCCCAGGACGAACAGGGCCAGGCCGACCGCGGCATAGGCGAAGATCGCCCCGACGCCCTCGGCGAGGATCTGCCCGAGGTCGTCGTCGAGCGCGAGTGACATCGTTCTCCTTAGGGGGTTCCGGGATCCGTTACAGGGGAATCCGGTGCGGGACGAAGGACGAGGTGTCGTCCGTGATGAGCCCGGCGGTCTCGCGGATGCCCAGACCCGCCGACTCGTCTTCGACCACCCACGCGCCGAGCACCGGACGGTAGCCGTCGAAGTCGGGCAGGGGGCAGAACTCCTGGAAGACGAAGCCCTCCCGTCCGTACTGGCCCTCGGTGTGCTGCTCGGTGCCGTCGGGGGTGACGATGCGCATGCTGGCGCCCTCCCGCCCCAGCAGCGGCTTCTTGACGTACGCCGTGAGGTCGGACGGGGTGTTCAGATAGGTGGGCAGCAGGTTGGGGTGGCCGGGGAACAGTTCCCACAGCAGCACCAGAAGCGCCTTGTTGGACAGCACCATCTTCCAGATGGGCTCGATCCACGCCGTGGGGGCGCCGGGAACGTGCTGCCCGAACGGCTCGGCGACGATCCACTCCCACGGGTACAGCTTGCACAGCGTGCGGATCTCGTTGTCGTCCAGGTCGACGAACCGTTGGCGTTCCGGGTCCCAGCCGATGTCCTCCATGGCGATCGCCACACCGGGCAGGCCCGCCTCCTCGGCGGTCTCCTGCATGTAGGCGATCGTCATGACCTCCTCACCGGTCTCGTCGCCGTTGGTCCAGGCGAAGTGCACCGGATCCTTGGCGAGGGCCGGCGCCATCCCCTTCCAGCGGTCGACCAGGCGTTCGTGGATGGAGTTCCACTGGTCGTCGTCGGGGTGGACGTCCTTGAGCCAGTACCACTGGACAATGGAGCTCTCCACCAGCGCGGTGGGGGTGTCGGCGTTGTACTCCAGCAGCTTGGCGGGGCCGGTGCCGTCGTACCAGAGGTCGAACCGCCCGTACAGGTGGGGGTCCTTGCGGCGCCACGACTCCTCGATCAGGGGCGCCACCCACTCGGGTATGCCGAGTGCGTGGTAGCGGCCGGTCTTCACCACATGCTCCACCACCTGCAGGCACATGCGGTGCAGTTCCTCCACCACCTCCTCCAGGGCCAGCACCTCGTCCATCTCGAAGACGTAGTGCACGGACTCGTCCCAGTAGGGGCGGGCGAGGTGCTCGGGGTGGGCGGTCTGGTGGAAGGCCAGCCCCTGGGCCTCGATCCGGGCGGGCCAGTCGGGCCGGGGCGTCGAACGGACGCGTCGCAACGTCAGCTCCCGCTGCGTCCGCTGCCGCCGAACCCTCCGCGGAGGGTCTTGCCGCTGCTGGACTTGATCTTGCCCTTGCTCGGCGCGTAGCGGCTGCCGCCGGAGACGTAGGTGGAGCCGGAGCCGGAGTCGGAGGTGCGCTTGCCGCCGTAGTACCAGAAGTAGCGGCCGTAATCGGCGTCGGTGTACAAGTAGGTGCGCTCGCAGTAGAAGTCGGAGACCACCTTGTAGCCGCCCTTGACGTTCCCCGCCGGGATGGCCTGGCGGTCGACGCACCACGCCGTCGTCGTCTTGGAACTGCAGGCCGCCAGCGTGAGCGACAGCGCGCTGACCATACCGATCTTCACCGCCCGGGAACTGAGCCGGGGCCGCGGGAGGTCCTGTGGGGGCAAGGGACACGTCCTTCGAAACGAGACGGCGACCGCCTGGCGGGTTCCGCACTGTGAGCCGGAGGTGCTCACCGGCAAGGGAATCCGCGTAGCGGAGCCATAGCTTAGGGGTGCTCGATCATGGGACGGAAGCGAACGCCGTCCCGGTTCCCCGCAATCTGGACGCGCGCATACGGAACACGGCGCGTCACGGTGATCCCGCGCGCCGCCCCGCTCAGTCGGGGATCGGCAGGTGCGCGTACAGGTCCATCGGGTCGACCGTGGCCGGCAGGTCGCTCACCTGGCCGTCACCCACCTCCACCACCCGCCACTGGCCGTCCTCGCGGCGCGCCATGTCGGTGGTGATGAACCGGCAGCCCAGGCTCCGCACGGCGGGCGCCACCGCCTCGTACTCCGGTTCGGTCTCCACCTCGGGGTTGTCGGGGTGCGGCCCCACCAGCGCGGGCTCGCCGTCCACCCACCACACCCGCGCCTCACCGGCGCCGTCGAAACGTTCGTACTCGCGGACGACGATCCCGCCCGCCAGGAAGTCGTCCTGCAACGCGATCATCTTCGCCACCACCGAGCGCAGCTGCGTCAGGTTCCTGACGTCCGGCACGAAGCACGCCTGCTCCCACTCGTGCTTGCGCGACTTGACGTAGTCCTTCACGACGGCGGGGCCGGGGGACAGGGGCCGTACCAGCTCGGCCAGGTCGCCTGGGTCTCCACGCGGATCCACGGGCCGCCACACGCTGTGCGGCGTCAGACCGGCGAACGTGTCGTGCCAGCCCGGCAGCTCATGCGCGCGCTGGTAGTCCTCAGGGTGGGTGAGCAGGATCGTGCCTCGCTGCTTCAGGGCCGCGGCGAGGACGGCGTACTCGGGGCTCGTCATCATCCAGCCGCGGTACCAGGCGGGCCCGAGATCCTCTGGGACGGCCCGTATCGCGGCGTCCACGTCGCCCCGCCGCAGGGCGTCGTGGTCGATGAGGGCCATCTCGCCGTAGTGGTCCCGCACGGCGGCGGCCTCGCGGGCGAAGTGTGGGTCAACGCGCCGGGGGTGGAGCGGATCGACGCAGAAGAGGACGGTCAGCGTCATGGTCAAACCCTCCGTGACTGCGCCAGCGTACGGCGTCCGGGGCGCCCGGCGCACGGAGATTCCGGGTCAAATCACCACGCGATCTCATGATCGAACGGATGTTCGGTAAAGTGGGCCGCGCACGCGACGTTATCCACATGCCGGCCGGCACCTCGAAACTGTCGGTGGCTCCCCGTAACGTCACCCGTGAATCGGCCGGACTCACCGGGCCGCGACAGCACCGGACAGACAAAGGGGCACCTCAATGGCAGCGAACGACCGGGAGAAGGCTCTCGAGACCGCACTGGCCCAGATCGAGCGCCAGTTCGGCAAGGGCTCGGTGATGCGGCTGGGCGACGAGGCGCGGGCACCGGTCGAGATCGTGCCGACCGGCTCGATCTCCCTCGACATCGCCCTGGGCATCGGCGGCCTGCCGCGCGGCCGGGTCGTGGAGGTCTACGGCCCCGAGGGCAGCGGTAAGACCTCCATCGCCCTGCACGCGGTGGCCAACGTCCAGAAGAACGGCGGCATCGCCGCGTTCGTCGACGCCGAGCACGCGCTCGACCCCGAGTACGCCCGCAAGCTCGGCGTGGACATCGACGCCCTGCTGGTGTCCCAGCCCGACACCGGCGAGCAGGCGCTGGAGATCACCGACATGCTGATCCGCTCCGGCGCCATCGACATCGTGGTCATCGACTCGGTGGCCGCGCTGGTGCCGCGCGCCGAGATCGAGGGCGAGATGGGCGACAGCCACGTCGGCCTGCAGGCCCGCCTGATGTCGCAGGCCCTGCGCAAGCTCACCGGCGCGATCAACCAGACCAAGACCACCGCGATCTTCATCAACCAGCTGCGCGAGAAGGTCGGCGTGATGTTCGGCTCGCCCGAGACCACCACCGGCGGCCGGGCGCTGAAGTTCTACGCCTCCGTCCGCCTGGACGTGCGCCGCATCGAGACCCTCAAGGACGGCACCGAGCCGGTCGGCAACCGGGTGCGCGTCAAGGTCGTCAAGAACAAGATGGCCCCGCCCTTCCGGGTCGCCGACTTCGACCTGCTCTACGGCCAGGGCATCAGCAAGGAGGGCGGCCTGATCGACCTGGGCGTCGAGCACGGCTTCGTCCGCAAGTCCGGCGCCTGGTACACCTACGAGGGCGACCAGCTCGGCCAGGGCAAGGAGAACGCCCGCAACTTCCTCAAGGCCAACCCGGACATCGCCGACGAGATCGAGAAGAAGATCAAGGAGAAGCTGGGCGTCGGCCCCAAGCTCGACAAGGAGGCCCCGGAGACCACCGCGGCCGCCACGCCGCCGGCCCCGCCCGCCGCCGCGCGGACCCCGGCCGCCGCCTCCCGGACCGCGGCCGCCACTGCGCGTAAGGGCGCCAAGACCGTCAAGCCTGGTGATTCCTGACGGAGAATCCGCCGATCCGGGTGACTCCTGACGAAGAGTGAGCGATGATCTCGTATGCAGGGCGGCGGCGCCTTGCCCGGCACCGGCGGACCGGTGCACGGTCCTTCCCCGATGGCGCCGCCGCTCCCGAGGGCCCCGATGAGCGCTCACCCTGAACCACCCGACGACGAGTCTCCCGGCACTCCGGCGTGGCTCACCCCACCGGCCGACAACCCCTGGGGCGAGCCGCCGCGCCCTCCGAAGCACGAGCGGACCCCCACCAACCCGTGGGGGGAGCCCGCCCCACCCCCCAAAGAGGACACGGGCGCCCTCCCGTTCCCTTTGGTGCCTCCACCCGAACGGCCCGCCTGGACCCCACCGTCCCCCGGCACCAACCCCTGGACCGAAGCCACACCTCAGCCCGCGGCCGCCCTGCCTGAGGCCGAGCGCTTCGACAACTCCAACGGCCATGCCGGCAAGCCGGACGACAACGGCGTCGCCGCCACGGCGGCGACGCCTGAGCCCGAGCCGAAAACCGCGCAGCCATCCACCCCACCGAGTGATCCCGCCAAGTCCTCACCCGAGCAGCACCGCGTCGGCGCGGCCTCGGCGCCGCCCACGCCTGCCCAACCCGCTGAGCCTCCAGCACTCGTGCAAGGGGGGTCTGACACCCCCACCGACGGCCCTGCAGGCGAATCGAGGAACGACGATGTGTCAGGAGCCCACGTAACGGCTCCGACATCCGCCGAACCGAGTACCCCTGCTGGGCGCCCGTCAGTCGCGGCCCCTTCCGACAGACCCCTGCCAGTCGATCCCTGCACTGAGCCAGAGGAAATCACCCGTTCCGATGAGCGTGCGAGCGAGCCAGCGAGCGACGGCCTCAGCACGGCACGGAACCATGCGCCCATAACACAGGAGGCCAGCGCAACCACTACCCCAGAGCCCTGCACATCCGCCCCGAAGAAGCAGCCCCAGCCCCCTCGCGGCCCACGAGGCAGCGCCAAGGGCGACACCAGCGGTCGTGATACCGCGTCCGGTCAAGCGCTAAGGGTTCGCGGGCTGGAATCGAACGCGCAGGCCGACGCTGCGGCGGGCGACGGCAGCGATGATGCCGCGTCCGGCCGGGCGCCGACGATTGGCGGGGCCGGACGGGACGCGCAGGTAGGCGGCGATGCGGGCGTTGGCGGCGGTGTTGCCGCGTCCGGTCAGGCGTCGAGGGTTGGCGGTTTGGAGCCGGATGCGCAGGCCAGCGGCGCGGTGGGTGCTGGCGGTGGTGGTGCCGCGTCCGGCTGGGTGCCGACGATTGGCGGGGCCGGACGGGACGCGCAGGTAGGCGGCGATGCGGGCGTTGGCGGCGGTGTTGCCGCGTCCGGTCAGGCGTCGAGGGTTGGCGGTTTGGAATCGGACGCGCAGGCAGGCGGCGCGGCGGGCGACGGCAACGGTCGTGATGCCTTGTCCGGCCGGGCGTCGAGGGTTGGCGGGTCCGGACGGGGCCCGCGGGGAGGCGACGCAGAGGGCGACGGCGGTGGTGGTGATGACGGTGACGGCGTCGGAGTGGGCGGTCGAGGGCGGGGCGCGGATGAGCGTCGACGCCGGGGGCGGAAGCGGAAGACGAACCGTGAGCGTCAGGCGGCCGGGCGTGGCGAGCAGCTCGGGTCGATGTGGGATCCGGGTTCCCGGCAAGACGGTGCGGGGACGGCTGCGGGCGGTGATCCGTCCGTCGAGCAGGCCGATGGCGAAGACGCCGACGGCAGAGCGGAGGCACGGGCGCGGGAGATCTGCCTGCGGATGCTGACCGCGGCGCCGCGTACGCGCGCGCAGTTGGCCGACGCTCTGCGCCGCAAGAAAGTGCCGGACGAGGTGTCCGAGCGCGTCTTGAGTCGCTTCACCGACGTCGGGCTGATCGACGACGAGGCGTTCGCACAGGCGTGGGTGCAGTCGCGGCATCGCGGACGCGGACTGGGTAAACGGGCGCTGGCCGCCGAACTGCGGCGTCGCGGCGTGGCGGACGAGACCGTCAACGAGGCGGTGCAGTCCCTCGGGCCCGAGGAGGAGGAACGCACGGCCCGGGAGCTGATCGCCCGGAAGCTGGCCGCCACCCGCGGTCTGGACACGGCGAAACGCACCCGGCGGCTGGTCGGCGTCCTCGCCCGCAAGGGGTATCCGCCCGGCCTGGCATACCGCGTGGTTCGCGAGGCGCTCGAAGAGGACGGAGCGAACGACGTCCCCGAGGGCGAGTGGGACCTTGAGTGAGGCGCCAGGTCGCCGTTAGCGTTCCGCCCGGCCAATCCGGCGGTGCTCGGCCTGGTCGATCCGGCAGCACCCCTGCCGTGGCTCGGCGCACATGCCTGCAGCGACCGGTCGCTTGGCCCACTGGGAGCCGGTGGCGCGGGGGGCTGGATCGCGCGTCACCGGCCGCGCGGGGGGCGTGCGTTACCGGCCGCGCGGGGGTGCGCTGGCGGGTTGCCGTACTGCCTCTCGCTGCTCAGCGGTGAAGCGCTCGCGCCCCAGTCGGCCTGCCTTTTCTGGGCTTGCCGGTGGAGACGGGGGCCGGTTGCGCTTAAGGGCTGGGGCGAAGGTGGGCTCCGCGTGCTGTCACACTGTCACGCCGTGCCGCCGTCACGGGCAGCCTCGGCGTCATGCCGTCAAGGGGCACGGCCACCACGACGTCGTGCCTTTTGCCGACACGGCGACAGAGCGACACGCCGTCATGGCGACACGCCGACATGCCACAGGGCGACATGTCGAGGTGCCGTCACGGCGGCAGGGCGGCATGCCACAGGGCGACATGTCGAGGTGCCGTCACGCTGACAGGGCGACATGCCGACACGCCGTCACGCTGACACGCCGTCACGCTGACACGCCGTCACGCTGACAGGGCGACATGCCGGCAGGGCGTCACGGCGACTGGGCGTCACGGCGACTGAGCGACATGCGGGCGCGGTGGCAGAACGTTGGGGCGGCACGGTGGCAGGGGGGCGTGGCGACATGGGAAGGGGGACAGGGGGACATGGGGGAGACATGTTGGTTGTGGG
>NZ_BAAAZG010000005.1:0-57708 GCF_039536785.1 Actinomadura miaoliensis
ATCTGGCTCCGCAGCCTGCCAGCCCTCCCATGATCTGAACTAAGAACAGGCCCTAGTCCGCGCCAGGCCCCGCTCTACGGTGGGCCCGCCGCCGCGCGAGCGGACTGGTGACCTGGCATGACCTGGTCTGCGGGTCGGTGGTGGACCGTCCGACGGTTGTCAGGCGGGCAAGGTGGCCGATGCGGCGTTCCCTTGGTCGCGTGCGAGCCGATCAGAGGGGCGCGCCGGCGTCGGTGCCCGGTCTGTCAGCGGACGCCTCTCGGGCGGTACTGGATGCTGATTCGAGGGCCGGAGTCCTTGGCGCTCTTGGGGATGCTGTGCTCCCAGGTGCGCTGGCAACTGCCGCCCATGACGATCAGGTCGCCGTGGCCCAGGTCGTAGCGGAGGGCGGAGCCGCCGGAACGGGGGCGCAGCAGGAGGGAGCGGGGCGCGCCGACGGAGACGATGGCGACCATCGTGTCTTCCGTGCTGCCGCGGCCGATGGTGTCGCCGTGCCACGCCACACTGTCGCGGCCGTCGCGGTAGAGGCAGAGGCCGGCGGTGCGGAAAGGCTCGCCGAGTTCCTCGGCATAGTGGGCGTTGAGGGCCCGCTTGGCCTGGTCGAGGAGCGGGTCGGGGAGTTCGGCGTCCTCGTCGTAGAAGGCGAGAAGGCGGGGGACGTCCACCACGCGGTCGTACATGTGGCGGCGTTCGGCCCGCCAGGGGACCGCGGTGAGCAGGCGTTCGAAGAGCGCGTCGGCGCCGGCGATCCAGTTGGGACGCAGGTCGATCCAGGCCCCATGGGTGAGCGGGACGCGCCGGACGGACTGTCCGAGTTCGCGTGGGCCCGCCTCGTCCCAGGAGTCGAAGATCGAACCTTGGAGGGCGCTCTCCATGCCGTCATGCTACCCACCAGGTCAAACACATGTTCGAGGGCCTGGGAGTCCCTATCGGCCCGTGAGTCCGAGCCTTCGAGCGGCGTTCCACGCATCCGGCCCGTCGGGGAACGCCGCAACATCATCGTCCAGCGGAGGGCGATCCCGCCGGTGCCACCGCGTCATCGTTCCTGAGCAGCCCGGCCGTGGTCAGGTGACTCGGGTGGCCGACGTGCGTGGGGGGCCGCTTCCGGCCATGTAATGTTTTTCGGCCGTCTATTCGATTACGGTGCCGGTGTGGATGCTTCGGGAGCGGACGCGTACCGCAACGATGGGGTGGGAACCGCCGTCGCCTTGGTCAATGCGGTCACCGCCTGCGGCGCCGACGCCTCTGACGAAGGGCTGCGGGAGATTCTGCTGGCCTTCAAGTACGCGGCCGCGGAGCTGTCGGCGCCGGAGGCCTCGACGTTGCGTCGCTGGGCCCGGGACCTGCGGCCGGTCTTCGAGGCCGAGGACGTGACGGCGGCGGTCGCCCTGCTCAATGGGTTGCTGGCCGCCGTCCCCATGCAGCCGCACATCTCCGACCACGGTCTGGGGCCGCACATGCACTACGCGGTGTCCGGTGCCGCGTTGCCCGACCGGCTCCGGGCGCACACCGCGATGGGTCTGGCGACCCTGGTGTGCGAGTACGGCGTCGACCGGCTCGGTGTCTGCGCCCTGGACGATTGCGACCGGGTGTATGCCGACCTGAACAGGGGACGGCGGCGCCGCTACTGCTCGCGGGCCTGTCTCAACCGCGGCGGCGTCGCCGCTTTCCGTGCCCGGCGGCGGACGCCCGGGCCGTAGATCGCGCTGGAGGACCATGAGCCGTGCCGCCCGCCGCAACCTGTGCACGCTCGCACTGACACTGCTGCTGCTCAAGTCGACCTGGTTCTCGGCCTCCGCCGTGATTCCCCAGTTGCGCGCCGAATGGGGGTTGTCGGCGGGCGCGGCCGGCTGGCTGACCATCTGCGTGCAGTGGGGTTTCGTGGCCGGAGCGCTGGTGTCGGCGGCGACGAGCCTGCCGGACCGGATGGCTCCCGTCCGGCTGATCTTCGTCAGTGCTCTGGGCGCGGCCGTGGCCAACGCGGCGTTGCTGGCCGCCGACGGTGTCGTCGTGGCGAGCATGGTGCGCTTCGCGACCGGGTTCTTCATCGCGGGCGTGTACCCGCCGGCGCTCAAGCTCGTCGCCACCTGGTACCGGACCGGCCTGGGCGCGGCCATGGGGCTGCTGGTCGGCGCGCTCACCGTCAGCTCCGGGGCGCCGCATCTGGTCAACGGCCTGGGCGGGCTGGACTGGCACACCGTCATCTGGGCGACCTCGGTGCTCACCGCGCTCGGTGGGACGATCGTGGTGGTCGCCGTCCGCGAAGGCCCGTACCCCTTCCCGCGCGCCCGTCTGGAGCCGCGCCTCGTCGGACGGCTGCTGGCCGACCGCGGCACCCGGCTGGCGGTGGTGGGCTACCTGTGCCACATGTGGGAGCTGTACGCGATGTGGTCGTGGTTCCTGCTGTTCTACTCGGCGGCGCTGCGGCCGCGCGGTCTGGACGACTCGGCGCTGGCCGCCTACGTCACCTTCGCGGTCTTCGTGGCCGGCGGGGTGGGCAACTATGTCGGCGGTGTCCTCGGCGACCGCTTCGGCCGTGAACGCGCGGCGATCTGGATGATGGCCGGGTCCGCGGCCTGCGCACTGTTGATCGGCTCGCTGCTGCACGCGCCGCCCTGGGTGCTGGCGCTGGCGGGGCTGCTGTGGGGCTTCACCGTGGTCGCCGACTCTCCGCAGTTCTCGGCGCTGGTCACCGAGCTGGCCGACCAGCGGCTCGTCGGCAGCGCGCTGACGGTGCAGATGGCCTGCGGGTTCACCCTCACCGGCGTGACGATCTGGTTGGTGCCGGCGGCGGCGGACGCGGTCGGGTGGCAGTGGGCGTTCACCGTGCTGGCGCCGGGGCCGCTGTGCGGGATCGTCGCGATGCGGCTGCTGACACGTCACCGCGGCGCGCCGCCACCGCCGCCGGGACGCGGGGCGGCGGGCGTCGGCACGTGAGCATGTGGCCGTCAGTCGGCCGCGGCGCGGATCTGCAGCTTGCGGCCGATGCCGTCGCGGAAGGCGTTCAGGGCCTCGGGGTAGCGGTCCAGGGCGAACCGGTCGCTGATCACGACGTCGGGGTCGATGACACCGCGGCCCATCAGGTCCACGGCACGGCCGAAGCTGTGCAGGACGGCCATGCTGCCGACAATGGTGATCTCGTCGTTGTAGACGCGGAACGGGGAGAAGCGGGCGGTGGCGTCGGCGGGCGCGACGCCGAACTGCTGGAACGTGCCACCGCGGCGCACGCGGGTCAGGCCGTCCTCGATGGCGGCGACCACCCCGGTGCAGTCGATGACGACCTCCCAGCCCTGCGGGCGGTCGAACTCGTCGGCCGAGGCGGCCACCGCGTCGGCGCCGAGACGGGTCGCGACCGGCAGCCGTGCGGCGTTCAGGTCCACCACCGAGATGGACGCGGCCCCGGCGCGGCGAGCCAGTTGCAGCATCATCAGGCCCATCGTCCCCGCGCCGTAGATGAGGTAGTGGTCGCCCATGCGGCGCGGCAGCAGGTCGAACCCGCGCACCGCGCACGACAGCGGTTCGATGAGCGCGGCGTGCGACACGTCCAGGTGGTCGGGGAGCCGGTGGCAGTTGGCGGCGGGCGCGAGCGCGTACTCGGCGCAGGCGCCGTTGCGGGTGACGCCGATGGCGTTCCAGTTCTCGCACAGGTTGCCCTGGCCGCGTTCGCAGTAGTGGCAGGCGCCGCAGAACAGCGACGGGTCGACGGCCACGCGGTCGCCGGTGCGCAGGCCCGCCACGCCCGCGCCGACGGCGACGATCTCACCGGCGAACTCGTGGCCGGGCACGATCGGGTACGGGGTGGGTGCGAAGTCGCCGTCGAAGATGTGCAGGTCGGTGCCGCAGATTCCGCAGGCGGCGACGGCGACGACGACCTGGCCGGGCCCGGGCGCGGGGTCGGGCACGGTGGTGACGGCCACGGTTCCGGGGGTCTCGATCAGCGCTGCTCGCATGCCGGCACGCTCCTTGTCAGCGGGGTGGATCTTCAGGCGGGGTGGACGATCTGGACGGGGACGCCGAGGCCGCGCAGCGCGTCGATCTCCTCGGCGGGGGTGGCGGCGTCGGTCACGACCAGGTCGTAGCGGGCGGCGTCGCCGTAGGCGTAGGTGGCGGTCTTGCCGAACTTGGAGTGGTCGGCCAGCAGGATGTTGCGGCGCGCCGCGGCGAGCATGGCCTCCTTGACCTCGGCCGAGTCGCGGCTGGGGTGGAACAGGCGGCCCTCCAGCACGGCGGTGGCCGACACGAACGCCTGCTCGGCGGTGATGCGGGCGAGCGCGGCGGTCACGTCGGGGCCCGAGCAGGAGTTGAAGTCGCCCCGGTAGCGGCCGCCGAGCAGCACCACCTCCACGCCGTCGGCGTGCCCGAGGATCATCGCGATCGCCAGCGAGTTGGTGACCACGGTGAGCCGTTCCACGCCGGCGAGGCGGCGGGCCAGCGGGTGCAGGGTGGTGGAGTCGTCCAGCAGCACGGTGGTGCCGGGACGGACCAGCCCGGCGGCCGCCGCGCACAGGGCGTCCTTCTCCGTGGCGTGCAGGCGTTCGCGGAACCGTTCGGCGCTCTCGACGGTCAGCGACGGCAGCGCCGCGACCCGGCCGCGCAGCTTGCGCAGCAGCCGCCGCTCGACCAGGTCGTCCAGGTCGCGGTGCACGGTCATCAGGCTGACCCCGAACCGCGCGGCCAGGTCGTCGATGCGCGCCTCGCCGCGTTCCATGACGTGACGCAGGATGTCCTGGCGGCGTCGTTCCACGGCGGCCTCGGAGGGACGCCCCTTGCGGTTCACCCCTGTCCTCTCAGGGGCGCACGACGGGCTTGATCGCGGTCTCGTCGCGGGCCGCCACGGTGAGCGCGCGTTCGGCCTCGGCCAGGTCGAAGCGGTGGGTGACGAGCCGGTCGAGGTCGACCTTGCCGGACGCGGCCAGCGCGATCGCGGTCGGCCAGGTGTTGGCGTAGCGGAAGGTGCCGGTGACCTGGATCTCGTGCCGCTGGACGTGGTCCAGCGGCAGCGGGATCTCATCGCCGCCCATGCCGATCAGCACCACGCGGCCGCCGCGGCCGACCAGGCGGATGGCCGCGCCGATCGCGGCGGGCACGCCCGAGCATTCCAGCAGCACGTCGGGTTCGAAGCCCGACACGGGACGTTCGGCGACGTTGACGGTGGCGTCGGCGCCCAGGTCGGCGGCCAGCTCCAGGCGGTGCGGCCGCACGTCGGTGACCATGACCTCGCCGGCGCCGAACGCGCGCGCCGTCTGCGCCGCGATCAGCCCGATCGGTCCGGCGCCGGTGACCAGGACGCGTGAGCCGGGGCCGACGCCCCCCTTCTGGCACGCCCACACCCCGACCGACAGGGGTTCCAGCAGCGCGGCGGCCTCGTCGGACAGGGTGTCCGGCACCGGGTGCGCCATGGCCTCGTGCACGACGACGTACTCGCTGAACGCGCCGTCGATCGGCGGGGTGCCGAAGAACCGCATGTCCGGGCACAGGTTGTAGTGGCCGGTGCGGCACTGGTCGCAGGTGAAGCACGGCACGCCCGGTTCGATGGACACGCGCTGCCCGGGGTGGTTGCGGGTGACGCCCGGCCCGACCGCCGCGACCACGCCGCCGGACTCGTGCCCCAGGACCAGGGGCCGGCGCACCACGAAGTTCCCGATGCGGCCCTCCTCGTAGTAGTGGACGTCGGAGCCGCAGGTGCCGACGGCGCTGACCCGTACCAGCACCTGGCGGGGGCCCGGTTCGGGCACGGGACGTTCGTCCAGCACCAGGTCGTGCACCCCGCGCAGCAGCGACACCCGCATGGTGGCGGGAATGGTGTCGGGAATGGTGGCGGGGATGGTCTCACTCACCTGTGACCGCTCCTAGCGTGAGGCCGGTGACCAGCCACCGGCGGACGGCGATTCCTACGAGCATCATCGGGACGACGACGATGGTGCCGATCGCGGTGAGCTGTCCCCAGTCGATGCCGGTCTGGGTGACCAGCTGGCTGGCCGCGATCGGAAGGGTCTGGGAGCCGGGGCCGCTGAACACCAGCGCGAAGGCGTAGTCGTTCCAGGAGAACACCAGGCACAGCACGAACGTGGTGACCAGCCCGGGTTTGGTCAGCGGCAGCACCACGTACCAGAACGCCTGCCACCGCGAGCAGCCGGCGACCAGCGCCGACTCCTCCAGGGAGTAGGGCACCTGGGCGAAGAACGCGCTCATCAGCCAGATCGCGAACGGCAGGCTGAAGGTCAGGTAGGCCAGCACCAGGCCGGGAATCGAGTCCAGCAGGCCGAGCCGCCGGTAGATCAGGAACAGCGGCAGCACGACGGCGGCGATCGGCGCCATGCGGGTGGAGATGATCCAGAACGACAGGTGCCGTTTGCCGCGCGTGCGGGTGCGGGCCAGCCCGTACCCGGCGGGCGCGCCGAGCACGACCGCCAGCACCGCCGCGGCCCCGGCCGCCAGCATGCTGTGCCAGATGTAGGGGGCCAGGTCGTTGGCGCCGGTGAACAGCTCGCGGTAGTTGCCGAGGGTGGGGGTGAACAGCAGGTCGGGCGTGGCGGCGGTGACCTGCTCGGACGGTTTCACCGACGACAGCGCCATCCAGGCCAGCGGGACCAGGGTCCAGGCCAGCCCGACGGCGACGACGACGGTGGCGGCGACGCGGGAACGGCGGCTGCCGCGCTCCAGGGGCGTTTCGCGGGTCATCGGGTCAGTCCCTCCCGGTCCAGGACGCGGATGAACGCGCGGGCGACGACGATGGACGCGGCGAGCATGGCCAGGCCGATCGCGGCGGCGTAGCCCAGGTCGAAGAAGCGGAACGCGGTCTCGTACAGCCGGACCGGCACGGTCTTGGTGGCGTCGGCGGGTCCGCCGCCGGTGGTGACCCAGATGACGTCGAAGTAGCGGATGGCGTCCATCGAGCGGATCAGCAGCGCCACCAGCAGCACGTTGGAGATGGACGGCAGGATGATGTGCACCAGCATGCTCCGGCCGCCGGCGCCGTCGATGGAGGCGGCCTCGCGCAGGCTCGCGGGGATGGACGTCAGGCCCGCCAGCGCGATGAGCGTGATGAGCGGCGTCCACTCCCACACGTCCATCAGCACCACGGCGGTGAACGCCGACACCTTCGAGCCCATGATGTCGCCGTCGTAGCCGACCTGCCGCAGCACCCAGGTGTACAGGCCGAAGGTGGAGTCGGTGAGGAACCGGCCGAGCAGCCCGACGATGACGGGCGCGACGAACATCGGCAGCAGCAGCAGTGTCAGCGCCGCGTTGCGGCCGCGCGCCAGCCGCCACACCGCCAGTGCCAGGCCGACGCCCAGCAGCATCTCCAGCCCGACGGTGAGGGTGAAGTACACGGCGGTGCGGACCCAGGTCCAGCCCAGGTCGGGGTCGGTGAAGAACCGTGTCCAGTTGTCGGTGCCGACCCACTCCAGGCCGACGCCGCCCAGCAGCCGCACCCGGGCCAGGCTCATGACGATGATGGCCAGGAACGGCACGATCGACAGGGCGGCCAGCAGCAGCAGGCCGGGCGCCATCATGCGTCCCTCGAAGCCGGGCAGCCGGCGGGCGCGTCGTGTGCGCGGTGCGGTGCGGGCGGTGCCGGTGGCGCTGTCGGCGGGGGTGGCGGGGGCGGTGGAGCTGGTCATGCCGCCCACCCCCTGGCGATGATGCGGTCGAAGCGTCTGCGTGCCGAGCGCATCGCCTCGGCGGGCGAGGCGTCACCGGCCAGCATCCGCGACACCTCGGTGTAGATGGCGGTGTCGCACTCGTTCCACATGGGGATCTTGGGGCGCAGGCCGATGTTCTCGGTGCGCCAGGTCCGTTCGACGGCGTCGGTGGTCAGCAGGTTCGGCATCGGTGACGGGCGGCGGGCGGCGGCCTTGACGTCGGGACGCTCGTACACCGACCGGCGGGTGGGGGTGCCGCCGCCGACCTTGCTGGCCAGGCCGCGCAGCTGGGTGTCGGGGGAGGTGGCCCACAGCAGGAACAGCCAGGCGGCGCGGCGTTCGTTGGGCAGCGTGTTGGCGCTGATGGCGATGCCGGTGCCGCCGTACATGCCGGCGCGGCGGGCCGGTCCCTTGGGCAGCGGCGCGTAGCCGACCTTGCCGGGCATGACCTCTTCGTTGCTCGCGGCGAACTCGTGCCAGTTGGGGCACATGGCCAGGCGTCCGGCGCGGAACGCCGCGCCGACGCCGTCCCAGTCCCAGGTGCGCGAGGCGGGGTCGGCGACGGCCAGCAGTCTGCGGTAGAACTCGGCGGCGGTGACGGCGGCGTCGGCGTCCAGGCGGCACGGGCCGGGGTCGACGGTGCCGAGCCGTCCGACGGCGGGGTCGTCGTCGAAGTAGCTCCCGCCGTGGGCCCACAGCACGTTGGAGAAGTCGTTCATCAGCGAGTCGTGCTGTTTGGCCTGGTGGCCGGTGCCGTAGGGGACGTCGTCGACGTTGTCGGTGAACCACTTGGCGATGGCGTAGTACTGCTCCCAGGTGGAGTCGTCGCCGGGGGTGGGGTCGAAGCCCAGGTCGGCGGCCATGCGGTCGTGGTACTTGTCGAACAGGTCGCGCCGGTACTGCCAGATCATGGTGGGGCAGTCGTAGGGCAGGGCGAACACCTTGTCGGAGGCGGCGAAGCGTCCTGCGGCGTCCAGCTGGGTGGGGATGAAGTCGCCGAATCCGCCGGGCAGGGGCGGCAGGCTCGGGTCGGCGGCCAGTTCGCGCAGCTCGACCAGACCCTTGGAGTAGGGGGCGAGCACCTGGTAGGGGTCGGCGTAGATGACCTGGTACTGGGCCTCGCCGGAGGCCAGGTCCAGGGCGACCTTCTGCACCAGGGCCGACAGTTCCAGCGTGACGATGTTGACGCGGATGCCGGTGAGCCGGGTGAACGGCCGCAGGTCGGCGGCGATGGCGGCGGTGGGCGCGGTGTTCTCGGAGATGAAGTTCAGGGTGGTTCCGGCGAACTGCCGCCAGGGGTCGCCGGTGGCGCGGCGGGGCGCGTCCTTGCGGGTGCCGCAGGCGCCCAGCAGCAGCGCGCCGCCTCCGGCGGCGGCCGCGGCGCGCAGCACGGTCCGCCGGGGCAGAGTCGTCGCGGGGGACGTGTGGTGAGGTGACGTGGCTGGGGCGAACGTGTCTGGAGCGAAGGTGTCGTGGGAGGGGGCGGTTCGGGGAAACGGAGGGTCGGCGGGGGACGGAAGGTGAACGGCCATGGACACTCCCTGGTGTGACTGCCGTCACCTTCATCACTTATCAGACAAACCGCCCGTTGTTAACACTCTTTGTGTGAAGAATCCGCGCGGACGCCGGACTCACCCCGGTTCACTGCGGATTCCCTGCGGGGTTCACTGCAGGAGCGCGCGGGCCTCGGCGAGCCGGTCGCACTGCTCACGCCAGTCCCCTCCGGCCACGCCCACGACGACGTCCCGGACCCCGGCGTCGGCGTAGGCGGCCAGCCGGTCGGCCACCCGCGCCGGCTCGCCGGTGAGCGGGAGGTCCATCACCTCCTCAACCGGCCGCCCGTACGCGCCGGCGATGCCGGCGGCGATGTCGGCGCGTCCGGGGAGGTCCGCCTCCTTGCCGACGGCTCCGGTGGCGCCGACCGCGATCCGCGGGACGGGCCGGTCGTGCGCGGCGGCCAGTTCGGCGAGCCGGGCCGCGCCCTCGGCGACCTGCCGGACACCGATCAGGGAGGGGAACCAGCCGTCGCCGAACCGGGCGGCCCGCCGGATCGCCGCCGGGGAGGCGTTGCCCACCCACACCGGCGGCATCGGCACGGCGGGCGCCAACTGGACGTGCGGTTCGCCGGGCTCGCCCGGCAGCCGCACCCGCTCGCCCGCCAGCAGGCGCGGCAACAGTTCCAGCGCGGTGTCGGTGCGGGGGCCGCGCTCGCCGTAGGGGACTCCGGCGGCGGCCCACTGGCCGGGCCCGCCGCCCGACCCGACGCCCAGCACCAGCCGTTCGTCGCAGACGTGGCGCAGGCCGGCGATCTGCTTGGCGGCCCAGGCCAGGGGGCGGATGGCGGGGACGAACACGCTCGCGCCGACCCGGATGCGCGAGGTCGCGGCCGCCGCGGTGGCCAGGGCCACGGTCACGTCCAGGGCGGGGGCGCCGGTGGCCAGATGGTCGCCGTGCCACACGCCGTCCAGTCCCGCGTCCTCGGCGTGCCGGGCGGCCTGCCGCAGGTCCAGGCGCTGCCGGTGTTGCACGGTGACGCCGGGCAGGATCACCCCGATGCCGAGCACGGCCATGATCACTCCTTAACGTGTCGGTGTCGTCGGGGGCGAGCCTGCAATGTCAACCGAACCTGAGGTCAAGCGGCTGCGCCGTGCTCCCGCGTGCTCTCATGTGCTCCGTTGTGCCCCCCTTGTGCCCCCCTTGTGCCCCCCCGCGCGGGGGAGGCGGATCGGCCGCGACGGGGAGGTGGCGGCGGGCGGGCGCGCCGGAACATGGCGGTCATGGAGTCGACCATTCGAGCAGCGGCACGGACGCAACAGCGGGCGGGCGCCGCACCGCCGGGTGCCGCGCCGGCGCGTCCTGCGGTGGCTCGGGCGGCACTGGTGGGCGCTGCGCTGTACGGCATGCTGCGCGTGTACTGGCAGGCGGGGCACATGCCCGAGGCCCTGTCGCCGGTGGACGGGGACCTGATGGTGTTCACCGGCTGGTCATCGGCGGGCCTGTGCGGCGCCGCTGCGGTGGTGTCGGGGCTGCTGTGGGCGTCGCCGAAGGCGGTGACCGTGGGGCTGCCGCGTCGCGGGCTGCTGGCGGCCGGCTGGGCGGTGAGCGCGGCGCTGGTGGCGTCGGCGGCGTTGTTCCTGCTGGACGTGGTGGGCGGGATCCTGCCGGGGCTGGGCGTCCGCTTCTACCCGCTTGGGGCGCTGAGCAGGGCGGCGTGCCTGGGCGTGGCCGTACTGGTGGGCCTGGCGACGCTGGCGCACCAGCGCCGCACCCGGGACGGCTGCGCGGTGTGCGGTCGTGGCGACAACGCGCCCGCCGCGCTCGGCCACACCCCGCGCTGGGTGTTCGCCGCCGCCTACCTGGCGGTGGCCGGGTGCGCGCTGCGGCTCGTCGCGCAGGCGTGCGTGGGGTTCGGGGAGAACCCGATGACCGGCGGGGTGTCGGCGGTGTTGTTCGAGGCGGGGTTCGTGCTGGCCGGTACAGTGCTGCCGCTGGCGCTGGCGCACGGCTGGGGGCGGGTGTGGCCGCGCTGGGTTCCGCTGGCGGCGGGACGGAGGGTGCCCCGGCCGCTGGTGCTGTGGCCCGCGGCCGGGATCTCCGGCGGCATGGTGGTGTACTTCGGGCTGATGCTGGTGCTGATGGTCGGGGAGCGGCTGCAAGGCCGCAACCCGTTCCCGCCGAGCGGAGGGCTGGTGCTGCCCGAGGCGTTCTTCTGGGTCGCCGTGCCGTCCTACCTGCTGTGGGGCGTGGCGATGGCGGTCGCGGCGGCCGGGTACGCGCGCCGCACCCGCACCGCCTGCCGCTCCTGCGGCCGCTGACGTCGCCGGCCCCACAAGCCGGCCCCACGAGCCGGCCGCCGGGGTGCCCGCCGCCGAGTTGCCGGGCGTCGGGTTGCCGGGCGTCGGGTTGCCGGGCGTCAGCCCGCGGCGGGGACGAACTCGGGCTGGTCGAGCAGGCGCAGCCAGCTTCCGTCCGGCTGGCGGCGGACCACCTGGGCGCGGGCGCCCGCCCCGTCCTTGGGCGGGGTGCTGGTCAGGGCGATGTCACCGCTGATCAGGGTGGGCAGCGGCGGCTCGGGCTCGAAGCGGGGCCGGGCCGCCAGCACCTTCTCCCACAGCTCGCGGATGGCCTGGCGGCCCACGGTCTGGGCGCCGGGCGGGTAGGCCATCACCGCGTCCTCCTCGTACAGCGCGGCGATCCCGGCGGCGTCGCCGGCGTTGGCGCGTTCGACGAACAGGCGGGTGAGGTCTTCGGGGCGCATCGCCTTCTCGTACTCGGCCATGACGTCTCCTCTTCGAGGTTCTTCGAGGTGGGTTCGGGTGGAACGTTCTTCAGCCTGCCCGCGCCGCTGCCAGAAGTCCAACAGATTGTTCTGATGGAAACTAGAATCAGCAGTTATGGAATTGCGGCAGCTGGAGTACTTCGTGGCCGTGGCCGAGGAGCGCAACTTCACGCGGGCGGCCGAGCGGGTGCGCATCAGCCAGTCGGGGGTCAGCGCCCAGATCCGGCAGCTGGAGCGCGAGCTGGGCGCCGAACTGTTCGACCGTTCCGGCCGCACCGCCACGCTGACCGTCGCGGGCAAGGCCGCCCTGGAGCACGCCCGGGCCGCGCTGGCCGCCGCCCGGGCGGTCGAGCAGGCGGTAGGCGAGGTGAGCGACCTGATCCGCGGCCGCCTGGCCGTCGGCATGGTGGTCGGCTGCACGGTCACGCCGCTGTTCGACGCCCTGGCCGGGTTCCACCGGGCGCATCCCGGGGTGGAGATCGCGCTGCTGGAGGACGGCTCGGACCGGCTGGTGGACGGGGTGCGCGACGGCGCGCTGGACCTGGCCCTGGTCGGCACCGCGACCGCCGCCCCGGGCGGGCTGCCCGCGCTGACGGTCACCAGCGATCGGCTGGTCGCGGCCGTGCCCGCCGGGCACCCCCTGGCCGACCGGCCCCACGTCACGCTGGAGGACCTGAGGGCCCATCCGATCGTGTGCATGCCGCCCGGGACGGGGCTGCGCACGGTGTTCGACCGGGCGTGCGCCGCCCGCGACGTCCACCCGGTGATCGCGTTCGAGGTCAGCGCCGCCGATGCCATCGCCGACCTGGCGGGCCGCGGCCTGGGCGTGGGCATCCTGTCCAGCTCCATGGCCGGGGCCTACCGCGACCGCCTGACCGCGCGGGTCATCGACGACGCGGACGCGCCCGCCATGCTGGCCCTGGTCTGGAAGAACACCCACACCCCGGCCGTGCGCGCCTTCCTGGCCCAGGCCCGCCGCGCCTTCGCCGGCGCCTCTTCGCGCGTTTCCGACGCGGGGTGAGAGCGGGGTGAGAACGGGCCGGGTTCGGGGGCATACACAGCGGCGACGTGTCGGCGGCGCCGTCCAGGCGAACTCGAGATCGATCTCGACTTGGGGTCAACGGAAGTTATGGTGAAGGTGAAGACCAGTACGTCATAGGGGGCGTGGCCGTGGACGAGCAGGTCGAGGACACCGGCGGCGAGAACACCGGCACGGGCAAGGCCGTGGCGGTGCCCGAAGCGGCACCCGAGGCGGCGCCGCAAGTGGTGCCCGAGGTGGCGGCCGACCGTCCCTCCGGGCAGGGCCGTCCCGACCCGCACGCCGTGGCGCTGCCGGCGCGGCTGGACCGGGCGGCGGCCGAGCGGATCGAGGACGTGTGGCAGGGCGTGCTGGCGCCGTCGGCCGCCGACGCCGCCCGGTTGGCGGCCACCGCGTCCGGACCCGTGCGGCGGCTGGGACGCCAGGCGGCCGAGCGCGCCGCGACCCGCATCGTGGAGCAGGTGTCGCGCAGCCCCGCGATGGACGCCGTGGAGCAGGCGGCCCGCCAGGCCGCGACGCGGCTGGCGCGGGAGGCGGCCGACCGGGCCGTGTCGCAGGCCCGCGCGGCGGCCGAGTCGCACGTGCTGACCGGCACCGCGCTGGAGGTCGGCACCGCCGCGGTGGAGATCGTCGAGCAGGCCGCGTCCCATCCGATGGCCGAGGCGGCGTGGCGGCTGGCCGTGCGCAGCCCGCTGGCCCGCGCCGCCACCGCCACCGCGCTGGAGATGGCCGAACGCACCGCCTCCTCGCCGGTCGTGCAGGCCGCCACCCGCCAGATCGTCGACTCGGCGCTCGACACCGTCGCCGACGTGGCCGTGGACGTGGCGCTGGTCGCCGGCCGCGACATCGTCGTACGGGTCGTGCGGCAGACCGCCCGCGAGGCCGCCCGCGAGCTGGCCGGGACCGCTCGGGCGCGGGCGCGGGAGGCGGCCGACTGGGCGGGGATCACACCGGTGACCTCGGCCGTGGCGGACATGGCGGTCGAGGTCGCCGACGCGGCCGCCGAGGCCGCCGGACGGGCGTCCGGCAACGCCCGGATCCGCTCGGCGGGCGACCTGGTGGCCGCCGTCGCGGGCAGCGCCGTGGCCCGCACCGCCCGCGACCTGGCGGCGCAGGCCGCCACGCGCGCCGCGACAGCCGCGATCGAGGCGGTCATGGCCGAGCTGCTGCGCGACGCGCTGCGCGAGGCGATGAAGGTCGCGTTGCGCGGGCTGATGCGCGAGGTGGCGCGGGAGGTGGTCATAGACGTCATGCGCGGCGGCTGGACCGCGGCGACCCGTCCGGCGCCCGAGCCCGCGTCCCGGCGCGACGGCCAGGTGTCGGTCGCCGACCTGCTGACCCGCGCCGCACGCGCCACCGCGTCCCTGGCCGGGCCCGTGACCTCGGAGGTGTTCGGCGCGGCCACCGGCGCCCCGGTGCCCGCCGTGCCGAAGATCAAGGTCGGTGCGCTGCGGAACCCGTCGCGTTACAGCGCGGGGCTGCGGCGCCGTCCCGTGCCCGCCGCGGCGCCGCGTCCCGCCGTGTTCGTCCCGCTGCCGCCGGACGCCCCGTCCTGAGGGTGCCCTGAGGGTTCCTGAAAGATCCATGAGAATGGTCCGCGCCGTGCGTGGGCACCGCTGCCCGCTGGTTACGGTGTGTGCATGGAGCCGGGGACGCAGCAGGCGGCGGCGGGTGCGCGCATTCTGGTCGTGGACGACGAGCCCGCGGTGCGCGAGTCGCTGACCACCAGCCTGGAGTTCGAGGGGTACCGGGTCGCCGGGGCCGCCGACGGCGTCGCCGCGCTGGAGGAGGTCGAGCGCGCCCGTCCCGACCTGGTGGTGCTGGACGTGCTGATGCCGCGCATGGACGGGCTGACCGCCTGCCGCCGGCTGCGGGCCAGGGGCGCGATGATGCCGGTGCTGATGCTGACCGCCCGCGACATGGTCGGCGACCGGGTGACCGGGCTGGACGCCGGCGCCGACGACTACCTGGTCAAGCCGTTCGAGCTGGACGAGCTGCTGGCCCGCGTGCGGGCCCTGCTGCGCCGCAGCGCCATGGCCGTCGCGGCCGCCGGCGCCGCCGGCGGCGGGGACGGCGCGCAGGACCTGCTGGCCTTCGACGACCTGCGGATGAACACGCTGACCCGCGAGGTGTCGCGCGCCGGCAACCCGCTGGAGCTGACCCGCACCGAGTACATGCTGCTGGAGATGTTCCTGCGGCACCCCCGGCAGGTCCTCACGCGCGAGCAGATCCTGGAGACGGTGTGGGGCTTCGACTTCGAGCCCGCCTCCAACTCCCTGGAGGTGTACGTGATGTACCTGCGCCGCAAGACCGAGAACGGCGGCCTGCCGCGGCTGATCCACACCGTGCGCGGCGTGGGATACGTGCTGAGATCGGCGTCATGATGCGCCGGCTGCCGCTGCGCGGGCGGCTGGCGCTGCTGATCGCACTGGCGGTGGCCGTGGCGGTGGCGGTGTGCGCCTCGGCCAGCTGGTTCCTGGTGCGCGACCAGCTGTACGACAAGCTGGACCAGCGGCTGATGGGGATCGGCGGGCCGCTGATGGGCGAACACGGCGGTCCCGGCGGCCCGGGCGGGCCCAGCGTGTTCCGCATGCGGCGGGACCTGGCGTTCGTGCTGGCCGCGTGCACGCCGACCGCCACCAGCGAGGGCCAGGTGCGGCCGCTGCCCGGCCCGTACACGATCATGCAGGTGGTCACCCCGCAGGGCGGCCCCTGCACGGTTCCGGGCGCCGGGGCGCTGACGGTGACGCCGGCGGACGCGCAGGTCGCGCGGGGAGCGCGGCCGGACGCGCTGCACGACGGCACCGGAGTGGACGCCGACGGGAACCGCAGGGACGTGCGGATCTTCACCCGTCCGTTCCTGGCCGAGGACGGCACCCGCGCGGCGGTGTCGTTCGCGATCCCGCTGGAGGAGGTCACCGCGCCGCTGAACACGCTGGCGCTGTTCCTGGTGGCGGTGACGGCGCTGGGGGTGCTGGCGTCGGCCGGTGCGGGGCTGGTGATCGCGCGGGCGTCGCTGCGTCCGGTGGACGAGCTGACCGAGGTGGTCGAGCACATCGCCCGCACCGAGGACCTGGACACCCGCATCCCCGAGGAGGGCCGCGACGAGATCGCGCGGCTGAGCCGGTCGTTCAACACCATGACCGCGGCGCTGGCCGCCTCCCGTGAGCGGCAGCAGCAGCTGATCGCCGACGCCGGGCACGAGCTGCGCACGCCGCTGACCAGCCTGCGCACCAACATCGACCTGCTGCTGCGCTCGCAGGAGACCGGGCGGGAGCTGCCGCCGGACACGCGGCGGCGGATGCTGGTGAACGTCAAGGCGCAGATGCAGGAGCTGTCCAGCCTGGTCGGGGACCTGCTGGAGCTGGCCCGTCCCGCCGAGCAGGAGCCCTCGCGGGAGATCGTGGCGTTGCACGAGGTGGTGGGACGCGCGGTGGAACGTGCCCGGCTGCGCGGCCCGGGGCTGCGCATCGGCACGGAGGCCAAGCCGTGGTTCGTGCGCGGCGACCCGGGGTCGCTGGAGCGGGCCGTGGTGAACCTGCTGGACAACGCGGTGAAGTTCAGCCCGCCGGGCGGCGCGGTGGACGTGCGGCTGAGCGCGGGCGAGCTGACCGTGCGCGACCAGGGGCCGGGCATCTCCGCCGACGAGCTGCCGCACGTGTTCGACCGGTTCTGGCGTTCGCCGTCGGCGCGGAGCCTGCCGGGGTCGGGGCTGGGTCTGTCGATCGTGGCGCGGGTGGTGCGCGAAAGCGGCGGCCAGGTGAGCCTGGACCCGGCGGACGGGGGCGGCACGCTGGTGCGCGTGCACCTACCCGGCTCCCCGTCCCGCCCGGACTGAAACGCGCCCCCCGGGGCCGCCACCATTTGTGACGCGGGCGGGCGGGGTTTCTCATGCGGGGTTAAGGAAGGACTCAGGGCCTTCCCACACCGCCCGGTCAGCGTGTTCCCATGAGTCACTTGGTCACCGATCGGGCCGACCCCGCCGGGCCGTCGCCGTCCCCGCCCGGTCCGGGCGGACGGGGACGCCTGGTGGAGATCGCCGTGCCCGTCTACAACGAGGAGCACGTGCTGGCGGGCAGCGTGCGGCGGCTGCACTCCTATCTCGAGCAGACCTTCCCCTACCGGTTCCGCATCACCGTGGCCGACAACGCCAGCACCGACGGCACCTGGCGGGTCGCGCGGGAACTGGAGGCCGAACTGCCGGGAGTGCGGGCGGTGCGGCTGGAGCAGAAGGGCCGGGGCCGCGCGCTGCGGCACGTGTGGGGCGCCAGCGACGCCGACGTGGTCGCCTACATGGACGTGGACCTGTCCACCGACCTGGACGCGTTCCTCCCGCTGGTGGCGCCGCTGATCTCCGGGCACAGCGACCTGGCGATCGGGTCGCGGCTGACGCGGGGGTCGGCGGTGGTGCGCGGCCCCAAACGGGAGGTGATCTCCCGGTGTTACAACCTGCTGCTGCGCACGACGCTGGCGGCCCGGTTCACCGACGCGCAGTGCGGTTTCAAGGCCGCCCGCACGCAGATCGTGCAGGCGCTGCTGCCGTCGGTGGAGGACGAGCAGTGGTTCTTCGACACCGAGTTGCTGCTGCTGGCCGAACGCAACGGGCTGCGCATCCACGAGGTGCCGGTGGACTGGGTGGACGACCCCGACAGCCGCGTGGACGTGCTGCGCACCGCGCTGGACGACCTGAAAGGCATGGCGCGGGTGGGACGCCGCATGCTGACGGGCGCGTTCCGCGCGCCGGTGGGTGGGCGGCCCAGGCCCCGGCTGCCGGCCGGGATGGCGCGGCAGCTCCCCTCGTTCGCGATCATCGGGGTGTTCAGCACGATCGCGCAGCTGGTGCTGTTCGTGCTGCTGCGCACGGTGATGGGGCCGCTGTGGGCGAACGCGCTGTCCCTGGTGGTCACCACGGTCGGCAACACCGCCGCCAACCGCCGCTTCACCTTCGGGGTGACCGGGCCCGAGCGGGCGCTGCGCCAGCAGCTGGAGGGCGGGCTGGCGTTCCTGCTGGGATTGGCGCTGAGCACCGGGGGCCTGGCGCTGCTGCACGCGCTGACGCCCGGCGCGTCCCGGGTCGTGGAGGTGGTGGCGCTGGTGTGCGCCAACGGGGTGGCGACGTTGGTGCGGTTCCTGCTGATGCGCGCCTGGATCTTCCACCCGCGGCGCCTGGGACGCCCCGCCGCGCCCGTCTCCGCGCCTGTCCCCGAGACTGTCCCCGAGACTGCCGCCGCGTCCGCTTCGCCTCCTGCTTCGGCTCCTGCTTCGGCTTCGTTTTCGCGTGATCCTGCCCAGAGTCGTCCCGACACGGAAGAGACCCGATGACCACCCCCGCACATTCGACACAGACGTTCCCCGCGGCGTCGCAGCAGACCCGCGCCACCGGTGACGGCCGTGGTGCGCCACGCGGGTCCGGCCGTCTGCGGCGGCTGGCCCTGGGCGGCCCGGACGACCCGCGCTGGTCGCGGCCCGCACTGTGGGGGGTGCTGCTCGCGGCCTTCGCGCTGTACGTGTGGGGGCTGTCGAAGAACGGTTACGCCAACACCTACTACGCGGCGGCGGTCAAGAGCGCGACGCAGAGCTGGAAGGCGTTCTTCTACGGGTCGCTGGACGCCGGGTCGTTCATCACCGTGGACAAGCCGCCGATGGCGTTGTGGGCGATGGCGCTGCCGGCGCGGGTGTTCGGGTTCGGGTCGTGGAGCATGCTCCTGCCGCAGGCGCTGCTGGGCGTGGCGGCCGTCGCGGTGCTGCACGCCACGGTGCGGCGCGCGTTCGGGCATGTGGCGGCGCTGGTGGCGGCCGGGGTGCTGACGCTGACGCCGATCACCGTGGCGATCAACCGCGACAACAACCCCGACACGCTGCTGGTGCTGTTCCTGGTGCTGGCCGCCTGGGCGTGCCAGCGCGCCGTCGAGTCGGGGCGGCTGCGGTGGCTGTCGCTGGCGGCGGTGTTCGTCGGCTGCGGGTTCAACACCAAGATGCTGCAGGCGTTCGTGGTGGTGCCCGCGCTGGCGCTGGCGTACCTGGTGGCGGGCAGGCCCGGGCCGGTGCGGCGGGTGTGGCACCTGCTGGCGGCCGGTGGCGTGCTGGTGGTGGCCGCCGGGTGGTGGATGGCGATCGTGGACGCCGTTCCCGCCGACCGCCGCCCCTACATCGGCGGCAGCGAGAACAACAGCGTGTGGGACCTGGTGATCGGCTACAACGGCCTGGGCCGGGTGTTCGGTGAGGGCGACGGCCCCGGCGGTGGCCCCGGCGGCGGGCCGGGCGGTGGCGGTGGTTTCGGTGGCGCCGCGGGCGCGGGCCGCATGTTCAACCAGATCGTCGGGGGGCAGATCTCCTGGCTGCTGCCGTTGTCGGCCGTCGCGCTGGTGGCGGGGCTGGTGCTGCTGCGCAGGCGGCCGCGCGCCGACCTGCAGCGTGCGACGCTGGTGCTGTGGGGCGGCTGGCTGGCGGTGCATTTCGTGGTGTTCAGCTTCGCCCGGGGCATCTTCCACCCGTACTACGTCACGGCGATGGCCCCGGCGATCGGCGCGTTGACCGGCGCGGGGGCGGTGCTGCTGTACGAGGCGTACCGGCGTTCGGCGGCGTGGGCGTGGGTGCTGCCCGCGGGCGTGGCGGTCACCGGCGGGTGGGCGTTCGTGCTGCTCGACCGCACTCCGGAGTGGCATCCGTGGCTGCGGTGGCTGGTGGCGGCGGTGACCGTGCTGGCCGTGGGCGCCTTGCTGGTCGCCCGGTTCGGCCCGCGGGCGGGACGGTCGGTGACGGTCGCGGGGCTGGTGCTGGGGTTGGTGGCGGTTCTGGCGGGGCCGGGCGCGTACGCGGCGTCGGCGGCGTCGTCCCCGGTGAACGGCAGCAATCCGCTGGCGGGTCCCGGCACGCAGATGGGGCCCGGCGGGTTCGGCCGTCCCGGTGGCCGGGGGTTCCCGGGCGGGCAGGGGTTCCGTTACCGGGGTGATGGCGCGCGGCGTGGCATGCCGGGCGGGGCTTCCGGTGAGGTTCGTGGTGGCATGCCGCAGCAGATGCCCATGCCCGGGCCGGGTGCGGGCTTGGGCGGCGACGGCTCGGCGGGCGTGCCCGGTGGCGCGCCTGGCGGCTCGGGCGGGCCTGGCGGGTCCGGTGGTGGACGCGGCGGCATGGTCGACCAGCAGATGATCTCCTACCTGGAGAAGAACCAGGGGTCGGCCGAGTGGCTGGTGGCGGTGTCGAGCGCGATGGAGGCGTCCTCGATCATCCTGCAGACCGGCCGTCCCGTCATCGCGATGGGCGGCTTCAGCGGCCGTGACCCGGCGATGACCGTGGACAAGCTGCAGCGGTACGTCAAGGAGGGCAGGCTCCGCTACATCCTGCTCGGCGGGCGGGGCTTCGGCGCAGGCGGCCCGGGCGGCGGTGGTTCCGGTGGCGGCTCGGACGTCTCGTCCTGGGTGCAGCAGCACGGCGAGCAGGTCGACCCGAGCGAGTACGGCGGCTCAAGCGGCGACTCGACGTCGGGCAGTGCGACGACGTCGCCCATGGGCGGCGGGCAGCTGTACCGGTTGGGCTGAGGAGAATCCATGGCGAGTGTGTTGGAGGCCGTGCCCGTCCTTCGGGCGCGTGAACGGTCTTTGGGCGGCGATCCGGTGTGGGCGCGTCCGGCGCTGCTGGTGCTGCTGGCGGCCACGGCCGTGCTGTACGTGTGGGACCTGGGCGCCTCGGGGTGGGCGAACTCCTTTTACTCGGCCGCCGTTCAGGCCGGGGCGTCCAGCTGGAAGGCGTTCTTCTTCGGCTCCTCGGACGCGGCCGGCGCCATCACCGTGGACAAGACGCCCGCGGCGTTGTGGCCGATGGCGTTGGCGGCGCGGGTGTTCGGGGTGAACTCCTGGAGCATCCTGGTGCCGCAGGCGGTGATGGGCGTGGCGACCGTCGCCACCGTGTACGCGGCGGTGCGGCGTGCGCTCGCCGGTGCCGTCACCCCGCGCGTGGAGGCCGGGGCGGGGTTGCTGGCGGGTGCGGTGCTGGCGTTGACTCCGGTGGCCGCGCTGATGTTCCGGTTCAACAACCCCGACGCGTTGCTGGTGCTGCTGCTGACGGTGGCGGCGTACGCGCTGGTGCGCGCGCAGGCGCAGGCGAGCACCCGCTGGCTGGTGGTGTGTGGGGCGTGTGTGGGGCTGGGGTTCCTGGCCAAGATGATGCAGGCGTTCCTGGTCCTGCCCGCGTTCGGCCTGGTGTACCTGCTGGCCGCGCCGACGCCGCTGCGCCGCAGGATCTGGCAGCTGGCGCTGGCGGCGGCCGCGATGGTGGCCGCCGCGGGGTGGTGGGTGGCGATCGTCGCCCTGCTCCCCGCGGGGTCGCGTCCCTACATCGGGGGGTCGCAGAACAACAGCGTGCTGGAGCTGGCCTTGGGCTACAACGGGCTGGGGCGGCTCAACGGCAACGAGGTCGGCGGGCTGGGCAACACCAACCAGGACGCCGGGTGGGGCCGCATGTTCGGCTACGCCAACGGCGGCCAGATCTCCTGGCTGCTGCCCGCCGCGCTCATCCTGCTGATTGCGGGGCTGTGGGTGGTGCGGCGGGCGCCGCGTACCGACCGGGTGCGGGCGTCGCTGGGGCTGTGGGGCGGGTGGCTGTTGGTCACCGGCGTGGTGTTCAGCCTGATGCAGGGCATCTTCCACGAGTACTACACCGTGGCGTTGGCTCCGGCGGTCGCCGCGCTGGCCGGCGTGGGCGCGGGGCTGCTGTGGCCGCGCCGGCGGCGGGCGGCGGCCGCGGCGACGCTGGCGGCGGTGGTGGCGGTGACGGCGGTGTGGTCGTACACGCTGCTGCACCGCACGCCGGATTGGCTTCCGTGGCTGGCCCCGGTGGTGCTGGTGGGTGGTGTGGTGGCCGCCGGGGTGCTGCTGGGGGCCGCGTATCTGCCGGGACGTGCCGTCGCGGTGGCGGCGGCGGTGGCCGTGGCGGCGTCGCTGGCGGGCCCGGCCGCCTACGCCCGCGACACGGTCACCACCCCGCACACCGGGGCCATCGTGACGGCCGGGCCGTCGGCGGGTTTCGGGCCAGGACGTTCCGGCCGCGGCGGACGGCCGGGCGGCATGCCCGGTGGCGGTATGCCCGGCGGTATGGCGGGTGGTGCGCGGCGCATGCCGCAGGGCGGTCCGCAGGCCGGGGCGCCCGGCGGGGGCATGAACGGAGGCCTGGACGGGGGCTGGCCGGGCCGTGCTCGCGGTGACGGCGGCGGTTTCCGCTCGGGGCAGGGACGCGGCGCCCCGGGCGGCGGCCGGCCGGGGGGCCTGCTGAACTCGCCGACGCCGAGCGCTGATCTGGTGGCGCTGCTGAAGGCGAACGCGGGCTCCTACCGGTGGACGGCCGCGACGGTCGGGTCCAACAACGCCGCCGGGTACCAGCTGGCCACGGGAACGCCGGTAATGGCGGTCGGCGGGTTCAACGGCACCGACCCGGCCCCGACACTGGAGCGGTTCCAGGCGTACGTGACCCAAAAGAAGATCCACTATTTCGTCGGCGACGGGATGGGCATGGGGCGCGGGGGCATGGGGGGTGCGGCCGGCGGCAGCGACGCCGCCCAGCGGATCGCCCAGTGGGTGCAGGCCAACTTCACCGCCCGCACGGTCGGCGGCGTCACCGTCTACGACCTGACGGCCCGGTGACCCGTGCCCGCCGGGACGGCGCGGTGGACGGCGGTTAACGTCGGTAGGGACGGCACCTGGCGCAGGGACGCCGGACCGCGTCCGGCGCAGCACGGCTGGCCGCGTCATGCGACAAGGGGAGGCAACCGATGGCCGACAGGCTCGACGATTCCGCCGTGACCGCCCGTCTGAAGGACCTGCCGAACTGGGCGCGCGACGGCGACCAGATCCACCGGCGTTTCAAGGCGCCGTCGTTCATGGCGGGGATCGACCTGGTGGGCGAGGTGGCGCGGGCGGCCGAGGAGGCCGACCACCACCCCGACATCGACATCCGCTGGCGGACGGTGACGTTCACGCTGACCACGCACAGCGCGGGCGGGCTGACCGAGCGGGACTTCGCGCTGGCGCGGCGGATCGACGAGGTCGCGGCACGGCACGGCGCCCAGTAGGCGCCGGTGGCGGTACAGGTGGCGGTGTGCGGGCCGCGTGAGTGCTCGCGCACCGAATGGGAGCGGGCCCGTGAGGTGGGGCGGTTGCTGGCCGAGCGGGGCGCGGTGGTGGTGTGCGGCGGCTACGGCGGCGTGATGGCCGCCGTGGCCGCCGGGGCGTACCGGGCGGGCGGCGTGGTGGTGGGGGTTTTGTCGGCGGACGACCGGGTGGGGGCCTGTGAGGACCTGACGGTGGTGCTGCCGACGGGGCTCGGCGAGGCCCGCAACAACGTGATCGTCAACGCGGCGGACGCGGTGATCGTGGTGGGCGGGTCGTGGGGGACGCTGTCGGAGGTGGCGCTGGCGGTGCGGCGCGGCGGGGTGCCGGTGGTGCAGCTGGGCGGCTGGCAGGTCCTGGACGAGCACGGCCGCCCGCTGGACGCCGTCCGCCGGGCAGCGACCGCCGCCGAAGCCCTGGACAGGACCGGCCTGTGGCCCTGACCTCCCGCACACGCCGACGTCACGACCGCCGGTCGCTCGGCTCCCCGGCGCCCTTCTCGCCCTTCCCCCGTTTGGCGTCCTTGTCTGCGGCGTCCTTGGTGTCGGTGTTCTCGGGGGCGGCGGGTTCGCGGCGTCCACGGTCCTGTTTCTTGCGCCGGTCGACCTCGTGGACGGCGACGCCGATGGCGATCAGGATCGGTATCCAGTATTTGGTCGTGGCCAGGATCGCCTGGAGCCAGGCGGGCAGGGCGACGTCGGGCAGGTCGATGTCCGGCCAGGGGATATCGGGCCAGGGAATGTCGGGCAGGGGCAGGTCCGGCGGGTCGATGTCGGGCAGGTCGACGTCGGGGCGCGGCAGGTAGGACACCAGCAGCCGCACCACGGCGCTGATCAGGGCGCTGATGCCCAGGATCCCGAACACCACCTTGCCGGTGGCCGCCACGACGTGCCGTGAGGCGTACAGGGCGGGGTGCTCGCGGGCCAGGCGTTCGCGGCGAGCGGCGCGGGTGCCCTCCGGAGGCGTGAACGGGACTTTTTCCCGCCCGGAGTCGCCGCCCTCCTTTCCCTCGCCGTCCTTCTTCGCCTCGCCGTCCTTGGTTTCGCCGTCTTCGGCGCCGTCCTTCTTGTCGGGGGTGTCGTCGTCGGGGCGGGGCGGGGCCAGGACGCAGCGGGCGGCCTGGCCGTCCAGCAGGCCGAGGGGGTCGAACGCGACCAGCACGGACATGTCGCCGTAGGGGAGCTTGGCCTGGTGCAGTGCCTGGGTCTCGGCCTGCTGGACGCCGTCCACGTACAGGCGGACGATGCGCATCCAGCCGACGCGTTCGGTCTCGACCTGCAGGCGATGCCCGTCGTGGTCGAGCAGCCAGCGGCCGCCGGCAGCCGCGTCGGTCATGACGCTCCCCCTGGTCGTGGACACTGATCCTCCCGTATCGACTGGGTTCAGCGTGCCGGGACCAGGGGGAGGGCGGCATCGGCCGATGGGTCCGACCGCCATCGACCAAAGTCGATGAGCGTCATGCCGATACGGACGACGGCTTGGCACGGCAACGTAAACCGAGTGCCCGGCCGAGGGCTGTGAACGGCTAACGGCGGTGACGGGCCGCCGCCGGTCACAGCGGCGGCCGCACACCGGTCACAGGCCCCGTTCACAGGCTCGGGATCTGGTGGTTGCGGAAGCGTCGACGAAGAGCCGGTGGTCGTCGCGCACCACCGCCGCGTACTCCATCCCGAGCTCGATCATCGCCTGCACGAACGCCGACTCGTGCCCGTCATTGTGATGTGGGCGGCCGGGAGCGCGTCGACACGACCGTCAGGTGGCGCTCCAGAGAGGGCGTTCCCGGCCGGGGGCAGGCATGGTGGCCCTTTGCGGCTGCGGGGGGTGGGGGGACGGTCGCTGGGGTGGGCGGCGTCTGCCGTGGGGGCGATCCGGGCGGTCAGTTGTGGGAAGGCAGGCTGCGGGCAAGGGCGACGACCTGTGGCGGCGCCGTCTCGGGGGATCCGGCGTCGAACGGCGGCCGCGGGTCGTACTCGAACATCAGCTGGACGAGCTGGGCGCGGTGTTCGTCCCAGAGCTTGGCGATCAGGGTGAGGGCCATGTCGATGCCGGCCGACACGCCCGCCGCCGTGATGACGTCGCCGTCGACGACCACGCGTTCGGTGCTGACCACGGCGCCGAGGTCGGCGAGCAGGTCGCGGGCGAGCCAGTGCGTGGTGGCGGGGCGGCCGGTCAGCACGCCGGCCTTGGCCAGCAGGGTCGAGCCGGTGCACACCGAGGTCGTCCAGGTGGCGGTGGGGTGGGCGGTGGCCAGCCACGCCAGCAGCGGCTCGTTGTCCAGGGCGGCGTGCCATGTCGAGCTGCCCGGCACCACGATCACTTCGGGGCGGGGCAGTTCGTCGAATGCGGTGTCGGCCTGGATCACCAGGCCGGAGTCGCAGCGGATCGGGCCGGGGCGGGCGGCGACGAAGTGCGGTGTGACCTCGGGCATGGCGGAGATCGCGTCGTACGGGCCGATCAGGTCCAGGGCGGTCATGTTGTCGTAGAGCACGAAGGCCGCGTCCATGGCGGTTCCCTTCCGGTGATGGTCGTCTGGCTCGATCGGGGCGCTTGATCGAGGGCGGTTTCAGCTTCGGGGATGCGGCGGCGCGTCATCAATGACGGGTCGCCCACGGATCAGGACATCCGGGGTCCGCCGGCCGGGGCGCCTGCAGCATGCTTGTCGGCATGCGGGAGGTGCTGATCGTGGTGTACGACGGCGTCCAGTCGCTGGACGTCACGGGCCCGGCGGAGGTGTTCGACGGCGCCGCCCGGCTGCTGCGCGGCGGGTACCGGGTGCGGCTCGCCTCGCCGGACGGCCGGGAGGTGACGACGTCGTCGGGTCTGCGCCTGGGTGTGCACACCGGCCTGTCGGCGGCCGCGCCGCTGGACACGCTGGTGGTGGCGGGCGGCCTGGCCCCGGACGTCTCGCCCGACGGGGGTCTGGTCGCGGGGGTGCGCGAGGCGGCCGCCGCGGCCCGCCGGGTCACCTCGGTGTGCACGGGCGCGTTCCTGCTCGCCGCGGCCGGGTTGCTGGAGGGGCGCCGCGCGACCACCCACTGGGCGTACTGCGATCGGCTGGCCGCCGCGCATCCGGGTGTCACGGTGGCGCCGGACGCGATCTACGTGCGGGACGGTCCCGTGGTGACCTCGGCGGGTGTGACGGCGGGGATCGACCTGGCGCTCGCGCTGGTCGAGGAGGACCACGGTGCCGCGCTGGCCCGCGAGGTCGCCCGCTGGCTGGTGGTGTTCATGCAGCGGCCCGGCGGGCAGTCGCAGTTCAGCCGGCGCGCCCGGACCCGGCCCGTGCGGCGTGAGGCCCTGCGCGCTCTGCTGGACCACATCGCCGCCGAGCCCGCGGCCGACCTGTCGTTGGAGGCGATGGCGGCGCGGCTGGCCATGAGCCCCCGCCACTTCAGCCGGGTCTTCGCGGAGCAGGTGGGGGTGAGCCCGGGACGGTATGTGGAGGAGTCGCGTGTGGAGGCGGCCCGCTGCCTGCTGGAGACCGGCGACGACGGTGTCGACACCGTGGCGCGGCTGAGCGGTTTCGGCAGCGCCGAGACGATGCGGCGGGCGTTCCTGCGGCACGTCGGCGTGCCGCCCACCGCGTACCGGGACCGTTTCGGCACCGCGGCCCGTCCCGTCGCGCCGCGGCCGGACGCCGCCAGCGGGTGAGGTTCCCGGCGCCGAGCGTCCGGCCTGCCTGCGGGCGGCCTCCGGCACCTTGGTGTCCATGCCGGCGGTCGGCGCGGATTCGTCACGTGGTGCGCCTGGGCGGCTCCGACGTGGGGCGGCGTTGCCACCAGGTCACCGGCCTGGTCGACCAGCGCGGTGTCGTGGCGGGCAACCCGCGCCCATCACGGCGCGCCGCGTCCGCACGCCGCTGCGCCTTCGGCGGCAACGGCTCGCTCCGCTCCCGCAAGCCGTCCCGCACGAGCCATGGCGGCTGCTCCCCCTCCTCACACCGATGGGCGAACAGGCGGAGCGATCGTCACCGGGTGACAGTCATCTGTCTGGGGTGAGGAGAGGTTTGACGTCCAGGATCGGCGTTGCGTCGAGGGCTTCGAGGTGGCGGACGTGGACGCGTGTTCCGGCGATGGTGAGGATGTGCACCTGATGCAGGCCGATCGGGTTGGGCCGGTCGGGACTGCGGGTGGCGAAGACGCCGGCGCGCGGGCGGGTCGCGTCGCCGCGTGGGTGGACGGTGAGCGTGTCGCGCTCGGCGCGGTCGAGCCAGGTGAGCAGGAGCACGTCGGTGCCCGGGGCCAGTCCCTGCAGGGCGGGTGCGTACCGGTCGTCGAAGACCAGCCAGGCGTCGGGGGCTCCCTCGTCGGCTTGCCGTGGTGCCGCCGCTGGATCGGTCAGGGACGACTCGACACGCCCGATCACGCGCACGGGGTATTCGGTCACGAGCTTGGCTCCTTTCCTGGGTGCCAGTTGAAACACTGTTGATCTCGTTTGGAAGTGGGGCACGGCGGTCGGGTTCCGACCGGCTCGGGGAGAACGGGGTTGACTCAGCGTCGCCGCAGGTCGCCGGTTTCGATCGCCCGCTGGAACGCCTTACAGAATCCTCGTCAACGCCGCCGCTCCCGGTTACGTCGACACCGACAGCAACAACCACACCGGCCACCTCACCCCGGCGCAGGGTGCCGCGGTGGTGGTGCGCCTGGCCACGCTCGGCGTGGACGGCCCGACCGCCGGGTTCTTCAGCGAGGACGGGCCGCTGCCCTGGTGACGGGCAGGCGAACAGACCTGGGCTCGAATGCGCAGCACTACGGCGACCAGATTGTTGCGCTGGCTCTCTGACCGCCGTGGTCAACGCGGCCGACCGGTGCGGCGTGATGGCGCACGACCGGGGCTCTTCCTGCGCACCCGGCATGTCACCCGCATGTTGAACCGACCGGCAGACGCCCCGGGCCCGGGCTTGGCCTCAAGTTCGCGGCGGGGAAGGATCGCCGGGGGCGGGGTCAGGCGGGGAGGGCCGCGTCGTCCGGGTGTTCGCCGGAGGGTTGGCGGAGGTTTTGGCGCAGGTGGTCGGCGGTGAGGGAGCCGGTGGCGGTGAGAAGCTCGGCGGGGGTGCCGGTGAACAGGACACGGCCGCCGTGTTTGCCGCCGCCCGGCCCGAGGTCGATGATCCAGTCGGCGTGTTTGATCACCTCGAGGTCGTGTTCGATGACGATCACGGTGTTGCCGGTGTCGACGAGGCGGTCCAGCAGGGCGAGCAGGGCGTCCACGTCGGCCATGTGCAGGCCGCTGGTGGGTTCGTCCAGCACGTACAGGGCGCCGGTGCGGTGCAGGCGGGTGGCGAGTTTGAGGCGTTGGCGTTCGCCGCCGGACAGGGTGCTGAGCGGCTGGCCGAGGCGCAGGTAGTCCAGGCCGACGTCGGTGAGGGCGCGCAGCCGGGTCGCGACGGGGCGTTCGGTGAACACCTGCAGGGCCTGGCCGGCGGTGAGGTCGAGGACGTCGGCGATGGTGTGGCCGCGCAGGGTGTGCCGCAGCGCCTCGGGGCGGTAGCGGGTGCCGCCGCAGGTGCGGCAGGTGGTGGTGACGGGGTCCATGAACGCCAGGTCGGTGACGATGACGCCGTTGCCGTCGCAGTCGGGGCAGGCGCCTTTGGCGTTGTGGCTGAACAGTCCGGGGTCGGCGCCGGTGGCGTGGGCGAACAGGCGGCGCAGGTGGTCCATGACGCCCAGGTAGGTGGCGGGGCTGGCGCGGCGTGAGGCGGCGATGGCCGACTGGTCGACCACGATGGCCTCGGGGTGGCGGGGCAGCAGTTCGCGGTGGACCAGGGTGCTCTTGCCCGAGCCGGCGACGCCGGTGACGGCGGTGAGCACGCCGGTGGGGAAGTCCACGGTGACGTGGTGCAGGTTGTGGGTGGTGGCGTCGGTGACGGTGAGCCGGCCGGTGGGGCGGCGCACGTGGCGTTTGGGCGGGGTGCGGCGGCGCAGGTGGCGTCCAGTGAGGGTGTCGGCCTGGCGCAGCGCGGACACGGTGCCCTGGAACACCACGTGTCCGCCGTGGGTGCCGGCGCCGGGGCCCATGTCGATGACGTGGTCGGCGATGGCGATGACGTCGGGGTCGTGTTCGACGACCAGGACGGTGTTGCCCTTGTCGCGCAGCTGGACGAGCAGTTCGCCGAGGCGGCCGACGTCGCTGGGGTGCATGCCGACGCTGGGTTCGTCGAAGATGTAGGTCATGCCGGTGAGGCTGGAGCCCAGGTGCCGCACGACCTTCAGGCGCTGGCCCTCGCCGCCGGAGACGGTGTCGGTGGGGCGGTCGAGGCTGAGGTAGCCCAGGCCGATGGCCTCCAGCCGCCGCAGCCGGGTGACGGCGGCCTGGGCGATGGGGGCGCCGACGGGGTCGTCGATGCCCTCCAGCACGCCGATCAGCTCACCGATCTCCATGCGGCAGTAGTCGGCGATGTTGTGTCCGCCGATCGTGGCGGCGCGGGCGGCGGCGTTGAGGCGGTCGCCGTCGCAGGCGGGGCAGACACCGTCGGTGACCATCTCCAGCGCCTCGCGGCGCTGCCGGTCGGGCAGGGTTTCCAGACCGCGTTTGAGGTACAGGCGGTGGAAGCGTTCGGCGATGCCCTCGTAGGCGTTGTGGCCCATCTCCCCGGTGCGGTTGAGGCGCTGCACGCGAAAGCCCTTGCCGTGCAGCAGCAGGTCCATCTCCTCGGCGGTGAACTCGCGCAGTGGTTTGGCGGGGTCGAACAGGCCCGACTCGGCGTACAGCTGCCAGGGGAAGGTGCCGACGCCGAAGGGGGCGAAGCGGATGGCGCCGTCGTTGAGGCTCTTGCTGGTGTCGAGCATTTTGTCGACGTCCAGGCGGGCGAGGCGGCCGAGGCCGTCGCATTCGGGGCACATGCCCTGGGGGTCGTTGAAGGAGTAGGCGGTGGCCTCGCCGGCGCTGGGGTGGGCGCAGCGGGAGAACAGCACGCGCAGCACGGCGTGGATGTCGGTCATGGTGCCGACGGTGGAGCGGCTGTTGCCGCCGACGGGGCGCTGGTCGACGACGACGGCGGGGGCGAGGTCGTCGATGACGTCGGCGTCGGGGCGTTCGTGGCGGGGCATCCGGTTGCGGACGTACCAGCTGAAGGTCTCGCCGAGCTGGCGCCGCGACTCGGCGGCGACGGTGTCGAACACCACCGAGGACTTGCCGGAGCCCGACACCCCGGTGAACACCACGATCTGCTCCTTGGGGATGCGCAGGGTGATGTTCTTCAGGTTGTTCTGCCGGGCGCCTTTGATCAGGATGTGGTCGCGGTGCGCGGCCCGCATGGGCGGTGTCCCTCCTCGGCCGGTGACGGATGTTGGGTGCGGCCGGTTGGCGGCCGGGTGGCCACGTTAGGCGGCAATGAGGTCGGATCCGGTCCTCATTGGCGGGGCATACTGGGCGGGTGACCGACACCTCCGCCCGGCTGCTGCGTCTGCTGTCGCTGCTGCAGACGCGGCGGGAGTGGACGGGCCCGGAGCTTGCGGAGCGGCTGGGCGTCAGCGTGCGGACGGTGCGCCGTGACGTGGAGCGGCTGCGTGAGCTGGGGTATCCGGTGCATGCGACGCTGGGGTCGGTGGGGGGTTACCGGCTGGAGGCGGGCGCGGCGATGCCGCCGTTGCTGCTGGACGACGAGGAGGCGGTGGCGATCGCGCTGGGGCTCGGCGCGGCGGCCGGCGGTGCGGTGGAGGGCATCGAGGACGCGACGGTGCGGGCGCTGGCCAAGCTGGAGCAGGTGCTGCCGGAGCGGTTGCGGCGCCGGGTGTCGGCGCTGCACGCGGTGACCGTGCCGATCGACGGGCCGCCGGCGGGTCCGACGGTGGCGCCGGAGACGCTGACGGTGCTGGCGGCGGCGTGCCGTGACCACGAGCGGCTGCGTTTCTCCTACCGCGCACCGAACGCCGACAAGGGCGCCGACATGGGCGCTGGTGAAGGCGGCGCCGGGGACGCCGATGAGGTCGGCGGTTCGGTGGAGGCGGGGGACGGGCGGCTGGTGGAGCCGCACGGCCTGGTATCGGCGGGGCGGCGCTGGTATCTGCTGGCCTGGGACGTCGACCGTGCCGCCTGGCGCACGTTCCGGGTGGACCGGATGCGGGCGCCGCGTGCGGTGGGGGTGCGGTTCGCGCCGCGTGAGGTGCCGGGCGGGGACGCGGCGCAGTTCGTGCGGCGGTCGCTGGCGGCGTCGCGTCCCACGGTGCGGGCGGTGCTGCGGGTGCACGCCCCGGCGCACGTGCTGGCCGACAGGTTCCGCGTCACCGGCCAGGAGCTGGAGCCGGTGGACGAGCGCACCTGTCTGCTGCGCACCCGGGTGGAGTCGCTGGAGTGGACGGCGCTGCGGGTGGCGTTCCTGGAGCTGGACTTCGAGGTGGTGGAGCCGCCGGAGTTGGCCGACCGGCTGCGTGATCTGGGCCGCAGGCTGCAGCGCGCCGCCGGTCCGCCGCCCCCGCCCTCCTCTCCGTCCCGTCCGTCCGGCGGACCGGCCTGAGCGGCCGCGTCGCGGTGGGCGGCCGTCGTGCCGTCCGGCGTCCGCTAGGCCCTGCGGCGGGGTTCAGTGTGTGCGGTAGGGGGCGAGAAGGCCGTCCAGGTCGGCGTGGACGGTATCGGCGAGCGGGGCGCCGCCGGGGTCCAGCGCCCACAGGATGAGGGTGCCGTTGTAGGTGACGTGGACGGCGCGGGCCAGGGCGGCGGTGTCGACGTCGGCGGTCAGTTCCCCGGCGTCGACGGCTCGGGTGAGCAGGTCGGTGATCTGTTCGCGGACGGCGCGGGCGTGGGCGGCGGCGTGTTCGCGGAAGCCGGGGTCGGTCAGGTCCAGTTGCAGGAACCCCAGGCTGTTGGCCATTTCCTCGGGGTCGCGGACGCTGGAGGCCATGGCGGTCAGCGCTGCGCGCAGGGCCGCCAGGGGTGAGGGGTGCTCGCGGCGCGCTTGGTCGAACGGGTGGCTGGCGCCCTGGGCGGCGCGGCGGGCGAACGCCAGCAGCAGGCCGCGTTTGGAGCCGAAGCGCTGCACGAGGGTGGCGGGTGACAGGCCGGCCTCGGCGGCGACGCCGCCGAGGGTGAGCCTGCCGGGTCCGTGCCGCAGCAGGGCGCGGCCGGTGGCCTGCAGGATGGCCTCGTCGCTGGTGGTGCGCGGTCGCGCCACGGTGCGCGTTCCCTCCGACACGGGTTATTGAATGGCTGTTCGTAAACCTTATCGGACGTCGCCGTCCGGCCCGCGACTCCGGGTGTGATGCCCGGTGTGATGTGCGCGGCGCCCGCGTGCGGGGCTGTTTGGGGTGGTCGCTCACGGGCACGCCCACGCCCGTCACGAAAGGAGAGGAGACGCTTCCGATGAGCACGATCGAGCAGTCGATCGACGTCAGGGTGCCCGTGCGGGCCGCCTACAACCAGTGGACGCAGTTCGAGGACTTCCCGCAGTTCATGGACGGCGTGGAGCGCATCGACCAGGTGTCCGACACCCGCACCCACTGGGTGACCAACATCGCCAAGGTGCGGCGGGAGTTCGACGCCGAGATCACCGAGCAGCGTCCCGACGAGCGCATCGCCTGGACGTCGGTGGGCGAGCCGCGGCAGGCGGGCGTGGTGACCTTCCACCGGCTGGCGCCCGACACCACGCGGGTGATGCTGCAGCTGGAGTTCGCCCCGCAGGGGATGGCCGAGAAGGCCGCCGACGCGCTGCACCTGGTGGAGCACCGCGTCAAGGGCGACCTGCGGCGGTTCAAGGAATTCATCGAGGAGCGCGGCGGGCAGGAGACCGGTTCCTGGCGCGGCGAGGTCGGCCAGGACCCCACCTCCTGACACCCCTCACGGCGCCCCCATGACGCCATGACGGCACGGCGCCATGGGCGGTGGTGAGGCGGTGACGTTCCTGGGCCCGCCGGGCATGGCGGAGACGTCCCCCCGTCCGGGACGTGGACCGGAGTAGACGTGGGCCGGGCGAGACGTCCATCGAGCAGGCGTCTCGCCCGCCATGTCCCCCGGCCCGCGGCCCCGCGCGGCACGGTTCTTGGCAATGTTCGCCCGTTTCCGTGCCGCGGGGCCGTGTTACAAACACGGGAACAGAACGTGAACCGCAGGGGTCTGCCCCGTGAACGGTTCGCGTCGGCGACGCACACACGGAGTGGCCCATGGCAGTGCCCGTCACCCGACGGCGGCTTCTGGCAGGTTCCGGCACGCTCGGCGCCGGGATCGCGTTCACCGGCCCGGTGGAGGCCCTGTTCTCCGGCTCGGCGCAGGCCGCCGAGGTCGGCGGCGCGGCGGGGTACGGGCCGCTGGTGCCCGATCCCAAGGGCGTGCTGGACCTGCCGCGCGGGTTCCGCTACACGATCCTGTCGCGGGAGGGTGAGCCGCTGCGGTCGGGTCAGGGTCCGGTGCCCAGTCACCACGACGGCATGGCGGCCTTCCCGGGGCGCCGCGCGGGCGAGGTGCTGCTGGTACGCAACCACGAGAACCGTCCCGACGCCGCGCACCGTGTGCCCGCCGTCGACGGGCTGACCTACGACCCCGAGGGCAAGGGCGGCTGCACCGCGCTGGAGGTGGACGCCGCCGGGCGGGTGCGCGCCGAGCGCGTGGCGATCGCCGGGACCGCGGTCAACTGCGCCGGCGGCCCCACCCCGTGGGGGACGTGGCTGACGTGCGAGGAGACCGAGGACAGGGCGGGCACCAACGGCTACACCAAGGACCACGGGTTCGTGTTCGAGGTGGATCCGCGGGGCCGCCGCACCGAGCCGGTGCCGCTGACGGCGATGGGCCGCTTCCAGCACGAGGCGGTGGCGGTCGATCCGCGCGACGGCGTGGTGTACGAGACCGAGGACGCCTTCGACCGGCCGTTCGGGCTGTTCTACCGGTTCCTGCCGCACCGGCCGCGGGGCGGGTTCGGCAGCCTGCGCGCGGGCGGGCGGCTGGAGGCGATGCGGGTGCCGGACGTGCCGGACCTGTCGGTGGTGCGCGAGCCGGGCACGGTGTTCGAGCGGATCGAGTGGGCGGCGGTGCCCGACCCGCTGGCGCGCCGGACGCCGATCCGGTTCCAGGACTTCGGCCCGCGCGGCATCACGCACGCCCAGAAGCTCGAGGGCTGCTACTGGGGCGGCGACCGGGTGTACTTCGTGTCCAGTTTCGCCCGCAGCCGGGAGGGGTCGGGCGCCGACCACTTCGGGCAGGTGTGGTCGTATGAGCCGGCGCGGCGGCGCCTGACGCTGGTGGTGGTGTTCGGCCCGGACACCGACGTCCAGGCGCCGGGCGAGTCGCCCGACAACATCTGCCTGGCGCCGCAGGGCGGGCTGATGGTGTGCGAGGACGGCAGCGGCGCCCAGCACGTGTTCGGGGTGACGCGCGGCCGCCAGGTGTATCCGATGGCGCGCAACCGGCAGAACATCGGCACCGAGGCCGAGCCGGAGTGGGGGGAGTTCGCCGGGGTGACGTTCTCTCCGGACGGCCGGACGATGTTCGTCAACGTCTACGACCCGGGCACCACGTTCGCCGTCACCGGCCCGTGGCGCCGCATGTGACCGCCGCCTGACCGTTCGCGCGGGCGGCCGCGTCGTCGGCGGGCGCGGGTCTTGACGGGCAGGTCTTGACGCGCCGGTCGTCAGGTGCCGGCTGTCAGGTGCCGGTCGCCGCGCTAGCGGTTTCCGAGGGGTCGTCCGGCCGGATATCGCCTGCCCGGGTGCCGTCCGTGAGCGTGCCGTCCGTGAGCGTGTCGTTCGCCGGGGGCTCGTTCGTGAGCGTGTCGTTCGTCAGGGTGTCGGCGGCCGCGCACAGTTCGTCCAGCAGCGCCGACACCGCGGGCGGGCGGGGCGCGTCGGGCAGCAGCACGCTGACGTGGCGTCGTCCCAGTTCGGGGGCGGGCGGCAGCGCGACGTGCGGTTCGCGGTGCAGGCCCAGGGCCAGGCCGGGCAGTGCGGTGACGGCCAGGCCGCGGGCGACCAGGCGCTGCACGGCGATGTGGTCGTCGGTTGCGAACGCCACGCGCGGGGTGAACCCGGCGTCCCGGCAGGCGCGCAGGAGGTGGCCGCGGCAGCGTTCGCAGCCCGAGGCCCAGGTCTCGTCGGCCAGGTCGGCCAGGTGGACGCGGTCGGCGCGGGCGAGCGGGTGGTCGCCGGGCAGCACCACGCGGATCGGGTCGTCGAACAGCGGGACCTGCCGCAGCCGCGTGCCGGCGTCGGGCGGGGTGTGGGGGTAGGCGAACACCACGGCCAGGTCGGCCTCCCCGGCGCGCAGCGCGGCCACGGCGCCGGGCGGTTCGGCCTCGGTCAGCGACACCGTCACGCCGGGGGCGCGGGTGCGCAGCGCGGCCAGGGCGTCGGGCAGCAGGGCGGCGGCCGCGGTGGGGAACACCGCGATGCGGGCCCGCCCGGCGCGCAGCCCGGCGATGGCCGCCAGCCGCTCCTGCGCGTCGGCCATGCGCGCCAGGGCGTCGTCGACGTGCTCGACCAGGATCCGCCCGGCCTCGGTGAGGCGGACGCCGCGGCCGTGCCGCACCACCAGCGGCGTGCCCGCCTCGGCCTCCAGCCGGGCGATGTGGTGGGAGATCGCCGGCTGGCTGTAGGACAGGGCGCGCGCGGCGGCGGTCATCGAGCCGAGCCGGGCGACTTCGCGCAGGATGCGGGCGCGGTTGAGGTCCAGCATGCCGGCAAGGTATCAATGATGTTGGGGTCTGGCCTCGAAGATAGTCCTTTGTGTTATGGCGGCGGGGTGGTCGATGATCGGGGCATGACTGCTTCGATCGACATCGACCGGGCGCGGCGCGAGTTCGCCCCCCAGGTCACCTACCTCAACACCGCCGCCTACGGGTTGCCGCCGCGGGCGGCGCACGAGGCGATGTTGGCGGCCGAGCGTGACCGCGCGGCCGGGCGGATGACCACCGGGCAGATGGACGAGGTGGTGGCGCGGGCGCGGGGCGCGTTCGCCCGGCTGGTCGGCGTGCCCGCCGAGCGGGTGGCGATCGGGCCGCAGGTGTCGTACTTCGTGGGGCTGGTGGCGTCCTGGCTGCCCGACGGCGCGACCGTGCTGGTCGCCGAGGAGGACTTCACCTCGGTGCTGTTCCCGTTCGCGGCCCGGCCGGGGCTGCGGGTGCGGCCGGTGCCGCTGGAGTCGATCGCCGAGGCGGTGGACGGCACGGTCGACCTGGTGGCGGTGTCGGCGGTGCAGTCGGCCGACGGCCGCCTGGCCCCCATGGAGGATCTGATCGAGGCGGCCCGCGCGCACGGGGCGCGGGTGCTGCTGGACGCCACGCAGGCCGCCGGGTGGCTGCCGCTGCCCGCCGACCGCGTCGACCTGCTGGTCGTCGGCGGGTACAAGTGGCTGCTGGGCCCGCGCGGCACCTGTTTTCTGACCGGCGACCGGGAGCTGCTGGCGCAGTTGCCGGCGGTGGCGGCGGGCTGGTACGCCGGGGCGCAGGTGTGGGAGTCGCTGTACGGGCTGCCGCTGCGGCTGGCCGGTGACGCGCGCCGTCTGGACATGTCCCCGGCGTGGCAGAGCTGGGCGGGGCACGCCCCGGCGCTGGAGCTGCTGGAGCGGGTCGGCGTGGACGCCGTCCACCGGCACAACCTGGCCATGGCCGACCGGTTCCGCGCGGGCCTGGGCCTGGAGCCGGGGGATTCGGCGATCGTGTCGGTGCCGGTGCCCGAGGGGACGGCCGAGCTGCTGCGCGAGCACGGCGTGGTGGCGTCGGTGCGGGCCGGGCGGTTGCGCTGCTCGTTCCACCTGTACACCGAGGAGGCCGACGTGGACCGCGCGCTGGAGCTGCTGGCGGACCGCGTCACCGTCGGGTGAACCACCGCCTTATATAAGGCTTGACTTTAATAAGTTGGGGTCGATAGTTTCGGTCCGTGCACGCGTTCGACGTTCTCGGTGACCCGGTGCGCCGCCGGATCCTGGAACTGCTGGCCGAGGGGGAGATGACCTCCGGCGCGGTGTCGGAGCGGATCCGGGACGAGTTCGGGATCTCCCAGCCGGCGGTGTCGCAGCATCTGAAGGTGCTGCGCGAGTCCGGGTTCGCGACGGTGCGCGCGCAGGGCACCCGCCGCCTGTACGCGGTGGACTCGGCGCCGCTGCGGGAGGTGGACGCCTGGCTGGACCGGTTCCGGCGGTTCTGGACGCCGCACCTGGACGCGCTGGGCACCGAGCTGGCGCGGGGGCGGCGGGAACGCCGCCTGCGCGAGTCCGCCGGCCGCGGCGAGTCCGCCGGCCGTGGTGACGACATCGGACGCGGTGACCACACCGGGCGCGGTGACACGGCGCCGTGATCCGGGTCGTAGGGACCCGGGTCGCGGTGACCCTGGTGACTGGGGGTCGCGGTGACACCGGCCGCGGCGCCATCGACTCTGACAAGGAGAGCCCTCATGATCGAGGTCAGTGAGCAGATCAACGCGGTGACCCGCACCATCGGCACCCGGACGCTGGAGGCGGGGGAGGCGCGGGTGCTGACGATCGCGCAGACCTATCCGGCGCCGATGGAGGACGTGTGGGACGCCTGCACCAACATCGAGCGCATCCCGCGCTGGTTCCTGCCGGTCACCGGTGACCTGCGGGCCGGCGGCCGCTTCCAGCTGGAGGGCAACGCCGGCGGGACGATCGAGCGCTGCGACCCGCCCAAGAGCTTCACCGCCACCTGGGAGTTCGGCGGGGAGGTCAGCTGGATCGAGGTGCGGCTGACCCCCGTCGAGGACGGCGGCACGCGGCTGGAGCTGGAGCACGTCGCGCACGTCGACGACGAGATGTGGGCGCGGTTCGGCCCCGGCGCCGTCGGCATCGGGTGGGACGGGGCGCTGATGGGCCTGGCGCTGCACATGACCACGGGCCGGGCCGTCGACCAGCAGGAGGCGGCGGCCTGGATGACCTCGCCGGAGGGCGTGCGGTTCTACCAGGAGAGCAGCGAGCGGTGGCGGGAGGCCAGCGTCCAGGCGGGCACGGACCCGCAGGCGGCCCGCGCGGCGGCCGACCGGGTCTTCGCCTTCTACACCACCCCTCCCGAGCAGTCCTGACTCGCGGCGCGCGGCGGGAACCCCGAAGGGGTGGAAGGTGGTGCGGGCGGCGGTTCCTTCCGCCGGTCGGCCGGGGTGTTCGCCGGTGCCGGGAAGTCGCGTCGTACGGACGGTTGTCAGGCCGATTTCGCGAGTGAATAATCGCCTGTAACTTTTGCTCCATATTCGGCGGCTCTGCGCACTTTAGTTACGAAGGTGACCGGCCGCCGGAGTGAGGAGACCGCCGTGTCGTCCCTGCACTCCCCGTCACCGCCCGGATCCAGACCCCGTGACACGCTGCCGGACACGCCACCGGACGGGCGACCGGGCGCGCTGCCGGATGACGGGTGGGCGTTGCTGTTCCCGGGGACGGGGGCGGCCGGTGCGCCGGCGGTGCGGGCGCTGGCCGGGTCCGGTCGCGCCGCGCGCAGGATCGTCGCCGACGTGCTGGATGCCGTGCAGGAAGGGCTGCCGCGCCGATGGCCGTCGCTGCGGCGCGTCCTGCTGGACGATCCGGCGTCCTACCGCGCCGCGGCCGCCACGCCCGGCGTGCCGCAGCTGTCGGACTACGCCACCTCGGTCGCCGTGGAGCGGGTGCTGCGCGCGGGCGGTGCGGCCCCGGCGTTCGCGGTCGGGCAGAGCTTCGGGGAGATCGCCGCGCTGGTGTGCGCGGGCGCGTTCACCGTCACCGACGGCGCGCGCCTGGCGGTGGGCGCGGTGCGCGTGCTGGCCCGGCACGGCCACGGCGGCGGCATGGCGCTGCTGCAGGCCGCCCCACCGTCCGCCGAGACGCTGATCGGGCGGGCGGGGGCGGCCGGCCAGGTGGTGGTGGCGTGCGTCAACGCGCCGGAGCTGACGGTGGTCGCGGGCCCGGAGGAGTCCCTGGAGCGCGTGCTGGACGCGGCGCGCCGGCAGGGGGTGCGGGCCGGGCGGCTGGCGGTGCCCTACCTGTCGCACCATCCGGCGATGGCCGCGGCGGGCGAGGAGTGGTACGCGATGATCCGGGACGTGCCGCGGCGGCCCCTGGAGCTGCCGGTGTACTCGCCGGTGCGCGGCCGCGCCTACAGCGACGGCGACGACCTGCACCGGGCGATGGCCGACTGCATGGCCCGGCCGCTGCGGCTGCCGCCGGTGCTGCGGGCGGTGCGGGACGCGGGCGCCACGGTGTTCGTGGAGGCCGCCCCGGGCGACACGCTGTGCCAGTGCGTGCGGCTGACGCTGCCGCGTGCGCGCACGTGGGCGCCGCTGCACGAGCGTTCCCACCGCCGCCGACCCGCCCGCGCCACGTCCCCCGCCGCGTCCCCCGCCACCCCGGCATCGCAGACCTCGCCGTCATCGCCGGGGTCGTCTGGGGGCGGTGCGGCGCGCGTATCACCGTCCGACGGCATCGCCGCACGGCCCGCCACCGGCCCCGCGTCCCCGGCCGCACCGGCGGGCGCGCCAGCAGGCGGGTTCGGGTCCCGGGCGGGGGTTCGTGCGGCGCAGTCGGCGGACTCGCCGTCCGACGCGTGATCGTGACAGGAGCGCCGTCATGGCCACCAGCCCCCCACCCGCATCCGGCCCCGCTGCCGACGGCGACCTGCGGCGTTTCGTGCACGGCACGGCCGTGACCGACGGGAACCGCGCCTTGCTGGCCGAGGCGATCCCCGGCGAGTTCTTCACCTACCCCGGCGGGCTGACCGCCACCGAGCGGCACGCCCTGACCTACCGGCGGCTGCGGCATGCCGGGCTGGCGGCGCCGCCCGCGGCCCGGCTGCTGGACGACCCGCCGCTGCTGTGCGCGCTGCTGGACCGCGCCGCGACCGCCGACCCGGCGCTGTTCCACCTGATGCTGCTGCACTACACCCTGGCGCTGGGCCCGGTGCTGCGGTTCGGCGACCACGAGCACCACGGCCGCGACGGCCGCGACGAGCAGGACGGGGACGACGGGCGGGGGCCGCGTCCCGAGCGGGAGGCGCTTGAGTCGATGGCCTCCTACGGGGCGCTGCTGATGACGGAGGTGGGCCGCAGCAACAGCCACCTGTCGCCGCGCACACTGGCCCGCTACGACGCCGCGTCCGGTGACTTCGTGCTCAGCACGCCCGACGCGCGGGCGGCCAAGTTCCCCACCAACACCGGGCATCCGGGCCTGCCCAAGACCGCCGCGATCTACGCGACGCTGGTGCACGAGGGCGTCGAACGCGGCGTGTTCGTGTTCGTGGCGCCGTTGCGGCGGGAGGATGGTTCCGTCTGCGACGGGGTGCGGATCGTGCCCGCCCCCGAGGTGTCGGGCCTGCAGGTCGACTACGCGGCGGTGCGTCTGGACGGGCTGCGCGTCCCCTACCGGGCGTGGCTGCGCGACGGGGCGCGGATCGACGCCGACGGGTCGTTCCACGATCCGGCCGGCGGCCCGGCGCAGCGGCTGACGCGGTCGATGGGCGTCGCCCCGCCGGTGTGGCGGGCGGTGATCTCCATGTCGGCGGCGGTCACTCGGGCGTCCGCGGCGATCCTGCTGCGGCACTCGGCGGACCGGACGACGCTGGGACGGCTGGCGCCGCGGCGTGCGCTGACCGACTACCGCAACCAGCGCGAGGCGGTTCTGGAGGCGCTGGCGTCGGCGTACGCGCTGACGGCGGTGGCGCGGCGGGTCACCGCGCCGTCCCCGCCGGCCCCTGGGGTACAGCCGGATCTCCAGGCTCAGGCGGGTGGCGGGCCGGTGACGGCGTGGGCGCCGTGGTCGGCGGTCGACCGGGACCTGGCGCTGCTGAAGGCCGCCGCGACCGCCGAGGCCCACGAGACGGTGTCGCGGTGCCGGGTCCACGCGGGCGCGCCGGGTTTCGCCGCCACCGACCGGCTCAACGGCTACCGCGCCCTGGCCCACGCCTACACCAACGCCGGCGGCGACAACCAGCTGATCCTGTTCGACACGGCGCGGGCCATGGCCGAACTGGACCGCTACCGGCCGCCGCCGGTGGCCGGCACGGTGCCCGACGAGGGGGACCTGGCCTCGCCGCGGGTGTGGTCGCATCTGGCGCGGTCACTGGAGCGGGCGTCGCGCGAGCGGCTGGCGACGCGGGTGCGGGCGGCGCGGCGGGACGGCGCCGACGCCTTCACCGCCTGGAACGACAACCTCGCGCTGGCCGCGCGGACCGCGACGGCGTGCGCCGACCGCGTCCTGCTGGAGATCGCCGCCGAGGCGTGCGCGTCGGACCCGGCCGTGGCGCCGTTGCTGCGCCTGTACGCGCTGCGGTGGGCCGAGCGGCGCGCCGGGGCGCTGCTGAACGAGGGGGTGGCGGCGGCCGGGCTGCTGGACCGTGTCGAGGAGCTGCGGCGGCGGGTGTGCGACGAGGTGATGCCGCGCGCGGCCGAGTACGCCCAGGCCTTCGACCTGCCCGCCGAGATCACCGCCCCGGCCTCGTTCGTCCTGGACGCCTGACGTGCCTGGCCGCCCACGGCGTATCGTCGGGCACGTGTCGTCCGGCGTTCCGTGCGGCGTTCCGTGCGGCGTGTCGTCCGGCGCGCGGAGATCTGCCAAGTGCACCGGGGAACCGTGGCCGGGTGACTACCGTTTGACCCAACACAGACCGCGCGGGCGAGGCGGCCCGCGCGGACACCGATATGGAGGGAGACACAGTGGGAGTCAGTCTGAGCAAGGGCGGCAACGTCTCGCTGACCAAGGAGGCTCCTGGACTGACCGCGGTCGTGGTGGGTCTGGGCTGGGACGTGCGGACCACTACCGGTACGGACTTCGACCTCGACGCCAGCGCCCTGCTGTGCTCGCAGGACGGCAAGGTCCTGTCGGACAAGCACTTCGTGTTCTTCAACAACCTCAAGAGCCCCGAGGGGTCGGTCGAGCACACCGGCGACAACCTCACCGGTGAGGGCGAGGGCGACGACGAGCAGATCAAGGTCAACCTCGCCACGGTGCCCGCCGAGGTCGACAAGATCGTGTTCCCGGTGTCCATCTACGAGGCCGACGGCCGCCAGCAGAACTTCGGCCAGGTCCGCAACGCGTTCATCCGGGTGGTGAACCAGGCCGACAACAACGAGATCGCCCGCTACGACCTGTCGGAGGACGCCTCCACCGAGACCGCGATGGTGTTCGGTGAGCTCTACCGTCACGGCAGCGAGTGGAAGTTCCGCGCGGTCGGGCAGGGCTACGCCTCGGGCCTGGCGGGCATCGCCTCCGACTACGGGGTGCGTGTCTGATCCTGGGCCTGCGGGTCCCCGGGGGCGCAGAGCGCGGGGGGTGCGCGGCGATCACGCCGCGCACCCCCCTTTTTTGTCTTTCCGTCGCGCTGTGGCGGCGGCGCAGGGCAGGTGGGGCGGGTCAGGCGGGCACGACGGCCAGTGCCTCGACCTCGATGAGCAGGTCGTCGCGGAACAGGCGGGCCACCTCCACCAGGGTGCTGGCGGGCGCGACCCCCGGCGGCAGAAACTCGTCGCGGACCTGGCGGACGGCGATGACCTGGGACGCGTCCCGCACGAAGTACCCGAGTTTGATCACATGCCGCCAGTCGGCGCCGGCGGCGGTCAGCGCGGTGTGCAGGTTGGTGAACACCTGCCGGGTCTGGGCGCGCAGGTCGCCGGGGCCGACGAGGGCGCCGTCGGCGTCTAGGGCGATCTGCCCGCTGATCACCACGAGGCGGCCCGGGGTGTCGACGCTGATGACGTGGCTGTAGCCGGGGCCGGGCGCCAGCTCCGGCGGATTGATCGCACGGACGCCGGGGACGGTTTCACCGGACGGCTCGCTCACGGGTTGTTCCCTTTCGACGTGGGCAGGACGGTGCGGTCGCGGCCGGGACCGGTCGGCGGCGCCCGCGCCCCCGACCACCCGTCCGCGATCAACGAGGGGCCACTGTAGAAGGCGCCCCGCCCCCATGGCCAGCGATAATCCGCGTCACCGTACCTCCGCCGCCCCACCGGGCCGACGTTCCGGCGACGTCGGCAGGCGGGCCTCCGAGGAGGAGTCGGACCTGATCGTGGCGGTAATCGCCAACGTGGCGGGTCAGCGTGTGCGTCGACGGGCGGCGGGCCCGGTGTCGGCGTGACCTTTTGCGGAGGTCGGTTCGCCGCGGCGGAGGACGGCCTTGATGGAGACGACGGCGTCGATGAGTTCGGTGGCGTGGGCGTGGCGTGGCTGGTGGACGTCGATTGAATGCCGAGCAGGTCGCCCAGTTCCCACAGGGACAGGCCGCCGGCGCGCAGCGGCTGGTGGAAGACCTCAGGCGTCATGGCGCCGCCCCGGTAATGATGCGGTGGTCGCGGAGGAGCGAGGGCGGGGCCAGGCGCGGGATGTGCAGCCCACCGAGGACGGTAATTCAGGCGACCTGCACTTTCGTGCCTGGATCCCCTGGTGTCATCGGTTTTGTCAGGGGCAGGGGACGGAGGACGCAGGGGCGCCGGCAGACCGGGGGCCGCCTGCGGCGTACACACATGCCACCACAACCTGTGTTAGGACGCATGATGACCGACAGATTCGCCCGTGCGCTCGGGTGGACCAGCCTCGCGCTGGGCACGGCGCAACTGGCGGCGCCCAGGGCCGTGACCAGCCTGTGCGGCGTCGACGACGCGCCCGGGGCAGCGACCGTCGCCAGGCTCGTCGGCGGGCGCGAGCTCCTGCACGCCGCGCTGCTGCTCGGCGCCAAGAACCCCGCCCGGTGGGCGTGGACCAGGGTCGCCGGCGACACGATGGACCTCGGCGTCCTCGGCAGGGCCGCCGCCAACCGCGCGGGCACTCGCCGCGCCCGCGCGCTGGCTGCGCTCGGCGCGGTCGCCGGGATCGCCGCCCTCGACGCCGTCTGCGCCCGGCGCGGCACCGCCAAGGCCAAGGGCCCGCTGCAGGTGCGCGCCTCCATCACCGTCAACAAGCCGCGCGAGGAGGTCTACCGCTTCTGGCGGGAGCTGGAGAACCTGCCCTCCTTCATGGTCCACCTGGACTCGGTGCGCTCCCTCGACCAGCGCCGCTCCCGCTGGAAGGCCAAGGGCCCGGTGGTCGACCTGGAGTGGGAGGCCGAGATCATCGACGAGCGGGCCGGCGACCTCATCGCCTGGCGGTCCGTGCCCGGCACCGGCGTCCCCACCGCCGGCCGGGTCAGCTTCACCGACGGGCCCGGCGGGCGCGGCACCGTCGTGGACGTCTCGCTGGAGTACGGCATGCACGGGCGCAAGCTCGCCGCCGCCGTCGCCCGGATGTTCGGCGAGCACCCCGAGCAGCAGGCCCGCGACGACCTGCGCCGCTTCAAGCAGGTCATGGAGACCGGCGAGGTGGTCCGCTCCGAGGGCAGCCCCGAGGGCCACCGCGCCCTGCGCCAGCTCCGCCAGCATCCCGCACAGCCGATCGGAGGACGGGCATGAAGGCCAACGTGTGGACGGGCCGCAACCACCTGGAGGTCCGCGACGTCCCCGACCCGCAGATCCTCAACGCGCGCGACGCGATCGTCCGCGTCACCTCCACCGCGATCTGCGGCTCCGACCTGCACCTCGTGGACGGCTACATCCCGACCGTCAAGAAGGGCGACGTGCTCGGCCACGAGTTCATGGGCGAGGTCGTCGAGGTCGGCCCCGGTGTGCGTGACCTGCGCGCCGGCGACCGCGTCGTGGTGCCGTTCCCGATCGCCTGCGGCGCCTGCTTCGCCTGCGAGGCCGAGCTGTACTCGCTGTGCGAGAACTCCAACCCCAACGCCGGGATGGCTGAGAAGCTGATGGGCCACGCGCCCGCCGGGATCTTCGGCTACTCCCACATGCTGGGCGGCTTCGCCGGCGGGCAGGCCGAGTACGTGCGCGTCCCGTTCGCCGACGTCGGTCCCGTCAAGATCGAGGACGGCCTGCCGGACGAGAAGGTGTTGTTCCTGTCGGACATCTTCCCGACGGGCTTCATGGGCGCGGAGATGTGCGACATCAAGCCGGGCCAGACGATCGCGATCTGGGGTGCGGGGCCGGTCGGGCAGCTCGCCGCGGCCAGCGCGTTCCTGCTCGGCGCGGACCGGGTCATCGTCATCGACCGGTTCCCGTACCGGCTCAGGCGGGCCCAGCGGACCGGCGCCGAGGTCCTCGACTACGAGGAGGTGAACGTGCTGGACGCGCTGCGCGACATGACGGGCGGGCGAGGCCCCGACGCCTGCATCGACGCCGTCGGCATGGAGGCTCACCACCCGACTCCGGCCATGTACGCCTACGACCGCGGCAAGCAGGCCGCCCGGATGGAGACCGAGCGCCCCTACGTGCTGCGCGAGGCCATCATGGCCTGCCGCAACGGCGGCGTGGTGTCCGTCATCGGCGTCTACGGCGGGTTCGTGGACAAGTTCCCGATGGGCACCGTCATGAACCGCTCCCTGACCATCCGCACCGGCCAGTGCCACGTGCAGCGCTACACGGGGCCGCTGCTGGACCGGATCCGCGCGGGGGAGATCGACCCGAGCTTCGTCATCTCGCACCGGATGCCGCTCAGCGAGGCGCCGCGCGCGTTCGAGCTGTTCAAGAACAAGCAGGACGAGTGCAACAAGGTGGTCCTCACTCCGTAGCGCCGGCCTTCGCCGCTCAGAGCCGGTTCCCCTCGCTCTCCGCGGTGGCCCGCCGCTCCGCCCGGTAGGCGGCGAAGGCGGCAAGCCCGGCGGCGGTGAGCGTCGCGGCGGTCCGCCTGCGCCGCACCACGCCCAGCAGGAAGTCCTCGCCGGCCGCCCGCAGCGGCTCGAGCAGCTGTCGGCTGGGAACTGCACGCAGCCCACGCCTTGGGGTCGGGACAAGTAAGCGAGAACCCGACCCTGCTGGTGTTCACCCAGGCTGACAAGGGTGCCCATCCGTCCGTCTTACCGACGCCTCCAGTACGGTCAACCGATCTGGTCGCCGATCAGGTCGACTAGCAGCTGTGCCACGGCGACGCCACCCACCTCGGCGCCGCCGAAGTGCCGCTGCAGCTCATCATGGGCAAGACTCGGCACAAGAACCCCCGCACCGCTCTGCGCTACGTCAAACCCGGCGCCGATGCCGTCACCGAGGTCCTGGCACCCCGCCGCCGTACGCATTGACCAGCGAAGACGAGCGAATGCCCCGGCCAGCACGAGCTGTCACGGCCTAGCGCTGATACTCGCGAGCAGGGTCCCGGCGCCCCGGAACGGCGGGCGGCGGGGCGGCGAACTTTCGGTGACGGGATCGCGGTGGCGGGCATGGGAGGGCCGCGAGGAGGCAGGGTGTGGTGTCGCACTCCGGGTGCCGGCGGCGCGCGAGGGGTGCGGGGAAAGATCCAGACCTGCGAGAATGATGACATGAGTGTGCGTAAGCCGATCGAGTCGTGGCTGTCGGACATGGACGGCGTCCTGGTACATGAGGGGCAGCCCGTTCCGGGCGCCGACGAGTTCGTCCGGCGGCTGGAGGCCTCGGGCAAACGCTTCCTCATCCTGACCAACAACTCCATCTACACCCGCCGGGACCTGGCGGCGCGGCTGGCGGCGGTGGGGCTGAACGTGCCGGTCGAGTCGATCTGGACCTCGGCGCTGGCGACGGCGCGGTTCCTGCAGGACCAGCGTCCGGAGGGGTCGGCGTACGTGATCGGCGAGGCGGGGCTGACCACGGCGTTGCACGAGGTCGGGTACGTGCTGACCGACCTGGACCCGGACTATGTGGTGCTGGGGGAGACCCGCACCTACAGCTTCTCCCAGATCACCAAGGCGATCCGGCTGATCGAGCGGGGCGCGCGGTTCATCGCGACCAACCCGGACCCGATCGGCCCGTCGATGGAGGGGTCGCTGCCGGCGTGCGGCGCGGTCGCCGCGATGATCACCAAGGCGACGGGGGTGCAGCCGTACTTCGTCGGCAAGCCCAATCCGCTGATGATGCGCACGGCGTTGAACGTGGTCGGCGGGCACAGCGAGAGCACGGCGATGATCGGCGACCGGATGGATACCGACATCGTGGCCGGGGTGGAGGCCGGGCTGGAGACGATCCTGGTGCTGACCGGGGTGACGCGTAAGGAGGAGGTGGAGCGGTTCCCGTTCCGTCCCTCGCACGTGGTGCCGTCGATCGCCGACGTGATCGGGATGATCGACGGCGGCCCGGCGTCCTGACGGCGTCACCTCGACGACACCGCCTCGACGCCGTCACCTTGATGGCACCGCCTTGACGGCGTCGCGTGGACGGTGTTGTCCGTGGCGGGGCGTGCGGGCTGCGGTCAGCCGATGAGGGCGGCGTAGCGGCGTTGCAGGGCGTGCTGGTCGTCGCCGGTCCAGTGCAGGGCGGTCTCGGCGGGGTGGGCCAGGCGGCGTTCGTAGCGGAACGTGACCCGGTGGCCGCGGCGTTCTATGGTGCCGTCGGCGGTCATGACCCCTCCCTCACTGCCCGGCGTCGGCCGGGCACACCCCCCAATATGCCGCTGCCGGAATATGTCGTCAACGGCATGCAGCGGCCGGGGGCGTAGACTCGAGGGCACACCATGCGCATGATCAAGCAGGCGGGTCGTCACGAGCTGGAGATCCGCAAGTCCCGTTTCGTCTGCACGCTGGCCCGGGTGCGGACCGAGGCCGAGGCGGTGGCGTTCATCGCCGCGCACCGGCGGGCGCATCGCGACGCCACGCACAACTGCACCGCCTACGTGGTGGGCGAGCACGGTGAGATCACCAAGAGCAGCGACGACGGGGAGCCGTCCGGTACGGCGGGCGTGCCGATGCTGGAGGTGCTGGTGCGGCGCGGCCTGACGGGGGTCGTCGCGGTGGTCACCCGGTATTTCGGCGGGGTGAAGCTGGGCGCGGGCGGGCTGGTGCGCGCCTACGGGCAGGCGGTGGCCGAGACGGTCGACGCGGTGGGCGTGGTGGAGCTGCGTCCGGTGGTGACGGTGACGGTGTGCGCCGATCACGCGCTGGCGGGGCGGCTGCTGGGCGACCTGCACGGGCGGGGCCGTGAGCCCTCCCAGGTGCGTTACGGGCGGCTGGTGGAGGCCGACGTGCCGGTCGCGGTGGCCGAGCTGGAGGATTTCGGGGCGTGGGTGGCGCAGGTGACGGGGGGACGCGCCGAGCTGCGTCGCGGCGCCGAAGGCTACGTCGAGGTCCCCGTCCCCTGACTTGCGCCCCCTTTCACCTGCCTGTCCCGACCTGTGTCCCTGCCCCGCGCCCGGCGTCCCCGTGCCCGGTGTTCGGTGAGCGGGCCGGGGGAGAGGCGCGGCCGGGTGTGGTGATGGTCACAGACGGGGTGTGGTGGGGGCCGCGGGGGCGGTTTCGATCGTCTGTAGGAGCAAGTCGTGATGCCCGTCGTCCCAGTGAGGAGGCCCTGTGACCGCCACCCACACCCGCCACCATGCCGACCCCGCCGCCAACCCCGCCGATTCCGGCGCGGGGAACGCCGAGGGGGGCGGTGAGGTCGCGTCGGCGCCGCGGACGGGCCGTGCCATGGGTTGGCGCCTGCTGCGCAAGGTGGCGGTCGCGATCGCCGGAGTGGCGTTGATCGCGGCGGGTGTGGCGATGCTGGTGCTGCCGGGCCCGGGAGTGGTGGCGATCCTGGCCGGGCTGGGACTGCTGGGCACCGAGTTCCCCGCGGCGCGCCGCGTCAGCGAACGGATCAACGGCTACATCCGCACCGCCTGGCGCAAGATCCGCCGCCGCCCCGAAGCCCGCCCGGACGCCGGCCCGGACGCCTGACCGCATTCCGCGTGACCCGCCCCCACCTGCTGGCACCTGTCAGCGGATTGGGGGCGGGTCGTGCTTTTCAGCTGAGCCAGCCGGGGCGGATCATGCCGCTCTCGTAGGCCAGCACCACCAGCTGGGCGCGGTCGCGCGCGTGGAGTTTGGCCAGGATGCGGCTGACGTGGGTCTTGGCGGTGGCGGGGCTGAGGACGAGCCGTTCGGCGATCTCCTCGTTGGACAGGCCCGCGGCGACCAGCTCCAGCACCTCGCGTTCGCGGTCGGTGAGCAGGTTCAGCTCGACGGCGGGCGGGGGCTGGGTGATGCGGGCGGCGAACTCGGCGATCAGGCGGCGCGTCACCGTGGGCGCCAGCAACGCGTCCCCGCGCGCCACCACCCGCACACCGTGGATCAGTTCGGGCGGTTCGGTGTCCTTGACCAGAAAGCCGCTGGCCCCGGCCTTGATCGCGCCGTAGACGTAGTCGTCCAGGTCGAACGTCGTCAAGATCACCACTTTGACGTCCGTCAGGCGCGGGTCGGACACGATGCGCCTGGTGGCCTCCAGGCCGTCCAGGACGGGCATGCGGATGTCCATCAGCACCACGCGGGGGCGCAGGCTGGCGGCCAGGTCGACGGCGGTCTGCCCGTCTCCGGCCTCGGCGACGATCTCGATGTCGTCCTCGCCCTCGAGGATGGAGCGGAATCCGGCCCGGACCAGCGTCTGGTCGTCGGCCAGCAGCACCCGGATCAACTGTTCTCCTTCATGTCGCCGGTCTGGTCGCCGGTCTGGTCGTCGGTTGCGGGGGCGTGGGGGAGGGGGAGGCGGGCGTGGACGCGGAACCCGCCCGACGGTCCGGGCTCGGCGCTGACGCGTCCGCCGACCGCCGCGGCGCGTTCGCGCATGCCGCGCAGCCCGTTGCCGCGTTCCAGCGCGGCCGGGTCGCACGGCCCGGCGCCGTCGTCGTCGACCTGCAGCACCACCGCGCCGTCGGCCCGGGTGATCCGCACGGTCGCCGAGGAGGCGTGCGCGTGCCGCACCACGTTGGTCAGCGCCTCCTGGACGATGCGGTACCCGGCCGCCGACACCGGCGCGGGCAGGGAGCCCAGGAACTCCGGGTCGGTGTCGCCGGTCAGCCGCACCGCCAGCCCGGCGGCGCGGGTCCGCGCGACCAGTTGCCCGGCCAGTTCCAGCGACGGCGCCCCCACCGCCGCCCCCGCCGTTCCCGCCGTTCCCGCCGGTGGCGCCGGCGGTGTGGTGCTGGACGCCGGTGAGGGGCCGGTGTCGTCGACGTGCCGCAGGACGCCCAGCACCGCCCGCAGCTCCCGCAGGGTGTCCTTGCTGGCCTGTTTGATCGCCTCCAGCGACGCGTAGGCCTGGTCGGCGTCGTCACGGCGGTGCAGCGCCGCCCCGGCCTGCACGTGGATCAGTGAGATCTGGTGGGCGAGCACGTCGTGCAGCTCCCGCGCGATGCGCAGCCGTTCCTCGGTGGCGCGGCGCCGCGCCTCGGCCTCGCGGTCGCGTTCGGCCTCGGCCGCGCGCCGCTCGGCGGCCGCCAGCTCGGCGCGGCGCGCCCGCACGTACTGGCCCATCCCCACGGTGACCAGGAGCACCACGCCCAGCGCGCCGACCGCCTCACCGTTGACGACCGCCTCGCGGTCGTCCAGGCGGCCCTGCGAGCGCAGCACCCCCACGACCACGAACCCGCAGTTGACGACGATCACGGCGCCCAGCGGCACCGCCAGGCGGCAGCGCGTCGCCGCGTTGAACAGCGCCGGCAGCAGCACCAGGGCCACGGGCCCGTCGGGGTACCCCATCGGGTAGTACAGCGGCACGGCCAGCGTGACCACGGCCACCACCAGCACCGGGTGCCGCCGCCGCAGCGCCCAGATCCCGCACATCAGGACGATCAGCACGGCGCCGCCCGGCCACAGCGGCCGGTCCTGCGGGCGCGCGACGGCGGCCGACCACCCCAGGAAGACCACCGTCGTGGCCGCCGCGACCAGCAGGTCGGCGGTGCGTCCCCGCGCCCATCGGGTCACTGTCACGGCACCACCGTAGTTGAGCGGCGCCCCCACCAGTGATCAACCCTCGAACGGCCCGGATCCCGCCGCGGACCGGGTGCGTCAGGGCGAGCCGACATGCTGTGCCGGGGCGCCCGCGCCCCGGCGGGCAGGGCTTGACTTTCGGCAGTATCACCGCAGTTGGACGGCTTGTACCGTGGGCCGGATGAACGACCCGACCTCCCCGGCCCTGCCGCGGCCTGGTCCCGCCCCGGCCGACGCGTCTGCGGCGTCCCCGCGGCCACCCCGCGACGGCGACCCGCACCCGCGGCCGGATTGGCGGGATCGGCGGGACTGGTGGGGGGTGGCGGCGGCGCTGCTGGCGCGGCCGTCGCGGCGCGCGGCGTGGCTGGACCTGCTGTTGTGGGCGGCGCTGTCGTTCCCGATGGTGGTCGGCACCGTGCTGCCCGCGCGTGCGGGACAGGCCCGCTGGTGGCTGGAGTTCGCCGGGGTGCTGGTGCTGGGCGCGGCCATCGCGGTCGGCCGGGCCTGGCCGCTGACGGCCCTGGTGACCGGGACGGCGCTCATCGCCGTCCACGGCAACTTCGTGTTCGCCCTGCCGGTCCTGGCATATCAGACCGGGCTGCGCCGCACCCACGCCCGCCCGGTCCTGTGGGGGTTCACCGGCATCTTCGTGGCCGGGACCACGCTGAACCTGATCCGCGGCATCGACGTCACCGTCTGGTTCCCGCTGACGATCTGGCTGGTGCTGCTGGGCGTACTGCCCTGGATGGTCGGCCGCTACTGGCGCCAGTACCGCCAGCTGCTGCACGCCGGGTGGGAACGCGCCGAGCAGCTGGAACGCGAGCAACGCATCGTCGCCGAACGCGAACGGCTGCGCGAACGCGCCCGCATCGCCCAGGACATGCACGACTCCCTCGGCCACGAACTGGCGCTGCTGGCGGTGCGCGCCGGCGCCCTGCAGGTCGCGCCCGGCCTGGACGACCACCACCGCGCCGCGGCCGCCGACCTGCGCGCCGGCGCGGCCGAGGCCACCGAACGCCTGCGGCAGATCATCGGCGTGCTGCGCGAGGACGCCCCGCCCGGCGCCGCCGGCGGCGGAGTGCCGGCCGACGATCCGCCCGTGCGGGACGTACCGGTCGGTCACGCAGTGGCGGAGCTGACCGCCCGCGCCCGCGCGTCGGGCATACCCGTCGAACTCGTCGAAGACCCCTCGCCGGCCGCCCCACCCGGGGATGCGGCTGGGGATACGGCGGGCGCGGGGGAGGAGCCCGCGGACCTGGCGCCGATGGTGCGCCTGGCGGTGTACCGGGTGGTGCAGGAGGCCCTCACCAACGCCGCCAAGCACGCCCCCGGCGCGCCGGTGCGGGTCCGGGTGAGGCATCACGCGTCGGGGGTGACGGTGACGGTGTCCAACCAGGCCCCGCCCACCGGGACGCGGCCGCTGCCGGCGGGCGGCGGGCACGGGCTGACCGGGCTGGCCGAGCGGGTCCGCCTGGCCGGTGGCGTCCTGCGCGCCGGCCCGACCCGCGGCGGCGGGTTCGAGGTGACCGCCGACCTGCCAGCCACCCCCGCCGACCCCGCACCGGCCCCAACCCCAGGCACAGGCACGGACGCGGGGGCGGTGTCGGAGTCGGCGCGTCACCTGGCCAGGCAGCGCCGCCAGCTGCAGCAGCGGCTCGTGCACGCCATCGCGGTGCCGACCGCGCTGCTGGCGGCGCTGTCGGCCGTGATGGTCGGCTACTACGTCTACATGACGCTCAACTCGGTGCTGCGGCCGTCCGACTTCGCCGCGCTGCGCGCGGGCGACGACAGCGCCCAGGTGACGCAGGTGCTGCCGCGCGAGGAGCTGATGAACCCCGACGCCTACCGCACCTGGTACCCCGAGCCGCCCGGCGCGGACTGCCGCTACTACCGGCCGGACGCCAACGTGCTGGGCCTGTACAAGGTGTACCGGCTGTGCTTCGCCGACGGGCGCCTGTCGTCCAAACAGGTGCTGTACGCGCCCGGCGGACCCGGGCACCCGAACGCCCCTGACACCCCCGAACGAGACGGGACGGGACGGTAGGGGATACGCCCAGCCGCACGTTTCGCGGCGCCCCACGACCGTCCACGATCCACGACCGTACGATGCCGCACGATGACCGCACGACGGCCGGTGACCGCACGACCAACGGCCGGCCGCACGGGAAGGGAACCAGGTGATCCGCGTACTGCTCGCCGACGACGAGGCGATGATCCGCGCCGGGGTGCGGGCCATCCTGACCGCCGACCCCGCCATCGAGGTCGTCGCCGAGGCCGGCGACGGACGCGAGGCGATCGAGCTGACCCGCAGCCACCGCCCCGACGTGGCGCTGCTGGACATCCGCATGCCCCGGCTGGACGGCCTGGCCGCGGCCGCCGAACTGCGCCGCGCCGCCCCCGGCACCGCCGTGGTCATCCTGACGACGTTCGGGGAGGACGAGTACATCGCCCGCGCCCTGTCCGGCGGCGCCAGCGGGTTCCTGCTGAAGTCCGGCGACCCGCACGAACTGATCGCCGGGGTGCGGGCCGTCGCGGGCGGCGCCGCCTACCTGTCACCCAAGGTCGCCCACCGCGTCATCACCGAGCTGCGCGGCGGGCGCATGGCGCACGGCGCGCACGCCCGCCGCCGCGTCGACGCGCTCACACCGCGGGAACGGCAGGTGCTGGCGCTGGTGGGCGCCGGACTGTCCAACGCCGAGATCGCCTCCCGGCTGCACGTGGTGGAAGGCACCGTCAAGGCGTACGTGAGCACGATCCTGACGCGGCTGGAGGTCCGCAACCGGGTGCAGGCCGCGATCGTCGCCTACGAGGCCGGCCTGGTCGGCGACGACACCCCCGCCCCCTGACCTGCGCGTCCCCGGTCACCCTTCGACCAACGATCAGGGGCCGTTCTCGCGGGAAGGCTCCCGCGAGAACGGCCCCTTGTCTTCGGCGTCCGCCCCGTTGCCCATGTGCCGCGCACGTACACGGGCGCGGTGGTGGCGGGCGGTCAGCGACGCGGCGGTTCGGGGTTGCGGCCGGGGACGGCCATCACGTCCGGCATGGTGACCGCCGTCCCCGGGTCGCCGGCCGGCGGCGTGTGCGCGACCCCGCCCGCCACGACCGGGGCCGGGACGGTCTCGACCGGGACCCCGGTGCCCAGCAGCACCGCACCCGCGGCCACGCCCCGCAACGCCACCACCAACGGCGCGACCAGACGCACCAGCACGACCGCCACCAGCGGCGCCGCCACCACGCCCAGCACGAACCCGGCGGCCACGTCGTGCGGGTAGTGCACCCCCACGAACACGCGGGAGAACGCCATCACCGCCGCCAGCGGCAGCACCAGCCACGCCATCGCCCGCCACGCCACCACGATCACCGCGGCCGACGCCGCCGCGATCGTGGCGTGGTTGCTGGGGAACGACCAGTCGCCCGGCGCCGGACACGCGACGATGTTCATCGCGCCCGCCACCGCACGGCACGGCCGCTCCTCCTGCAACGCGCTCTTGGACACCTCGCTGACCAGGTACGCGGCCACCACCGCCACCGGCGCCAGCAACGCCAGCCCCATCGCCCGCGCGTCGCCGCCACGGGCCCGCCACCAGCCCGCCACGAACAACGCGGCGAACACCAGCAGCCCCGCGTCCGTGCCGATCTCGGCGACCGAATGCACCCACGACGGCGTGCCATGGGCGAACTCGGTGATCTCGCGGTACCAGTCAGCGCTGAACTCAGGCGCGCGCATGCTCTCCCTCACGCTCGGAGCGATTGATGTGACATCCACATCGAAATGTGATCCTGCACCAGACTGCTGAGGTTCACCCGACGTTCACGATTATGTCGAGAATGTCACGTAACACCGGCTTTGTTGATCAGGGGTGCGGCACGCGCCCCACGTCCGTCTCCCGGCCCGCCGCGCCCCCGCCGCTGCCGCTGCCCGCGGCCGCACCCGCCACGTCCCCGGCCACGTCCCCGGCCACGTCCCCGGCCACGTCCCCGGTCGCGCCCGCAGCGTCCTCGGCGTCCTCGGCCACGGCGGCGACCGCGTTCGCCTCCGCCACGTCCACCAGCGGCCCCGCGGACGCCTCCCGGCCACGACGGCGGCCGCCACGGCGATGCCGCAGATACCGCACCACCTCCACCACCACGGTCACCGCCAGCGCCAACCCCAGCCCCATCGCCACACCCTTGACCGGGTCGTGCTCGAACGCCACCCCGCCCACGTAGCCCAGCACCGTCCCGTACACCGCCCAGCTCACCGCCGCCACCCCCGCGAACAAGGTGAACGACCGCGCCGGATAACCCACCGACCCCATCGTCATCGTCACCGCCGTCCGCCCGCCCGGCACATACCGCGCCACCACCAGGATCAACCCGCCCCGCTCACCCAGCACCCCACGCGCCCAGCCCAGCGCCCGGCCACGCCGCGACCCCGGCGGCACCCGCGCCACCAGCCGCCCACCCCACAGCCGCCCCACCAGATACGACACGTGGTCGCCCACGAACGCGCCCAGCGCCGCGAGCACCACCACCGCCACCACGTCCGGCTCACCCGACGCCGCGTACACACCCCCCGTGATCACCATGCTCTCGCTCGGCACCGCCGGGAAGAACCCGTCGATCACGGCCACCGCGAACAGGGCCACGTAGAACCACGGAGAGGTCACCGCGGCGTGCAGCACCTGCCCCACCAGATCCGTCACTGCGTCCATGCCGACTGACGCTAGAAAACGATCACCCTTGGCGGCATCGGACGAACGGCGCCCACCACCCCCCACTTTCGTCAGGTCCACGCCGCGTCCTGCGAACGATGTACACCAGGTTCCTCATGCCGGAGGACGATCCACCGCTCCCGCCGCCCACATCCTGGAACCACCCCGCCACCACCGCTCCACAGCACTGGCCGGCACCCAGGAGAAACGACCCCATGCACAACACCCCCCACGGCGCCCCGCACGGCCTCCCGCACGACGCCCGGCACCGCGCCCCGCACGACGCCCCGCACGACGCCCCGGACGGCGTGCCGCACGCGCCGGCGATGCGCGCCTCCGACGCCGACCGCACCGCCGTCATCGAACGCCTCGGCGACGCCCTCGCCGAAGGCGCCCTCGACACCGCCGAATACCAGCGCCGCCTCGACGCGGCCGCCACCGCCGTCACCACCGCCCAGCTCGCCCCGCTCACCGCCGACCTGCCCGTCTCCCGCGCCGCCCAGGCCAAGGCCGCCGCCGCCCGCCGCGCCGCACGCGCCCGCGCCGACAAACGCGCCTGGTTCGACGAATGGGGCTACTGGGCTGGCGGCGCACTCATCATGACCGTCATCTGGGCCGCCACCAGCCTGCAGGCGGGGGAGTGGAAGACCTACTGGCCCGCCGCCCCTCTCGGCATCTGGGCCGCCGTCCTGATCTCCTACGCCGTGTGGCCCGACAAACCCCGCGACAGGGACCACCACGACCCCGGCGGCCCCGACGCCACGGCGAAATAGGGTGGCGCCCCACCGCACGCACCGTCCACACTGAGCCACCTGTGAGCATCCTGCACATTTTCGACATGGACGGCACCCTGCTCGCCGGCTCCACCGCCAACCTCGAAGTGGCCCGCCAGCTCGGCACCCTGCCGCAGCTGAACGAACTGGAAGCCCGCTTCGCCGCCGGAACCCTCGACACCCGCGGCTTCTCCGCCGCCATCCACCGCCTGTGGCGCGACCTGACCCCCGACGCCGTCGCCGCCGCCTACGCGGCCGCCCCCTGGCTCGACGGCATCGCCGACGTCTGCGCCGACATCCGCGCCCGCGGCGAACACAGCGCCGTCATCACCATGTCACCCGACTTCTTCGCCCGCCACCTGCTCGACCTCGGCTTCGACGAGGTCATCGCCTCCCGCTTCCCCCCACCGCCGTTCACCGCCCCGCTCGACCCCGCCGCCATCCTCACCCCCGACGACAAGGTCCACCTCACCGAGGACCTGCGCCGCCGCCACGGCCTGCCCCGCGACCGCTGCGTCGCCTACGGCGACTCGATGTCCGACGCGCCGCTGTTCCGCCACCTCACCCACACCGTCGCCGTCAACGCCGACCACCACCTGTCCGGCCTGGCCAGCCTCGACTACCGCGGCGGCGACCTCACCGAGGCCTACCACCTCGCCCGCACCCTCCTATCCCGGTAGCCACCCGCCCGGCCACCGCACACCCGCCACGAGGGGCCCACGAGGGCATCCGCGCGAGGGGGCGACTGCGAGGGGGCGTTACGAGTGCGGGAGACGCGCCGCCAACCCGTCCAGCAGGCACTCCAGCGCGAACCCGAAACGACGCTCGGACTCAGCGTGCACGTCAACCCCCGAAGCCGCCGCCATCCGCCCGGCCAGCAGGGGATGCTCCGCCCGCAGACGCCGCAGGTAGCCGTCCATCTGCTCCGCCCACTCCTGCGGACCGCCCTCGGCCGGCCCCATCGCCGCCCGCCACGCCAGCTCGGCGCTCACGGCCCCCACCACGTGATCGTTGACGGCGGCGAGCGCGGCGTCCAGATCCGCGTCGGCGAACCCCGCCCTGACCAAGATGGACAGCCCGGCCTCGCTCAACGCCAGCGCGTTGGGCCCCAGATTCGGCTGTGCGGCCAGATCCGTCAGCACCCACGGGTGACGCAGCAGCATCCGCCGGTGACTACCGGCCAGGTCCGCCAGGGCACGCCGCCACTCCACATCCGGCGCGGGCACCGAGATCTCACCCAACACCGCATCGAGCGCGAGCTCCAGCATCTCGCCCTTGTTCGCCACATACCAGTACAGCGCTCCGGCCGTGACCCCCAGCTCGGTGGCCACCCGCCGCATCGACAGACCCTGATGCCCCTCGGCGTCCAAAATCCCCACCGCGACACCGACGATCCGCTCCCGGCTCAACCTGCGGTCACGCGGCGGCCGCTCCGGACGCAACCACACCGACGTACGAGCAGCAGGAGAAGACGGTGACGACACGGGAAAACGCTACCGCCCAGACGCACACGACCCCGCACACCCACACCACCCACCACCCACCGCCGCCCCCCGGCCCCCGGCCCCCGAAAACCGACCACGCCGCCCCACTCCGGCAGCCCCGAACCCGCCCC
>NZ_BAAAZG010000006.1:0-63213 GCF_039536785.1 Actinomadura miaoliensis
GCGGCTGGCCGTTCGTCGCGGTGGCGTTCGGCGCGGTCGCGGCGGTGCCTGGCACGTACCTGGCGGCCGACATCGGCACGCGGGCGGGCGACCGGGCGTCGGCCGCCGAGAACGCGTCCGCCTTCCACCGGGCGGCCGCCGCGGGCCGCGCGCCCGGCCCGGCGCCGGCTCCCGTCCGGGCGCCGGCCCCCGTACAGACGCCGGCTCCGCCGCCCGGCGCACCGGGGATGATCAGCTCCTACACCACACGGTTCACGCCGGGCGAGCCGCGGGTGCGCAACATCCAGCTCGCCGCCCGCATCCTGGACGGCGTCGTGGTGCGGCCCGGCCGGACGTTCTCGTTCAACAGGGCGATCGGCCCGCGCACCCGTGCGCGCGGCTACGTCCCGGCACCGTCGATCAAGGGAAGCCGGATGGTCGCCGACGACGTGGGCGGCGGCATCTGCCAGGTCTCCTCGACGCTGTTCAACGCGGTGTTCGAGGCGGGGATGCGCATCCGCCGCACCCGTTCCCACAGCCTGTGGATGCCGGAGTACCCCATCGGGCGCGAGGCCGCCGTCGCCTACCCCGACCTGGACTTCACCTGGACTAACGACTCCCGTCACCCGGTGACGATCCGCACCTCGTACACCGGCGCGTCCCTCACCGTGAGCCTCTGGGGCGTGCGCCGCTACGACGTCCGCTCCAAGACCTCGCCCCGCTACGGATTCACCCCCTACGGCTCGGCCATCGGACTCGGTGCCTCGTGCCTGCCCACGCGTGGCGCCCGGGGCTTCCAGGTCGACGTCTGGCGGGTGCTGGCACGAGACGGCCGCACGGTGCGCCGCGAACGGTTCCACACCACCTACGAGCCGCGGACCCGGGTCCGCTGCGTCGGCCCCCGGCGCGGCGCCGGCCGCTGACGGCGGGCGGCGTATCGTGGGACGTGTCGGGAGGGGCCATGGCACTGCGTGAGGGAACGCACGAGTTCGGGCCGGACGACGGGCGGCTGCTGATCAGGACGAGCCGCAGCGGGCTGGGCCGCCGGGCCGGGCACGACCTGACGATCGAGGCGACCCGCTGGCGCGGCACCGCCGTCGTGGGCGGCGGGCCCGGTGAGTCGTCGGTCGAGGTCACCGTGGAAGCGGACGGGCTGCAGGTGCGCGAGGGCACCGGCGGGGTGCTGCCGCTGTCGGACGCCGACCGTGAGCAGATCGCCGCCAACATGCGGGAGGTTCTGCGGGCCGGCGAGCATCCCGAGATCACCTTCCGGTCCACCGGGGTCAGCGGGACGCCCAAGCGGTTCACCGTCGAGGGCGAGCTGACGGTCGCCGGACGCACCGAGCCGCTGACCGTCGAGGCGGCCGCGGACGGCGACCGGCTGAAGGGCGAGGCGACCGTCAAGCAGACCCGCTGGGGCATCAAGCCGTACTCGGCGTTCTTCGGCGCCCTCAAACTGGCCGACGACGTGCGGGTCTCCTTCGACGTCGCCCTCTGACCAGCACTCCCTGACCAGCGCTCCCTGGTCAGTGGCTCAGCGCGCCCGCGACACCCGTTTCTCGTCCCACACGGGCTCGGGCGACTCGTACACCGAGCCGTCCGCCCCGAACACCAGGAACCGGTCGAACGAGCCGGCGAACCACCGGGTGACATGTCGTTGAGCGGCGGGCGGTCGGGGGTGGGATGCTTGACGTGCGGAGAGAATGTGTGCTGGGTGGGCGGCGTCTGTTAGTACCCTCGTCAGCGTGAGTCGTGAAGGTGTGACGCCGCAGAGCGAAGATTTCTCCGCCTGGTACAACGAGCTGGTCGTCAAGGCCCAGCTCGTCGACCGTGGTCCGGTGCGGGGGACGATGGTCATCCGACCGTACGGGTACCGGGTCTGGGAGCTGCTCCAGGCGGACCTGGACCGGCGCATCAAGGACGCCGGGCACGACAACGCCGTCTTCCCGCTGTTCATCCCGGAGTCCTACCTCAAGCGGGAGGCCGAGCACGTCGAGGGCTTCTCGCCCGAACTGGCCGTGGTGACGATCGCGGGCGGCAAGGACCTGGAGGAGCCGCTGGTGGTGCGGCCCACCTCCGAGACGGTCATCGGCGAGTACATGGCCAAGTGGATCGAGTCGCACCGCGACCTGCCGCTGCTGCTCAACCAGTGGGCCAACGTGGTCCGCTGGGAGATGCGGCCCCGGATGTTCCTGCGCACCACCGAGTTCCTGTGGCAGGAGGGGCACACCGCGCACGTCGACGAGGACGACGCGATGCGCGAGACCATGTGGGCCCTGGACGCCTACGCCGGCGTGGCCCGCGAGCTGGCCGCCATGCCGGTGGTGGCGGGGGAGAAGACCCCCGGCGAGCGCTTCGCGGGCGCCGTGCGCACCTACACCATCGAGGGCATGATGCGCGACGGCCGCGCCCTGCAGGCCGGCACGTCCCACTACCTGGGCACCAACTTCGCCAAGGCGTTCGAGATCCAGTACCAGGACGAGGACGGGCAGCTCAAGCTGGCCCACACCACGTCCTGGGGCATGAGCACCCGCATGATCGGCGGCGTGATCATGACGCACGGCGACGACAAGGGCCTGGTGCTGCCGCCCCGGCTGGCGCCCTACCAGGTGGTGATCGTCCCGATCGGGCGCAAGGAGCAGGGCGAGCGCACCGCCGCCGAGGCCCGCCGCCTGGGGGCCGCGATCAAGGCGATGGGCATCCGCGTCCACGTGGACGACAACCGCCCGCAGCTGACCCCCGGGTACAAGTTCAACGAGTGGGAGATGCGCGGCGTCCCGGTCCGCATCGAGCTCGGCATGCGCGACCTGGAGAACGGCGTCGCCACCGTCGTGCGGCGGCTGCCGACCGTCGAGGGCCAGGGCAAGGAGCAGATCCCGCTGGAGAAGGTGCCCGAGCTGCTGCCCGGGGTGCTCGCCGACTTCCAGGCGTTCCTGCTGGCCCGCGCCGAGGCGTTCCGCGACGAGCACACCGCCACCGTCGACTCCTGGGACGACTTCACCGCCCAGGTCACCGGGGGCTGGGCGAACGCGTTCCACTGCGGCCGCGGCGAGTGCGAGGACGACATCAAGGCCGACACCGCCGCCACCCCCCGGGTCATCCCCGAGCAGGCGCCCGAGGAGAGCGGCGTGTGCGTCAAGTGCGGCCGTCCGTCGGCGTACGGCAAGCGCGTCCTGTTCGGCAAGGCGTACTGAGCCGCCCGCCGCGGTTCACCGGTCGTCGCGCTTCGGCGCCGTCTCGCGTGAGGCGGCGCCGGAGCCGCCCGTGACCTGGCCGTCGGGGCCTTCGCCGGGGTCTCCACGATGTTCGTCGGGGTCGGGGTCGGCGCTGCGGGCGGCGAGCGCGGCGCGGCGCGACAGCAGCGGCTGGACGAACCACGCCCACCCGCACAGCGAGGCGACGATCGCCGCCGTGGCGGCCGCCGCCGCGTCCGGCAGCAGCGTGTCCACGATCAGCGTGGTGGCGGCCGTGATCGACAGCGCCAGGGCGAGCGCGCCGCAGATCCCGAACCGGTTGGCGCGCCGGATCAGCAGCGGCTTCTGGCCCAGCCGGAACAGGATCCGGTGCTGGGTGACCGGGGCGATGAAGCAGATCGACGCCAGCGCCGCCCCGAACAGCGCCACGTAGTAGAGGACGCGGCCGGTGTCGTCCACCTCGCGGAAGCCGACCGCGAACGGCACGGTGAGCAGGAACGCGAACAGCACCTGGACGCCGGTGACCGCGACGCGGTAGCCCTGCAGCAGCTCCATCAGCTGCCGGTCGAGACGTTCGTGCTCGGTCTCGTTGCGGGGCCTCTCGTCGCGCGGTGTGGAGGGGGTGCGTTCCATGAACGCCCAATTACCCGATCATCGAGCATTCAAGCGATACATCTCGGTTGATACGGGTCATACGGGGCGAGACGGTCGAACGGGGCGTCAGTTGAGGCTGGGCGGCAGCACGCGGACGGCCAGCATGGACACGTCGTCGCGCAGGTCGCCGTCGCAGAAGTCCAGCAGCTCGCTCTCCACGGCGCCGAGCATGTCCTCCAGGGGGGCGGTGGCGTGCGCGGCCAGCACGTCCATCAGCCGGTCGACCCCGAACTGCCGCCGCCTCATGTCGCACGCCTCCAGCACCCCGTCGGAGTGCAGGAACAGGGTGTCGCCGGCGCCGAGGTCGACGGTGTCGCGCCCGGCGTCGAAGTCGTCGAACAGCCCGAGCGGCACGCCCCCGCCCGTGACCGTGCGGATCACCCCGTCGGCCCGGACCACGATCGCGGGCGGGTGGCCCGCCGAGCCCAGCGACACCGTGACCCGCTCGCTGCCCTGCACCAGCGTGGCCATCACGGCGGTGACGAAGCGGTCCTCGTCCAGCAGCACCTCGTTGACCTCCGACAGCACCTCGGTCGGACCGGCCTTGCGGCGCGACAGCAGCCGGACGCCGTGCCGGGCGGTGGCGGTCACCGCCGCGGCGTCCTCGCCCTTGCCGCACACGTCGCCGAGGACCAGGCCCCAGCCGTCGGGGGTCGGGAACACGTCGTAGAAGTCGCCGCCGACCTCGACGCCGTCGGTGGCGCCGATGTAGCGCCCGGCCAGCACCAGCCCCGGGATCGCGGGCAGCTGCTTGGGCAGCAGGCTGGCCTGCAGCGAGTCGGCGACCTGCGCGCGGCGCCGGTACAGCCGGGCGGCGCGGATCACCAGCGCCACGTAGCGGCCCAGGCGCTGCACCACCGACAGGTCGAGCAGGTCGAACGGACCGTGCTCGCCGCTGACCGCCAGGGTGATCGTGCCCAGGCAGCGTTCGCCGTCCTCCACCGGCACGCACAGCACCGAGCCGGCGCCGATCTTGACGCAGACCGGCTGGCCGTCCTCGCACGTCCCCAGCAGGTCCAGCTCCTCCACGTGGGGGCGCAGGGCGCTGTTGCGGCTGCCGTAGACGGTGTAGGGCAGGGTGTCGGCGGCGGGGGGCAGCTCCTCGATCAGGCGGGCGGCCTCGGCGGACGCCTCGTCCTGCGGGCCGAGGACGACCTGGCGGCGCAGCTCGGGACCCTCCACGGCGCGGGCGGCCAGCTCCTCGGCCGTGGCCGTGCCGGGCTGCCCCGGCATGTCGGGCACCAGATCGACGATCACCCAGTCGGCCAGCTCGGCGGCCAGCAGCCGGGCGCAGCGCCGCACCGCGACCGTCTCGTTGAAGACCGGCTCCTCCAGCAGCAGCTCGCTGGCGCCGGCCAGCACGTCCATCCGGTGGACGATCGTCGCCACGGCCTCGTCGTCGCCGGGCGCCACGGCCGGTTGCGGCATGGACGAGGCGGCCGCGCGCGGAGCGCCCCGCCGGGCGGGCCGCGCCTGCTCGGGCGCCGCGCCGTCGGCCGGCGAGGCGGCCGCGATCACCATGGGGTCGGGTTCGCCGCGGATCCACACCCGGACCAGCGTCACCACCGCGTCCACGGGGCTGGCGCCGCCCAGGAACCGCACCTGCGCGCGGCGGCGCCGCCCGGTGCGCACCACCGCGGCGAGCTGGGAGCGCAGCGCGGCCCGGGTCGGCAGATCGCAGAAGGCGGTGAACTGCTTGCCCGACACGTAGCCGGGGGAGGTGCCCAGCAGCGCCGCCGCCTGCCGGTTGACGCGGCGCACGCCCGCGCCGCGGTCCAGCAGGAACAGCGGGACGGGCGCCTCCTGGAAGACCGTCCGCAGCACCCGCCGCTCGGTCTCGGCGGAGGCCGAGGCGCGGCCGGCCGCCGCGCCCTGCTCGGTGTTCAGGGCGCGCAGGGCGGTCAGCGCCAGCTCCAGCTCCACCAGGGCGGCGTCGAGGGTGGCCCGGGGGTCGGCCTCGCGCATGCCGGCGGCCTGGCGAAGTTCGGCGATCCGCGTCTCGAGGTCGCCGATCTCGCGCATCAGGCTCTCTGGTTCGAGCTGGTCGGGCATGGGGTACTCCTGGCTCTTCCGGGGCGGCACGACGGGAACGGACCGAAGCCCGGCATGGGCGGTGGGCTGGTTCTGTTACGGCCGCCGTGCGAAGCCTATGCTCCCCACGGGTCCGCGGCCCACTGGACCGGTCTAGAGAAGGCCCTGGTCACCCACGATCCGCTGGGCCAGCGCGGTCAGCTTGACGTGCCGGGTCTGGGAGATGCGGCGCAGCTCGGCGAACGCCTGGTCGGCGTCGCAGCCCAGCGCGTGCATGAGGATGCCCTTGGCCTGGTCGACGATCGCCCGGGACTCGACCGCCTCCTGGAGCTGCACGGCGGTGCGGTGCACCTCTTCGTACTGCAGGCTGTTGGACATGGCGGCGCTGCCCTGTGCCACCAGCAGCGAGGCCAGCACGTGCTGCCCCTGCTCGCCGTGTCCGCCCGAGGACAGGGCGCGCGGACGCACCCCGTACAGGCTGAGGGTGACCAGGACGGGTTCCTTCGCGTGCGGCGTGGTGGTGAAGCAGCGGATGCCGCGGCGCAGCATGTCCGCCGCGGTCTCCGGCCACCGGGTCTCGGCCAGCACGTCGTCGGACATGACGGGCCGGCGGGTGTTCACCACCTCGTGTATGGGGCCGTGGCCGCGCGCGAGCTGCCGGTCGACGATCTCGGCCAGGTCGGGGTGGCTGGCGGCGGACGCCAGCGGCTCGGGCCGGTCGTCGGGAGACTGGGGAATGCTCCAGCGAACGCTGGACGCGCCCGCGCACCCCGGCACCGCGCGGCACGCCAGTTCGGTCACCCGGTGCAGCGTGCCCACGTCGGACGACTCGCCGACGACGCCCAGCCGGGCGATCTCGAAGGCGAGCCGGTCGGTGAGTACGGATTCGGCGGGCGGCACAACCACGACGTTATCCTCTCGAACGACCGATTCACACCCTGGCCGGCGCCCGGTCGCCCGGTCCGCCCGCGGTGGTCACCGAGGGGATTCGGGGGCGTGCGGTGCGCGGCCTTTCAGAAGTTCGGCGGCGCCTGGCAGATGCCCGCCAGCACGCCGGGCCCCATGCCGTCGGCCCTCGCCAGGTCGCCGATCGAGACGATGCCGAGCGGGCGCCGCTCCGCGTCCACCACCGGCAGACGCCGGATCGCCTGGTCGCGCATCAGCCGCGCCGCGGTGTCGAGGTCGTCGTCGGGGCCGACGGTCACCAGGTCGGCGCTGCACACCTCGCCCAGCGGAGTGTGCGAGGCGTCCCGCCGCTCGGCGACCCCGCGGACCACGATGTCGCGGTCGGTGACCAGCCCGCACAGCCGGCCGCCCAGGGTGACCAGGACGTCACCGATCCCCTCGTCACGCATGATCCGCGCCGCCTCGTAGAGAGTGGCGTCCAGGGGCAGCGCCTGGGGTCGGCGGGTCATGACATCGCTCACTCTTCGCGACAAGGCGGGCGCTCCTTCCCGCTTACTCAGCGTAGAGACGGCCTGTCTCGGCGCATTACCCGTGGGCGGCGGGGGTATGCGCGGCGCGGCCGTCCGGCTGTCGCGGACACGCCGCGCCGCGCGCTGACCAGCGATGCCAGGCGCAGGCTCGGACGGCGACGATCAGAAGGCGAACACCGAACCGGTCTGCGACCGCAGCACGCAGTCGTTGGGGTACTCCTTGCGGAAGTCGACCGGACGCCCGCCCCAGGTGCCCTTGGCCGAGGCCACCACGGGCGAATAGATCATGGTGCAGACGGTGTCGTCGGCCTCGCGGGCCGGGTTGCCGCCGCGGCGGCCGAGCTCCGCGCACGCCTTCGCCGCGCTGGGGTGGCTGCCGCCGTGCGGCTCGCAGCGCAACGTGACGGTGCGGGTGCCGGAGGTGCTCTGCCCCGGATAGGTCAGCGTCAGGCGCAACTGGCCGCGGACGCCGCCGCGCTGGGCGGCCGTCTGGTCGCTCGTATGGTCCGTGGTCTGGTCCGTCGTATGGTCGGCCGTCTGCTCGGCGGTGGCCGGCATGACGGGCAGCACGGCCAGGGCGGCGCCGGCGAGTGCGGTGGCGACGAGATGCGGCATGGGATCTCCCGGTGTTGTCGAGTCGGTCGCGTGTCCAGGAGCGGACATGGCCAACTGTAGTCAAGTGACTACACAGGGTCCGGGAGGGTGGCCCTCAAAGGGGCGATCCCGTGGTCACCGGGGTGACCACGGGATCGTGAGGGGGGTGGGGGACGTCCTGCTCGGTGGCGGCGGGGCGCCGCTCATGCCGCGAGCGTGTGGGCGCGGCGGTGGTCGGCCAGGGCCTCGCGCAGTTGCTTGCGGCCCCGGTGCAGCCGGGACATCACCGTGCCGATGGGGGTGCCCATCATCTCGGCGATCTCCTTGTAGGCGTAGCCCTCGACGTCGGCCAGGTAGACCGCGTCACGGAACTCCTTGGGCAGCGCCCGCAGGGCTTCGACGATCTCGCCGTCCGGGATGCGCTCCAGCGCCTCGGACTCGGCGGAGCGGAACCCTGCCGAGTGCGTGGCGGCCTGGGCGATCTGCCACTCCTCCAGCTCCTCGGAGCCGGCGCGCTGCGGCTCACGCTGCCGCTTGCGGTAGTTGTTGATGAAGTTGTTGGTGAGGATCCGGTGCAGCCACGCCTTGAGGTTGGTGCCCTCCTGGAACTGGTGGAAGTTCACGTACGCCTTGGCGAGGGTCTCCTGCACGAGGTCCTCGGCGTCGGCGCTGTTGCGCGTCATGCGCACGGCGCTGGCGTACAGGGGGTCGACCAGCGGCAGCACGTCGCGTTCGTAGCGCGCCGCGTCCGCCGGGCTGTGCTTGGCAGGCATGGTCGCAGTTGGCAAAGTCGCTCCCCGAAGGTCGTGACCCGGATGGGCCGGTTGCTCGCGCGCGGCCGGTGCGCGCGGTCGGGCGGCTGACCGCCCTGTCAGAGGTACGTTTCACCGTTCCGGCCGGTTCGGCGCCGGTGGTCGACGCGGTGCGGCGGGTGTCGTCGCGTGCCGCGGCGGTCGGCTCCCGGAGACGTTCTCCGGTGAGACCGGGCGAGCCGGGCCGGGCCTCGGCCGCGCATGGCGGGTGGGCCGAGGGGGTGCGCGGATCGGTGCGGTGCCAGAGCGACCCCGTCATCGGGACGTCGCGGGTCGAGCACGATCGGCGCCGCCACTTCGTTGATGGCGTTCCCGGTAAATAAGACGCCAAACGCTAGCAGATCGGTTGCGTGGCGTCGGTCACATTTTGGTGGGGGACGTGCGAAGTCATCCTCAATCCACGGTATAGGACCGCGTCAAGTCCCCGCCGCTCGGCCCGGGTTCCCGGGCATCGGTGGGCCGGGCATGCCGAGGGCCCCGTCCGCGCCGGGCCGGACGGGGCGTCGGCTCACGTGCCTGCTGCATGCGGGTCCTGCCGAGTTCCGCGGTCCGCGAGCGCGCGGGCCTCACAGAGGGTAGCGTCCTCTGTACCGCGGGTTGTCGGAGGTGGCGCGCACCGCCTTCCAGAGAGGGGTCCGCGTGGTCATCGCTCGGGATCAGCTCGGGGCGTCCGGCGCACACGGCGGCGAGCCGCCCGCCCCGCGACCGCACACGCCGCCGACGGACACGCCGCCGACCAACGTGCCGCCTACCAATGCGATGCCGACGAACGCGCCGCCGACCAATGCGCCGCCGACGAACGCGCCGCTGCTCGACCGGCAGCTGTTGGGCGTGGCGCCGCTGGCGGTCGTCGTCCTCGACGCGCACGGCCGCGTCACGCACTGGAGCGGCGTCGCCGCGGAGCTGTTCGGCGTCGACCGGCCGCGGGCCGTCGGCCGTCCCCTCACCGGCCTGCTGCGCCTGCCGCGTGAGCACCGCGGGGCGTTCGAGCCCGGGGCGTTCGCCCACGTGTGGTGCGGTACGTGCCAGGTGCCGCGCGTCGACGACGGCGAGATCGCCGAGGTCGCCTGGTGGGTCTATCCCCTCCATGCCGACGCGCCGGGGGGCGTGCGGCTGGTGGCGCTGGCCGCCGACATGCGGCGGCTGCGCGAGGAGGGCCCCGGCGTGAGCGTGCGCGACACGTCCGCGGCGGCGACGGACGAGGAGTTGCCGCGACCGGTGTCCGGGGTGCGCCTGCTGTGGGTGGAACCGTCCCTCGTGCCGACCGGCGGCGACGATCCCGCCGGGCTGGGACGGCGGCTGGCCGCGCTGCTGCGGCCGTCGGACGCCGCCGTGGCCGAGCGCATCGCCGCGCGGGTGCTGGCGATGGGCCATCCGGCCGTCAACCTGTCCGTCACGGTGCGGCTGCCGATCGTGCCGCACCGGGCCGTCGGGCCCGGCGACCTGCGGGTCCGGCCGCCCGCCGCCGTGCCGGAAGCCGCCGGACCGCAACGGCCCGACCCGCCGGGCCGGACGCGGGTGCCCGTCCCGATACCGCGACCCCGGCAGGGAGAAGAGGCGATGGCCGTGTGGGACCGGCTGACATTCCTGGGCGAGGCGGGCGAGCACATCGGCAGCTCCCTGGACCACCTGCAGGCGTGCCGTGCGCTGGCCGAGGTGCTGGTGCCCCGGCTGGCCGACTTCGCCGCCGTGGAGCTGCTGGAACGGGTCGCCTCCGACGACGAGCCGCCCGGCCGCTTCGACGAGCACACCCTCATGCGCCGGGTGGCCGTCGTGCACGACGACGCCGAACGCTGGATCGACGCCGTCCCCCAGGGGCGGGCGCTGCGGCATCCGCGCGGCACCCCGTTCGTCGAGGTGATGCGCACCGGGCGTCCCGTGCACATCCCGCGGGTCACCGGCCGCCAGGCCGAACGGATCGGCGCCGCGTTCGCCGCCCGCGACCCGGGCCCGCCGCTGGCGGGACGGGCGCTGCTGGTCGTCCCGCTGATCGCCCGCGGCCAGGTGCTGGGCACCTGCACGCTGCTGCGCCGTCCCGACCGGCCCGCGTTCGACCGGCTCGACCTCGCCCTGATCGACGAGCTGGCGCGCGGGGCGGCGCTGTGCGTCGACAACGGCCGGCTCTACCGGCGCGAGGTGCGCCTGGTCCGCGAGCTGCAGCGGGCCATGCTGCCCGCCGACCCGCCCCGCACGGCCGGGGCGCGGGTGTGCTTCCGCTACCTGCCCGCCGGGCAGGCCGCCCAGGTCGGCGGCGACTGGTTCGACGCGATCCCGCTGCCCGGCTGCCGCCTGGGCATCGTGATCGGCGACGTGATGGGCCACGGCGTGACGTCCGCGGCGGTCATGGGGCAGCTGCGCACCGCCGTGCGCACCCTGGCCGGGCAGGACCTGCGGCCCGACGGGCTGCTGCGCGAGCTGGACGGGCTGGCCCGCCGGCTCGGCGACGACTGCCTGGCCACCTGCCTGTACGCGGTGTACGACCCGGTGGCGCGGCGCTGCCAGCTCGCCAACGCCGGTCACCTGCCGCCGGTGCTGGTGTCCCCGGACGGCGGCGGCTCGGTGCTGCGGCTGCCGCCCGGCCTGCCGATCGGGGTCGGCTGCGGGCCGTTCGAGACCGTCGAGGTCTCCGTCCCCGACGGGGCCCGCCTGATCCTGTGCACCGACGGCCTGCTGGAACGCCGCGACCGCGACATCGAACGGGGCCTGGCGGAGCTGTGCGGGCGGCTGGCCGACCCGCCGCGCTCCCTGGACGCCACCTGCGACGCCGCGCTCGGCATGCTCGGCGCCCCCGCCCCGGCCGACGACGTGGCGCTGGTCGCGGTCGGCCTCGACGGCATCCCCGCCGAGCACGTGGCGTCCTGGACGCTGGAACCCGAGGCCAGCATGGTCGGCCGGGCCCGCGCGCTGGCGGCGTCCCGGCTGGCCGAGTGGGGCCTGTCGGGCGTCGCCGACACGGTGCAGCTGCTGGTCAGCGAGCTGGTCACCAACGCCCTGGTGCACGGCGCGGGCGCCGTCGGGATGCGGCTGATCAAGTGTGACGCGCTGCTGTGCGAGGTCAGCGACGACGGCCACGAGCTGCCCCGGCTGTGCCACACCGATCCCACCGCCGAGTCCGGCCGCGGCCTGCACCTGGTCAGCCATCTGGCGGAACGGTGGGGCACCCGGCGCGGCGACCTCGGCAAGATCGTCTGGTTCGAGCACCCCCTCTGACCGGCCGTCCCGACAGGAGATTGTCGCTTTTGCGACAGATCCTGTGGAGTGTCGGTTGATGGTGCGATCGTAGGGTCGCGTCGACGGCCCGCCGCGGGCGGGCCCAGCGGACTGGGGGCCAGGTGGGCGAGCTACTGACGCTGCCGGTTCCGGAGACCCTGCACGCCACGTACGTCGCCGGGCTGACGGCACCGGTCGCGGACCCGCGCGAGCTGGTGCGCGAGCGGGTCGCCCGGCACGTCGCGCCGCCGCTGCGCGACCTGGTGCTGGGCATGGTCGACAGTCCCATGCTGACGCTCGACCAGCGTCCCGCCGAGGACGTCCCGCCGCCGCCCGCCCGGCTGCTGGCCGCCTACGGCGCCACCCGCGCCGACCTGGCCGCCCTCGCCGCCGCGTCCCACCTGCTGGTCGTGCACGCCGCCTACCGGCCGGGCTGGCCGCCCGCCCACGAGTGGGCCGCCCGCGCCGCGGCCGGGGCGGTCGGCGGCCCCGTCGTCGACGTCTTCACCCCGCAGATGCTCGCCGCCGACCGTCTGGAACGCTCCCTTCCGGGCCCGGACGGCGCCATCCGCCTCGTCGACTGGATGCTGCTCCCGCACACCGCCGGACGGCACGGATTCTGGTTCACCACCAGGGGCCTGGCCCGCTTCGGCCTGCCCGAGCTGCAGACCGAGAACGTCCCCCCGGCCCTGGTCGGCCCCTGGGGGCGGCTGCTCAACGGCCTCGCCCGCCGCCTGCTCGACCTGTGGCTCGCCGAGCTGCCCGCCGGCGCCCAGCCCCTCGTCGTGGAGCTCCCGCAGATCATCTCCGTCGGGCTGCAGGACGTCGCCGCGGCGCACGGCGAGCGGGAGGCGCTGCGCCGCGAGGTGGCCGTGCGGCTGCGCCTGGACCCGGTCGACACCGGCGACGGCGAGGAGTCCGTGCTGACGGTGCTCGCGGCCGACGACGGCCCCGACCGCCTGGAGTACCTGTGCGCGGCCCTGTTCGGCTCCGCGTCCCGCCCCGCCGGGTGGTCTTGATCGCAACCCCCGCCCGTCGCCTTGCCGTGGATCACCTCCGCACCGCAGGATCGGGAACGTGAGATTCGGCCCGCGTGACCGCCCCCGTCCCGAACCCGAGCCCGAGGGCCCCGAGGAGCCCGATCCCCCCGCGTCCGATCCCCCCGCGTCCCCTCCCGCCACGCCTCATCCCGGCGACGTCCACGTGGCGGGGCGCCGTTCCGCCCGTCCCGAACCGCCGCCGCCCACCGACTGGGTCCACGTCCCCACGGACACCACTCCGGCGACCCCGCCCCCACCAGAACCGCCCCCCGCACAGAGGCTGCCCTCCGCCGAGCCGTCACCGGCAGCGCCGCCCCCGGCCCCCGAACCGCCGCTTACGGAGGTGCCTGGCGCGACACCCGAGCCCGTCCGCCCGGTGATGGAGGCACCCGGTGCGTCCGCGGACTGGTCGGTCGTCGCCAAGGACACGACCGTCCCCGTCTCCCCGCCCCCGCAGGCCGCCCACGCGGACGGTGCCGGACGAGACGATCCCCCTCCCGCGTCGGCAGGGAATGCGACGACGGCAGGGAATGTGAGGTCGGCAGGGGAGGCGACGACGATCCCGCCCAAGGCGCTGGCGGCGGAGCCGCCCAGGGAGGCCGACGACGTCATGGCCGACCCCGAGCGGCGGGCGGCGCTGGCCGAGGAGTTCATGGGCGAGTTCGTCGGCAGCGGCGCGTGGCAGGCGATGCTCGCGGTGCTCGAAGGGGCGTTCCCCGGGCTGGGCCTGGCCGCGCGGCTCAACCGTGGCGCGGACATGCTGTGGGAGGTCACGGACGTCCTCGACCGGGGGAGCGGCGTGCGGCTCGGCGTGCCGGTGTGGCTGGACGACGCCGGCATGGTCCTCGACCTCAGCGCGCACCGGACCCGGCGCCCGGACGCCGCGCGGCCCCAGCCCCGGACGCGGGCGTCATGGCCGTACGCGGGGGCGTTCGTCATCGACACCCTCGACCCGCTGCGCTACCACCGTGCCGTCGGCGGGCCGCTGGCGCCCGGCGCCCGGCCCGGCAGGCCGCGCGAGGGGGCGCTGGCCACCTCCCCGCCCGGCGAGGACGACGACACCGGTGTGGTGATCGTCGGCGATCTCACCGCGGCGGGCGCGCGGATCCTGGACTCGGCGGCGCTGTGGCGTTACGCGGGACGGGTCGTGGCGGCCGCGCTGCACGATCCGGCGCGTCCCGACAGCCGGGCGCGGGCCCGCCGGGCGCTGCGGGCGCTGCGGCGGGTGGTGGTCGTCGACCCGAACCTCGGCCTCGGGCTGTGCCTGCGGATCGACACCGCCCGCACGCCCCGCTGCCTGCTGGCGTTCAGCGTCGACCGGGACGGGACGGGCGCGCCGCGGTTCCTGCGTCCGTGAGTCACTCGTCGGCGCACAGCCAGCTCAGGTCGCAGCGCCGCTCGTCGGGCAGGTCGCGCAGGCGCGCCGCCAGGTCCCACGGCTCGTCGGCGGGCGGCGCGCCGTCGCCGTCGGCCAGCAGGCCGCAGATCAGCGCGGTGGGCGTGCGGACGGCGGTGAACGCGCCGACGCGCGCGACGCCGCCGCCGCGCAGGTGCGCCAGCTCGGTGAGCAGGGCGCCGAGCGCCGACGGGTCCTGCGGGTCGTACAGGCCCCGGGCGTAGGTCAGCAGTTCCTCGGCCAGCGCGTCGGGGCGTCGTCCGGACAACTCGAAGGCGGTGCCCCGGTAGGCGCCGTTCACCGCCTTGGCGTCGCGCCGGTCGCGCACGCGCACCCGCAGCCCGTACTCGGCCGCGGCGCGCTCGTACGCCTCGGCCAGCAGCGCCTCGGCCTCGCCCTCCTCGCTGAGCAGCAGCCCGGTGACGACGCCCTCCTCGCGGGCGAGCCGGTCGAGCATCTCGCGCCGCAGCTCGCAGGTGACCTCCTCGACCGCGTCCAGCGAACGGGCCAGGGCGTGCTGGGCGTCGCGGTCGAGCTCCAGCCCGGCCAGCTGCCCGGAGAACGCGGCGATCTCCTGGTCGAGACGGTCCAGCCGGTCCTCGATGGCGCCGAGCCGGTCGAACATCTCGTGCACGGTGCCGGCGTCGGGCTCGGCGGCGACCGGCGGGACGGACGGGACGGCCGGCGGGGCCGGCGGGGCGTCCGGCGGGCGGGCGGCGGCCTGCGCGCGCACCGCGTCCAGGCCCTCGGCCAGCCGCGCGACCTCGTCGTCCAGCCGGCGCAGCTCGGCCTGCGCGCGCGGAAGTCTCTTGTCGGAGGCCAGGTAGAGCTCGCGTCCGGCGATCGCGAGGCAGAGCAGCACCAGGATCAGCGTGGTCATCGGGCTCCTCGGAAGGGGCGGGCGCTCCCGACACTAACCAGCGGACGCGGCGAGGTCAGCCGAACAGGCCGCCGAGCAGTTCGCCCAGGGCCTCGCCGATGCCTCCCGCGACCTCGCCGGCCACCTCGTTGGCGACCTCTCCGGCGACGCCGCGTGCCACGTCGGCGGCGGCGTTCCCGACATAGCCGGCGACGGCGTGCCCGGCGGCGTCCTGGGCGAACGCGGCGGCGCCGCCGACCGCGTTGCCCATCGCGTCGAACGCGGCGCCCGCGGCCAGCCCGCCCGCGACGCCCGCGGCGGCCACCCCGCCGGCGGCGGCGACGGCGCCCCAGTGGGGCTGGTGCTTGCCGTGGTAGGCGGGCGGACCGTGGTAGACGGGCGGGCTCTGCGGCGCCGGCGGCGGGTAGTGGCCCGGCGCCTGTCCGGGGTGGGCCGCCGGCGGGTACGGGTTGGGGCCGCTCGGGTAACCGCCGTGCACCGGCGCGGGCCCGTGTGCCGGGGGAGGGGCGGGCGCGTACGCAGGGGGAGGTGTGTTGTAGGACGGGCCCGGCCCGTGGGGCGTGCCGTGCGGCGGTGTCCCATGGGGCGGTGTGCCGTGCGGCGGTGTGTGGCCGGGCATGGGGGACGAGGCGGGGACGGGCGCGGGCGGCGGGAACGACTGGCCCGGCCCGTACGGCGCGCCCGGAGCGTTGTAGGCGGCGGCCGCCGCACCCGCGCCATGCCCGCCCGGGGCCGCGAGGCCGGGCGGGGCGCTGTGCGCGCCGGGGGCGGAGGGCCCTGGCGGGGGCAGCATGCCGTGCTGGTTCGGCTGGGGGGAATGCGACGGGGACGGCGGGCCGTAGGGCGAGGGCGTGTGCGCGGGAGGGTGCGCCGGGCCCCGGGACGCGGCGGCCTCGAGCCACTGGCCGATCTTCGCCGTCCAGTCGATCTCGGCGATCTCGCCGTGCGGGAACCGGAAGCGGCCGAACTCCTCGTCCCCGGCACCGTGGTGTCCCGACCGCGGATCGGCGGCAAGCACCACCGCCAGCTCGCGCGGGCTCGCCACGAAGCTCAGCCCGACCTCGCCGATCCGCCCGTTGTAGGGGGCGGGTGGGACGAGCCGGATCTGCTGGTAGAAGGGCAGCTGCTGGGAGACGCCGGGCAGCTTGGCGCGCTCGAACGCGACGTTGCCGATCTTGAAGCCGAGGCGGGAGACGGCCGCCAGCACCCACTGCTGCGACTGCAGCGGCTCCACCGAGATGGGGTCGACGTCGCCCGGGTCGGGCTGGCCGACCGCGTCCACCTCGGTGCACAGGCCGATGGTGAAGCCGGGCAGCTCCCGTCCCAGCACGGTGGTGAACGGCAGCTCGTACGGCAGCGGGATCGAGAACGACAGCGACCGCTCCTGGCCGGGCTCCAGCCGGAAGGAGCGGGTCAGCGCCCCCCGATAGACCTCGGGCCCGGCGGTCGGCCCGCCGTAGGGGTTGTCCATGCGCGGCATCAGCGCCATGGTGACGTGCCGGATCTCCACCGGCGTGGCGCCGCCGCGCAGGTGCACCTTCCCGGCGACGGCGCCGCCGGGACGGCAGTGCGGCTCGCTCAGGATCGTGTCGACCGTGGGGCCGCCCGAAGGAGCGCCCATGGGGCCGCCCATGGGCCCGCCTGAGGGGCCGCCGGCCCCGTACCCGCCTGGCATCTGCCCATAGGACACTGGCCGATCCCCTCTCGCGACTGCGGTGCGTCTCCCCGCAACACTCCGACGAATCCCACCATGCCATTGGTTCAGCCCGGCAAGCGGAACAACAGGGGCGGAAATTCCGGACCCGCCCGGTGGCGTCAGCCTTCGGCGCGTTCCTTGGCGGTGACGGTCACGGGCGCGTAGCCGAGGTCTTCCAGCGGACCGCGGATCTGGGCGGCGTCGCCCACGGCGATGACGGTCAGCGCCTCGGGAGCGACATGCTCGGCGTAGGCGCGGGTCACCTCGTCCGGGGTGGCGGCGCGCACCGCGTCCAGGTAGCGGCGGGGGTAGTCGGTGCCCAGGCCGCTGGCGCAGGCGTCGGCCAGCTCGGCGGCCACCGCGCGGGAGGTCTCGTACTCGGCGGGGGCGCGGTCGGCGAGCGCGCGCACGGACGCGCCGCACTCCTCCTCGCTGACGCCCCGCGACACGATGCCGCGCAGCTCGGTGAGGGCGTCCTTCACCGCGTCCGCCGTCACCTCCGTGTGCACGGCCCCCTGGGCGATGAACAGCCCGCAGTGGCGCAGCCGCAGCAGCCCGGCGCGCGCCCCGTAGGTGTAGCCCTTCTCCTCGCGGAGCACCGCGTTCAGCCGCGACGTCAGGCCGCCGCCGAGCACGTGCGCGGCCACCGTCAGCAGCGGCCAGTCGGCGTGCGAACGGGACGGGACGGGGTGCCCGATGCTCAGGTACGTCTGCACCGAGCCGGGACGGTCGACGATGACGATCCGCGGACCGGCCGTCGGCATGATCGTGTCGGCGGTGGGCAGCGGCCCGCCGGACGGCTGCCAGCCCTCCAGAGCGGCCGTGAGCGCCGCGTCGGCGTCGACCCCGGACAGGTCCCCGGCGACGACCGCGGTCGCCTCGGCGGGCGCCACAGAGCCGTAGAAGGCCCGCACGTCCGCGCCCTCGATCGCCTCCACCGTGGCCGGGGTGCCGCCGGTCGGCCGGGACGCGCGCGCCTCGGCGGGGAACATCACGGCGCGCAGTTCGCGCATGGCCCGGCTGCCCGGGTCGGCGTCCTCCTGCGCGATCTCCTCCAGCCGCTCGCGCACGAGCCGCTTGACGTCCGCGTCGGCCAGCGCGGGGCCGCGCACCACCGACGACAGCAGTTCCAGGGCCGGGGCGAGCCGCGTCACCGGCACGTCCAGGGCGATGCGCAGCGCGGTCAGGTCGGCGGAGGCGAACAGGCTGGCGCCCAGCCGTTCGAACGCGGCGGTCAGCGCCGTGCCGCCTCCGGGCTCGGTGCCCTCCAGCAGCGCGCGCGCCGTCAGGGTGGCGACGCCCTCGGCGCCGTCCTGCTCCCTGCCCGCGCCCGCCTGCAGGACGAGGCGTACGGCGGCCAGGCGCCGCCCCGGCAGGTCGCAGTGCAGCGTCGCGGGACCGTCCGGCACGCGTCCTTCCGTACCGGCCGGGAACGCCCACGCCGGGACGGGCCCGGGGACGGGGCGCGGCTGCAGGGCCAGGCCCGTGCCCGCGGCCCCGGCAGTGCCCGCGGCCCCGGCGGTGTTCGCGGCGGACTCGGTCAAGAGGCACCTCCGTACGTCAGGACGGTCCGGGCGCCGGGCGCCAGCCAGCGCCGCGCCATCGCGGTGATCTCCTCGGCGGTGACGGCCGCGGCGCGCTCGGGCGCGGTGAACACCCGTCCCGGGTCGCCGAACTGGGTGGCGTTCTGCGACAGCGCGTTGGCCAGCCCCGTCACCGTCTCGGTCTGCTCCAGGAAGCCGCGCTCGGCCTGCGCGGTGGCGCGGGCGGTCTCGTCGGCGTCCGGGCCCTGCTCGGCGAACCGGGCCAGTTCCTCGTCCAGCACCTCGGCGATCTTGCCGGTGTCCGGGCCGATCGCCTCGACCAGCGCCAGGGAGGGGCCCGAGGCCAGCCGCGTCACCCCGGCCCACACCTCCGTGGCGATCTGGTCGCGCCGCACCATCCGGTCGTACAGGCGCGATCCGGAGCCGCCGCCGAGGATGTCCACGGCGAGCTCGGCGGCCTCGACGTCGGCGCCGCCGTCGGACGGCAGCGTGAACATGGCGAAGTAGGCGGGGGAGGGCACCTCCTCGTCCACCGCCTCGGCCTTGATCTGGGTGAGCGGGCCCAGGTCGCCCGGACGGGCGGGCGGCGTCCGCGGCCCGGCGGGAATGCCGCCGAAGTAGCGCTCCACCGCCGCCAGGGCCTCGTCGGGGTCGACGTCGCCGACGATGGACAGCACCGCGTTGCCGGGGGCGTACCAGGTGGCGAAGAAGTCGGCGCAGTCTTCGAGCGTGGTGGCGTCCAAGTCCTCCATGGACCCGATGGGGGTGTGCGCGTACGGGTGGCCACCGGGGAACGTCAGCGCGCACAGGCGCTCGAACGCGGTCCCGTAGGGCTGGTTGTCGTAACGCTGGCGGCGCTCGTTCTTCACCACGTCGCGTTGGTTGTCGAGGTTGGCCTGGGTCAGCGCGGCGGGCAGCGTCCCCATGCGGTCGGCCTCCAGCCACAGCGCCAGTTCCAGATGGCTGACCGGGACCGTCTCGTAGTAGTTGGTGCGCTCGAACGACGTGCTGGCGTTGAAGGCGGCTCCGGCGCTCTCCAGGAGAGCGGCGTGCTCGCCCTCGGCGACGTTGGCCGAGCCCTGGAACATCAGGTGCTCGAAGAGGTGCGCCAGGCCGGTGCGTCCGGCCCGCTCGTGCCGCGAGCCCACCCCGTACCAGATGTTCACGGCGGCCAGCGGTACGACATGGTCCTCGCAGACCACCACGCGCAGGCCATTGCCGAGCGTGTGCTCATGCAGCGGCTGTTCTGCCACGGAGCGCTCCCGTCCGGTCGATGGATCGGTCGTCGACGACAGCCCCGCGCGCGTCGGCGGCTCCGGCCACGGCGGCGGGCTTGATCTCTTTTTCACCGTACCGGGTCGCGCGGGTCGCGGAGGCAGGAGCGACCCCCGGCGGCGGGCGGCCGTGTCGCGGCCCCGGGGAGCCGGACGTGGCGGGAGAGGAAAAGGAGACGCCGGAGCGTCAGGCGGTGGGCTGCGGGCCGGTCTCGCCGGTGCCGCCGGCGCGCTGCGCGGCCATCGCCTTCTCGTGGGCCGCGACCGCCTCCTCCAGGTCGCGGTGCAGCACGAAGATCTTGGTGAGCTGGGTGACGTGGAAGACGCGGCGCACCCGGTCGTTGACGCCCATGAACGCCATCGTGCCGTCCCGGCCGCGCAGCCGGTGGTAGATGCCGACCAGCACGCCGAGGCCGGTGGAGTCCAGGAAGGTGACCTCGCCGAGGTCGATGACCAGGTGCACGCCGCCCTCGTCGATGATGTCGAGCAGCGTCTCGCGCAGCCGGGGGCTGGTGAAGACGTCGATCTCCCCGCTGATCTTGACGATGGTGAGGTCTTTCTCGACCCGGTGGTCGACGGCGAATTGCACCGCTTTCTCCCTGTTCGCTGTGAGATGGGCCCTATACCCCGCGCGCACGCGGGTTATCCCCAGGACCCTCGCACCATGCCGCCGCGGGGGCGATGTGGCCGGGAGACGGCCGGGCCCGTGCGGCTAGGGACGGCGGAACAGCGCCCAGACGACCTTGCCTTCGGGCAGGGCCCGCCAGCCCCATCGGTCGCTGAACGACTCGACAAGGTGGAGGCCTCGTCCGGTCTCGGCGATGTAGTCCGGCTCCTTACGGCGGGGGGCCGCGGGACTGGCGTCCATGATTCCACACAGCAGCCAGGAACCCTGGTGGAGCAGCCGCAGCCGGATGGCGGTGGGGGCGGAGCCCAGGGGGTCGATCGGGTGGCAGCCCGCTCCGTGGTAGGGGCGGGGGGCCTCGTAGTGCGAGGCGCCGTAACGGGTCTCGTAGGGGGACGTGCGGTAGCCCGTCGCGTCGCGGCAGCCGGTGATGTCGCGGTAACCGTTCGTCTCACGAAGGGGCGCCGCGCCACGGTAGGGAGTGGGGCCCGGCTGCGCGGAGCCGGGGTGGGGCATGCCGCCGCCGCTGTGCCGCAACGCGTTGGTGACCAGTTCCGAGACCACGAGCCCGACGTCGTCGCCGAGCGTCTCCAGGCCCCAGTCGTCCAGGCGGCACATCGTGAAGTGCCGCGCCTCGGTGACCGACTCCGGCTCGGGCACGACCGTGAACGAGACGGCGCTCCCGGCGGGGGCCACCAGCACGCGCAGGGCTTCGTCGAGGTACGGGGGCAGGTTCAAGGACTCGGGTACCGGCGTCGACTGCACGGCATCGTCCTGTATGCCCGCCGACTCCACGAGGGGGGTGGCACCCCATCGTGTGTCGTCGTGCGCGTGGCGTGACGTCATTCCCCGGACCCCGCAGAGTGATCTCGTTGTGCAGCCGTGGCTCGGAAGTCTCGTGCGTTATCCTGCGCATCGTAGCGTGCGAATGCAAGGCCCAATGCACGTGCATCCGCACCGGGAGGGCAAGATCAGGCGCCGCCGCGCGCCGAGAATCGGAGGTAGCCGCAGGACACCGACCCCAGTGGCACACTAAGTACATTTTCCGGCTCCGCCGGAACCGCTGTCCGCCATGTAGCCGGGAGGTTGGGCGTGACTCCAGAGACGCCGGGAACCGGGTCCACGGTGCGTCGGATCCTGCTCGGCTCACAGCTGCGTCGCCTGCGCGAGGCGAAGGGCGTGAGCCGCCAGGACGCCGGCTATGTCATCCGGGCGTCCGAGTCGAAGATCAGCCGACTTGAGCTCGGGCGGGTCAGCTTCAAAGAGCGCGACGTGGAAGACCTGCTCACGCTGTACGGCGTCACCGACCCCACCGAGCGGGAGGCGCTGGTACAGCTCGCGCGGGAGGCCAACACCCCGGGATGGTGGCACCGCTACAGCGACGTGCTGCCCAACTGGTTCCAGACCTACGTGGGCCTGGAGGAGTCGGCGACCCTGATCCGGACCTACGAACTGCAGTTCGTCCCCGGACTGCTGCAGTCGGAGGGGTACGCCCGGGCGGTCATCCGGCTCGGCAACGTCGGCGCGTCCGATCACGAGATCGACCAGCGCGTCGGGCTGCGCCTGCAACGGCAGGAACGCCTCACCGGCCCCAACGCGCCCCGGCTGTGGGCGGTGCTGGACGAGGCGGCGCTGCGGCGGCCCATCGGCGGGCCTGAGGTGATGCGGGGTCAGTTCGAGCACCTCATCGAGATGTCGAAGCTGCCCAACGTCACGATCCAGGTCATGCCGTTCCGGTTCGGCGGGCACGCCGCCGAGGGCGGGGCCTTCACCATCCTGCGCTTCCCCGAGCAGGACCTGCCGGACGTGGTTTACGTGGAGAACCTCACCGGCGCGATGTACCTGGACAAGCGCGACGACGTCGACACCTACCTGCAGGCCATGGAACGCCTGTGCGTCGACAGTGCGACCCCGGAACGCACCGTCGAGCTTCTCGGTGACCTTCTCAGAGAGACATGATGCTCCCGACCGACAACGGCAAGAGTCCCTCCGCGGCCCCCTGCGCCACGGCCGCGTACAACGGCATGCCCGCCACGAAGCTGCACGGGGCCCGGTGGCTGAAGTCCCGGCGCAGCAACTCGCAGGGCAACTGCGTGGAAATCGCCGAGCTTCCCGGTGGCCGAGTCGCCATGCGCAACTCCCGCCACCCGGAGGGCCCGGCGCTGATCTACACCCGTCCCGAGATCGAGGCGCTGATCCTCGGCGCCAAGGAGGGCGACTTCGACCATCTGATCGCCGCACGCAACTGACGCCCGCGACCAGGCTCGCGGGACCCCTCACGGGGGCAACTGCAAGACCACGTCCTCCCGCTGACGTGATCTTGCAGTTGCCTCACCGGGCGGTCACCGGTTTCATCCGCAGTTGCCGTACGGGGCGGCCACGCCGCCGCTGCCGAAACGCACGCACACCCCCGGGGCCTTCACGTACACCGGCCCCGCGTACCAGGCGTACGACCCGCTGTCACTGATCTGCCCGCCGCCCTGGCGCTGGATCCACACCGACACCGGGGACCGCTTGCCCACGTTGCGCGTCTTCATCATGACGGCGCAGTTGTATCCCGAACTGTTGTAGAGCAGGTACGCCGTTCCCCCGGAGACGGAGAGGGAGCGCTGCACGTAGTAGCCGCCGCCGTGCGAGCCGGAGTTGCAGACCTGCTGCGGGGTGTACTTGTTGGCCGGCTCCTTGGTCGAGCCGCCCCCGCCCCCGCTGCCGCCGGTTCCGGCGGTGGCCTGCCCCCCGCCGGAACGCCTCTGCTGCTGGTTCTGACCGGTCTGGCCGCCCTGGCCGGACTGCCCCTTCTTGCCGTTGGCCGCGCTGGGCTTCTGCTGCGGGGACTTGGACGCGCCGCCGGCACGGTTGCCCGGGGCGTTGAGCCCGTTGCCGAAGCCCGTGGTGCCGTCCTGGGTCTGCTCGCCCTGCTGGTTGCTGGCGGCGGCGTTCTCCCCGCCGGTCTCGTCGCCGCCTGAACGGGTGGCCGCCCAGACCGAACCGCCCCCCACCACGGCCACGACCGCGGCGGCCGCGATCAGGGGAACGAGGCGCCTCCCCTTGTGCGGCTTCTGGCCGCCCCCGTGCGGAGGTGGGGCCGGCGGCCCGAACGGCGGCGGCTGGGGCGTCGTCTGAGGATTGGTCTGGGGGGAGGTCACCTCCCGGGAGAGACCGCCCTGCGGCACGTACGGGATGGCCGGCGGGACGGCGCCCTGCGGGACGGTGGCCTGTGGCGCGGCGGCCTGTGGGGTAGGTGTCTGTGGTGCGGGCGCCTGCGGTGTGACGCCCGGTGCCGGCGCCGCGGCCGCGGCGCTCGCCGCGCCTCCGTCCGGCGTCGTGCTCTCCGTTGCCACCCCGACCAGACGTTCCTGGGCCTGGCGGGCCGTGGGCCGCTGGTGGGGGTCCTTGGCCAGGCAGTCCGCGACCACCTCGCGCAGGGGGCTCGGCAACGCGCCCAGGTCGGGTTCCTCGGTGAGGATGCGGTGCATCACCGCGGCCATGTCGTCGTTGCCGAAGGCGGGACGGCCGTTGGCGGCGAACACCATCGTGGTGCCCCAGGCGAACATGTCGGAGGCCGGGCCCACCTCGTCCCCGGTGAAGTGCTCCGGCGCCATGTAGGAGGGGGTGCCGACGTTCTGCGTCTCGCCCGCCGCGTCCAGCGCCCGGGCCACCCCGAAGTCGATCACCCGCGGGCCGTCCGGCCCCATCATCACGTTGTGCGGCTTGAAGTCGCGGTGCACGATGCCCGCCTGGTGGATGGCGATCAGGGCGGTCAGCGTGCTGATGGCCAGCCGTTCCAGCGCGCCCCCCGTGCGCGGCCCCTCCTCCTGGACCAGCCGGTACAGCGACCGCCCGGGGACGTACTCGCTGACGATGTAGGGCTGGTCGCCCGCCACGTCGGCGTCCAGGACCTGCGCGGTGCAGAACCGCGCGACCCGCTTGGCGACCGCCAGCTCCCGTACGAAGCGGGCCCGCGCCGCGTCGTCCACCGCCTGCCCGGCGTGCAGCAGCTTGATGGCGACGGGGTCGGCGTCGCCGGGCGGACGGCCGAGGAAGACCGCGCCCTGCCCGCCCTCGCCGAGCCGCCCGACGATCTCGTACTCGCCCAGCCGGGTCGGATCGCCCGGCCGCAGCGGACGGGCGTCCGGCATCGTCTGGTCCGTCACACCACTCTCTTCCGTCGCATCAGACACGTGCCTAGTCAGACTATGTGCCAATGGCGGCATGTGCTGCGGAAGGTGGGCAGATGAGGCCACCTGCCGCCGCCGCGTGAACGCGCGGCTGCGGTGCGCCACCGATCCGCACCCCGGAGACGCGAGAGCCTCCGGGACGGGCGTGCGCCGTCCCGGAGGCCCAGGTCCGCTTCGTGTCAGGCCGGGTCGGGGCTCCGACGGGACTGCCGTCGCTCCGCCCGGCCGTCCTCACCCGGCGGCGCCTCCCGGTCGTGATGCCGTTCCAGCCGCGCCGCCACCGCGAGGGCGCGCAGCGAGGTGGACTTGACGTGCTTGTGGGGGCGGTTCGGACGCGGCCTGGGGATGCTGCTGGGCATGGGTGACCTCCTGGAACGTAGGAATGGGGTGCTACCCGATATATCGGATCTTGCACACGCTGTAGTGCAACCCCAAGATCCCTTCGTCTATTCCGAGTCCCCGCTCACTTTTTCTTCCGGCTGCCGTCCGGGTCCCGTCGTGAGCCCCCCGCCGGTGTGACGGGACCTACCTTCGCGCCTGTTCCCCTGGGGGCGGTGGCGGGTTATGTTGAGCGCGCTCGACGACGAGCCCGGGAGGTCGTCGCTCCGGGCGGCCTCGCGCCGCCCGACACACGACTCCTGGGAGAAGCGCCGTGATGAACAAGCTCCTCGTCGCCAACCGGGGCGAGATCGCCGTACGGGCCTTCCGCGCCGCCTACGAGCTGGGCATCGCCAGTGTCGCGGTGTACGCGCACGAGGACCGTTTCTCACTGCACAGGCAGAAGGCCGACGAGGCGTACGAGATCGGTGAGCACGGGCACCCCGTACGGGCCTACCTCGACGTGGACGGAATCGTCGCCACGGCGTTGCGGGTGGGGGCGGACGCGGTCTACCCGGGCTACGGGTTCCTGGCCGAGAGCCCCGAGCTGGCCGAAGCGTGCGAGCGCAACGGGCTGACGTTCGTGGGCCCGCCCGCGCGGGTGCTGCGCCTGGCGGGCAACAAGATCGAGGCGGTCGAGGCGGCCCGGCGGGCGGGGCTGCCGGTGCTGCGGTCGGTCACCCCCGCGCCGGGGGATGAGCTGGCCGCGGCGGACGAGGTCGGGTTCCCCCTGTTCGTCAAGGCGGCGGCGGGCGGCGGTGGACGCGGGCTGCGCCGCGTCGACAGGCGCGAGGAGCTCCAGGCGGCCGTCGAGACGGCCCGCAGGGAGGCGCAGAGCGCGTTCGGCGACCCCACGGTGTTCCTGGAGCAGGCCGTCGACCGGCCGCGCCATATCGAGGTGCAGGTGCTCGCCGACACGGCGGGGCACACCGTGCACCTGCGTGAGCGCGACTGCTCGGTGCAGCGCCGCCACCAGAAGGTCGTGGAGATCGCCCCCGCCCCCAGCCTGGACGCGGCGGTCGTGCGGCGGCTCTGCCAGGACGCCGTGGCGTTCGCCGAGGAGATCGGATACGTCAACGCCGGGACGGTGGAGTTCCTCGTGGACTCGTCCGGGCGCCACGTGTTCATCGAGATGAACCCGCGTATCCAGGTCGAGCACACGGTCACCGAGGAGGTCACCGGTATCGACCTCGTGCAGAGCCAGTTGCGCATCGCGGGCGGGGAGACCCTGGAGGACCTGGGGATCGCCCAGGAGAACGTCACTGTCTCCGGGTACGCGGTGCAGTGCCGCATCACCACGGAGGACCCCGCCAACGACTTCCGGCCCGACACGGGCAGGATCTCGGCGTACCGTTCGCCGGGCGGTGCGGGCGTGCGCCTGGACACGGGGACGGCGCACGCCGGGGCCGTGGTCACCCCCCACTTCGACTCGCTCCTGGTCAAGCTGACGTGCCGGGGCCGGACCCTGGACGACGCGGTACGGCGCGCGCGCCGGGCCGTGACCGAGTTCCGCATCCGGGGCGTCGCGACGAACATCCCGTTCCTGCGCGCGGTGCTGGACGACGCCGACTTCCGCGCGGGCGGGGTCACGACCTCCTACATCGCCGACCACCCCGAACTGCTGACCGCCCGTTCCAGCGGTGACCGCGCGACGCGCCTCGTGCGCTACCTGGCCGACGTGACCGTCAACAAGCCGCACGGGGACGCGCCCACGGATCTGGACCCGCAGACCAAGCTCCCACCGCTCGACCTGGACGGCCCCGTGCCGGAAGGCTCGCGCGACCTTCTGCTGGCGCTCGGGCCGCGCGCGTTCGCCGAACGGCTGCGCGCCCAGTCGGCCCTGGCCGTCACCGACACCACGTTCCGGGACGCCCACCAGTCCCTGCTGGCCACGCGGGTGCGCACCTACGACCTGGTGGCGGCGGCCCCGTACATGGCGCGCATGACGCCGCAGCTGCTCTCGCTGGAAGCGTGGGGCGGCGCCACCTACGACGTCGCGCTGCGCTTCCTGTCCGAGTCGCCCTGGGACCGCCTGGCCGCGATGCGCGAGGCCGCGCCCAACTTGTGCATCCAGATGCTGCTGCGAGGCGCCAACACCGTGGGCTACACCCCGTACCCCGACTCGGTGGCGCGTGCCTTCGTGGCCGAGGCCGCCCGCACCGGCGTGGACATCTTCCGGGTGTTCGACGCGCTGAACGACGTGGAGCGCATGCGGCCCGCGATCGACGCCGTACTGCAGACGCACGCGCTGGCGGAAGGCACCCTCTGCTACACCGCGGACCTGTCGTCCCCTGCGGAGAAGGTCTACACGCTCGACTACTACCTGCGGCTGGCCGAACAGCTCGTCGAGGCGGGCGTGCACGTGCTGTGCATCAAGGACATGGCGGGCCTGCTGCGGGCCCCCGCCGCGCGGACGCTCGTCAGCGCGCTGCGCCAGAGGTTCGACCTGCCCGTCCACCTGCACACGCACGACACGGCGGGCGGGCAGCTCGCCACCTACCTGGCCGCCGTCGAGGCCGGGGTGGACGCGGTCGACGGCGCCGCGGCGCCCTTGTCGGGCACCACCAGCCAGCCGCCGTTGCAGGCGATCGTCGCGCACACCGACGCCACCGAGCGCGCCACCGGGCTGGACCTGGGCGCGCTCACCGCGATGGAGCCCTACTGGGAGGCGGTGCGCCGCCTGTACGCCCCGTTCGAGATGGGCCTGCCGTCCCCCACGGGACGGGTGTACGAGCACGAGATCCCCGGCGGGCAGCTGTCGAACCTGCGGCAGCAGGCGGTGGCCCTCGGGCTCGGCGACAGGTTCGAGGAGATCGAGCGTCTGTACGCGGCCGCCGACCGCATCCTGGGGCGTCTGGTCAAGGTCACCCCGTCCAGCAAGGTGGTCGGCGACCTGGCGCTGCACCTGGTCGCCGCTGGGGCCGATCCCGACGACTTCGCCGCGCATCCGGAACGGTACGACGTGCCCGACAGCGTCGTCGGCTTCCTGCACGGCGAACTGGGCGATCCTCCCGGGGGCTGGCCCCAGCCGTTCCGCGACAAGGCCCTGAGCGGGCGCCGGTACACCCCCGTACGCGGCGAGCTCACCGAGGAGGAGGACAAGGCGCTGTCGGGTCCCGACGTCCGCGACACGCTCGACCGGCTGCTGTTCCCCGGCCCCGCTCGGGAGTACCGCGAGGCGCGCGCCGCTTACGGCGACCTGTCGGTGGTCCCCACCGGGGCGTTCCTGTACGGCCTCCACCCGGGCCAGGAGGTCGTCATCGACCTGGAGCCGGGGGTGCGCGTGCTGGCCGGCCTGGAGGCCGTGGGCGGGCTCGACGAGGCGGGCTTCCGGCAGGTCATCTGCACCGTCAACGGGCAGTTGCGCACGCTGTCGGTGCGCGACAGGTCCGCGGCGACCGACGCCCCGCCGGTCGAGCGCGCCGACCCCGGCGAGCCCGGGCACGTCGCCGCGCCGTTCGACGGTTCGGTCACGCTGCGCGTGGCCAAGGGGGCGCGGGTCGCCGCAGGGGACGTGGTCGCCACCATCGAGGCGATGAAGATGGAGGCCGCCATCACCGCCGCCGTCGGCGGCACCGTCACGCGGCTGGCCGTGCCCGAGGCGTCCCAGGTTCAGGCGGGCGACCTGCTGCTGGTCATCTCCTGATCGGCCGAAGCGCCTGAGAGGCGCTCAGACGGCCGCCGTCCGCCCCGCCCTTCCCTGCTCTCCCGATGGGCGGCCGGCGGCCGCTGGCGCCGTTCTCAGGCCCCACCGCGGCCGGGTCCGGGCGGAGCCCTGCCGCCAAGTCGGGTGATCACTGTCACAGCGCGATGTGTTCGTCCGGTCTCGGCGCTGTTCGCCGGATCGTGCGCTGGATATGGCCGTCTGTTCGCTTTCTTGGTTCTCTCTGGTCGTGTGGCTGGTCGTATCAGGTTTATGAAGCCGAAGAAGGATGTCGATCTCATACCGGAAACGGATGACATCTGGGGTCACGGCCTAGAAGACTCGTAAGTACACGATCATGGGTGAAGAGAGGGCGGAATGGCGGCGAGGCGGTTCGGGGGGCTGGGGCGACTGGCGGCGGCCGGGGGTGCGGCCATGACACTCGTGATCACGCTCGTGCCGGGACCGGCGCTGGCGAGAACGGCCCCCGCCGTTCCGCGGCCGCCCGCGTCCGGTGCCCAGCGCGCCGTCCTGGATCCGGGCAAGCTGCGCGCGACGCTGGACGCCACGCACGAGGCCGGAATGTACGGTATTTACTCCTCCGTCCGGGACGAGGGGCGTTCCTGGAAGGGCGCGTCCGGAGTGGCGAACGTGCGCACCAGGCGGCCCGTGCGCCCCGACATGGAACACCGTGTGGGCAGCGTCACGAAGACGTTCGTCGCCGCCGCCGTCCTGCGGCAGGTGGAACAGGGGCGCGTCCAGTTGGACGCGCCGATCGGTACCTATTTGCCCGAGGATGTTCCTGGTCAACGCGGCAGGCAAATCACCGTGCGAATGCTGCTGAACCACACCAGCGGCATCGCCGACTACGTCGTCTCGGCGTTCCCGTCGCTCCAGGAACCGTCGTCCAAGAGCCTGGACAGGAAACGGTTCCGCACGCTGACGTCCGGGCGCCTCATCAAATGGGGTCTGGAAGCACCGCCCACCGGCGCCCCCGGGGCTCAGTGGTCGTACTCCAACACCAACTACATCATCCTGGGGCGCCTGCTGGAGAAGGTGACCGGGATGAAGGCGGAGACGTACATCACCCGGGACGTCATCCGCCGTGCGGGGCTCAGGGACACCTATTTCCCCGACAGCCCGGTGATCTACGGTGACCACTCACGGATGTACGAGTCGCTGTACGGAGTCCTCGCGCCGCCACGCGACTACAGCCTCTTCGACATGTCCTGGGCGGGCACGGCCGGGGCGCTGGTGTCGACCATGGACGACCTCAACCGCTTCTACCGGCGCCTGCTCACCGGCGGGATCGTCGGACCGGCGGCGCTGGCGGAGATGCGCCGCACCGTGCCCGTCAAGGACGCCGACGGCAGCGTGCTGATGAACTACGGCCTCGGCCTCTACTCGGTGCAACTGCCGTGCGGCACGTTCTGGGGGCACGACGGCGCGGTGTGGGGCGCCGGGACGCAGGCGCTCACCAGCGAGGGCGGCGGACGGCAGATCTCGCTCGGCTTCAACCTGATGAAGTACCAGCAGTTGAACGGCGAGGGGCGTCCCATGCCCCACCCGATCGACAACGCCATGGGCGCGCACGTGATGGAGGCCCTGTGCGGGGCGCAGACGCCGCCGACCAACGCACGCATGGCCCAGCGCCCCGTGCAGCCGCTGCCGCTCCAGATGCTGGCGCCCCGCCCCTGATTCAGGAGGGCGGCTCGTACGCCTCCGGGTCGTGGGCCAGAACGGACCGTCCCCCGTCGACGGGGACGGTCGCGCCGTTGATGAAGCTGGCCTCGTCCGACAGCAGGTGCACGATCGCGGCTGCGACCTCCTCGGCCTGCGCCACGCGGCCGAGGGGGTGCAGCCGCGCCATCTCCGCCTCGATGTGCGCCGCCCCCTCGGGGCCCTGCTGGTCGAGGAACTCGTCGTAGCGTTCGGTGCGCACCGAGCCCGGCGCCACCGCGTTCACCCGGACGCCGCGCGGACCGTACTCGACGGCGAGCGCGCGCGTCAGACCCTCGATCGCCGCCTTGGCGGTGACGTACGGCGTGCACCCCGGCACCGCCTGCCGGGCCTGGTGCGAGGTGACGTTGACGATGGCGCCGCCCGTCCCGGCGGCCAGGAAGCGCCGTACCGCCGTCGCGCACCCGGCCAGGGGCGCGCCCAGGTTGACGGCGATGAGATCCATGACCTCCTTGGCGGGCGCGGTGTGCAGCGAGGCGTCCCGGAAGACGGCCGCGTTGTTGACCCAGCCGGTGAGCGTGCCCGCCTCCTGGGCGAGGTCGGCGGCGCGTTCCGCGACGGCCTCGTCCCCGGCGTCACCCGTGACCACGCGCACGCGCGTACCGGCGGGATGGCTCCGCGTCCAGGCCAGCGCCGCCGCGTCCAGTTCGACGGCCACCACGTGCCCGCCGTCGGCCAGCAGCCGCTCCACCACCGCCCGGCCGATGCCCCGGCCGCCTCCCGTCACCACAAAGGAATCCGCCATGCGGCCACTTTAGAGAGAGGCGGGGTCGGTGTTGGCGCCGCACAGGACGACGGCGACCCGTTCGTCCGGGGCGGGCCGGTACGCGCCCGTGCGCAACGCGGCGACGGCCGTGGCGGCGGCGTGCTCGACGAGCAACCGGTACCGCTCCCACAACCAGCGCCGCGCCTCAACGATCGCCTCGTCGGACACCAGCACCGACCGCACCCCCGTACGGACCGCGACCTCGAAGGCGATCTCGCCGAGACGGCTGGCGCCGAGCGAGTCCGCCGCGACGCCGGACACGCCCACGTCGACAGGCGCCCCGGCCTCCAGGGCCCGGTGCAGCGTCGGAATGGCCTCGGGCTCCACCCCGACGACGGTCGCGCGGCCCTGGACGGCGGCGGCCACCCCCGCCATCAGCCCGCCCCCGCCGACGGCCAGCACGACGGTGTCGACCTGCCCCGAGGTCTGTTCCAGCAGTTCCAGCCCGAGCGTCCCCTGCCCCGCGCAGATCTCGGGCTGGTCGTAGGCGTGGCAGAACAACGCGCCGGTGTCGGCGGAGCGCTTGGCGGCGGCCTCGAACGCCTCCGCGTACCTGCTGCCGACCTGCACGACCTGCGCCCCGAGCGCGCGCAGCCTGGCCACCTTGACCGCCGGTGCCGTCTCCGGCACGTACACCTCGGCCACCACGCCCACCTCGGCGGCGGCGTAGGCGACGGCGAGCCCCGCGTTGCCCCCCGACGCCGTGACCACGCCCGCCGCGGGCAGCGTCCCGCTCTCGGCCGCCGCCAGCACACGGTTGAACGCGCCGCGGGCCTTGAACGAGCCGGTGTGCTGCGTCTGCTCCAGCTTCAGCCATGTGCGCGCGCCGCCGCCGAGCGGCTCGGCCGCCATCACCGGGGTCCGGCGGACCCGGCCGGAGACGCGCGCGGCGGCGGCCCGTATGTCGGAGGATTCGATCAACTTGGCGACCTCTCACGGAAGACACTGACCCGGGGCCACCACGCTATGTCCTCCCGGGTCTCCCCGAACGCGCGGGCGGCCGAGCGTTGCGGCAGACGGCGCCGTGGGGGGAGGCGCTGGTCGCCCGAGCCTACTGGACGGTTTGTCAACTAACTGCTAACGGCGGCCCCGGGCGTGTGGCGCCAGTCCATTCACTCGCGCCGGGGGCGGGCGGGACAGTCGTCTGCGTCCGCTTTCCAACGCTGCCGGGCCCCGTCTGGTTGGGGGAGGCCCAGGTGGTTCGGCGGCCTACCCCTGGAGTGGCAATGAGAGTTCGAGCCGTTGTGGCCTCCGCCGTGACCGGGGCCGCGCTGACGCTTCCGGCGGTGGGCGTCGCGCAGCAGGCGTCCGCCGCGCCGTGGCTGTGCCTCGCCTCGGAGGCCGACATCTACGCCGCCGCCCCGGCCCGGGTCAACGGCGACCCCGGCGACCTGCTGGCGTGCCGGCAGGTGACGTTGCCCGGCTTCAGCGACATCCGCATGAAGGCGTGGAAGGTGCGCTACGTCTCCACCGACGTCAAGGGCGCCAAGACGGTCGCGACCGGATTCGTGGCGGTGCCGGAGGCCGCGTGGACCAAGGGCGGGTCGCGTCCGGTCGTCACCTTCCACCCGGGCTCCTCGGGCCTCGGCCCGCAGTGCGCGTTCTCCAAGCAGATGGCCGGGGCCTACGTCGACCACTACGAGGGCCCCAACGTCGCCGAGTTCCTCAAGGCCGGGTTCGCGGTCGCCGCCACCGACGGCGCCGGTTACATCGACGGCCAGGTCCACAGGTACATGGTGGGGCACAGCGCGGGGAACGCCCTGCTCGACATCGCGCGCACGTCCCGCCAGATCCCCGGCGGCTCCCTGCGCTCGGACGGCAAGGTCGGCATCGCCGGATACTCCGAGGGCGGCCAGGCCGCGCTGTGGGCCGCCCAGCTGGCCGCCTCCTACGCGCCCGAACTGAAGGTGGCGGGCGCGGCGGCCGGAGGCGTGCCCGGCGATCTGAAGGTGACCGCCCAGCGGCTCAACGGCGGGCTGTTCGCCGGGTTCGCCGCCGACGCGCTGGTCGGGCACAACGCCGCCTATCCGGCCATGCCGTTCGACGAGCTGATGAACGACGAGGGCGCCAAGGCGGTGGAGGACGCCAAGAAGCTGTGCCTGTTCGGGACGCTCGGCCGCTTCCTGGGCGCCCGCGTGGAGAACCTCACCAAGGACAAGCTGACCGTCGACCAGATCTGGCAGCTGCGCGGCCCCGACGGCACCTGGGGCGAGCTGGCCGACCGCAGCAAGCTCGGCGTGGACATCGGCACGCCCGGGTCGGCCGCCACGTACAAGATCGGCTTCCCGGTGTTCCAGTACCGGGGCGTCCTGGAGGAGATCATCCCGACCGAGACCGAGGACGCCACCCGCGCCGCCTACTGCAAGGCGGGCATCAACACCACGTGGAACCAGGGGTACCCGGGTGAGCACCTGACCACCGACTGGCTCGCGGCGGGGGACGTCACCCGCTTCCTGGGAGACCGCTTCGAGGGCAAGCCCGTCGCAGGCAACTGCTGACCGGCTGTGCGGGGCGACCCACGTCGGGGGGTGGGTCGCCCCACGGCGTCTGCCGTGCGGCGTCGCCCGCGTAGCGGCGCCACTGAAAACTGCGCCTTCCTCACTGAAAACTGCAATCGGCCCCAAGTTTGGGCGTCGCTAGAATCCCCGCATGACCGTCGACGGCGGCCGGGAGGGCCTGCGGGAGCGCAAGAAGCGCCGGACCCGCGCGCACATCTCCGCCGTGGCCACCGGGCTGTTCGTGGAGCGCGGTTTCGACCAGGTCACCATCGCCGAGATCGCCGAGGCCGCGGACGTGTCGGTCAACACCGTCTACAACTACTTCCAGGCCAAGGAGGACCTGGCGCTGCCGCCGGACGAGGCCACCCCGCGGCGGTACGCCGACATCGTCGCGGCCCGGAGGCCCGGCGAGCCGGCGGCGCGGGCGGTCCTGCGGCGGCTGCGCGAGGAGGTGCGCCGCCGGGACCGCAGGCTGGGCCTGACCGAAGGGTTCGGGCGCTTCCACGAGATGCTGCTCGCGGCGCCCACGCTGACGGCCCGGCTGGAGAACCTCGCCCGCGAGATGGTCGACGCGCTGGCCGACCTGCTCGCCGCGGAGACCGGCGCGGCCCCGGACGACCCGCTGCCCCGGCTCGTGGCCGCCCAGATCGGCTGGGTTCACGAGCAGGTCCTGATGGACATCGGCAGACGCACCGCCGCAGGAGAATCGCCCGACGCGATAGCCGAGGCGGCACTGCGCCTGCTGGACGTCATCGAATCCCTGCTGGGCGAGCGCGTCCTCACCTACGCCCCCGGCAAGGGGTGACGCTCCCCGGTGACGGGGACGCGTCGCGGGGGCGACATAGTAAGGGGCATGCAGTCCGCGTTTCGTCGTCCCGGGTTCGTATGCGCCGACCACGTGCTGGAAGTGCCGCTCGACCATGCCGACCCCGCCGGGTCCACCATCGAGATCTACGCGCGTGAGGTGGTGGCGCCGGGCAGGGAGGACGACGACCTGCCGTGGCTGCTGTTCCTGCAGGGCGGGCCGGGGCATCAGGCGACGCGGCCGGGGGCGGACCCGGGGGCATGGCTGGCGCGCGCCCTCCAGGAGTACCGGGTGCTCCTGCTCGACCAGCGCGGCACGGGGCGCAGCACCCCCGCCAACCGTCAGACCCTCCCGCAGGACCCCGCCGAGGCCGCGGCGTACCTGCGGCACTTCCGCGCCGACTCCATCGTCCGGGACGCCGAACTGCTGCGTCAGCGGCTGATCGGAGACCGGCCGTGGAGCGTGCTCGGCCAGAGCTACGGAGGCTTCTGCGCCGTCACGTACCTGTCGCTGGCACCGGAGGGACTGCGCGAGGCCTTCATCACCGGGGGCCTGCCGAGCCTCACGGCGGGGGCGGACGAGGTCTACCGCGCCGCCTACCCGCGCGTGCTCGCCGCCAATGAGCGGTACTTCGAGCGCTACCCCGGTGACCAGGACGTCGTGCGCCGCATCGTGGACCATCTGGGCGAGCACGACGTGCGGCTGCCGGACGGGGAGCGGTTGACGGCACGGCGGTTCCAGACCCTCGGGCTCGGACTCGGCTCCTCCGTGCAGTTCGACAACCTGCACTACCTGCTGGAGGAGGCGTTCATCGGACGCGGACAGCTGTCGGACACCTTCCTGCACAAGGTGCACGCGTCCGTGTCGTACGCCCCCCGCCCCATCTACGCGCTGCTGCACGAGGCCATCTACTGCCAGGGCACCGCGTCGCGCTGGTCGGCGCAGAGGGTGCTCGACGAGTTCCCGCAGTTCGCCCTCGACGGCGACGGGCCGGTGCGTTTCGTCGGAGAGATGATCTACCCGTGGTTCTTCGAGGAGGACCCGGCGCTGCGGCCCTTGCGCGAGTGCGCCGACCTGCTCGCCTCCTACGAGGAGTGGCCCGGCCTCTACGACGTGGGCCGGCTGGCCGCGAACACGGTGCCGGCCGCCGCGGCCGTCTACCACGACGACATGTACGTCGACCGCGACCACTCGCTGCAGACCGCCGACGCGATCGCGGGCCTGCGGACATGGGTCACCAACGAGTACGCCCACAACGGCCTGAGCGCCGACGCGCGCGTCTTGGACCGCCTCATCGCCATGGTGCGCGGCCAGGTGTGACGGGGGCGTCCGTCAGCGATGACGGGCCGCGCGGGTGAACTGGTCGTCCAGGCTGCGGGGAAACGGCAGCATGCGGTGCCTGTCACGCCAGGGCGCCAGCTGCCGTACGGCGTTGAACCCCGCCGCCGTGATGACGCGTTCCGCCTGGGCGAACAGCGGCCACGCGGGATAGATGTCGAGATGTCCCACGTCGCCCGGGAGGTGTGCCGGGCGCCTGGGCGACACCAGCGTCAGGCGCGGACGCACGTTCTCCAGCGCCGCCATGTCGCGGGCGTAGCGCAGCAGCTCCTGCACCTCGCCCTCAGGCCCCGCGTGCACCACCAGCCAGCCGCCCGGCGAGGCCGCAGGGCACGCCACCGGAGGTTCGGACAACTCCAGCGGCGCCGTTTCCGCGGAGTGCGCCCTCACATGCGCCAGATGCTCTGCGTCCAGGGGCTCCAGGACGTACGTCCGGTCGAAGCGGGGCGGGTCGGCGGGGAGCAGGGGGCGGTACGCGTCCCAGCGCAGCAGCCGTGCCAGGTGGACGACGCGCGCCGCCCCGCTGACGGCGGCGGCCGTCAACTCTCCGCGCAGCCCGGCCGGGAAGGCGTCGACCACCAGCTCGTCCGGGGCGAGGTCGGCGAGCGTTGCGGCAGTCCAGCGCGCGAGCCCCGTGCGGTCCAGGCCGCCGGGGGCGCGGACCACCTCGTACCCGGCGGTCACGCGCGGGTCGGTCGCGTACGTGGACGCGGTGAGGAGCGTGACGGGTTCGCCGGCGCGCCCAAGGGTGTGCAGGAAGGCCCGCAGGCGCGTCAGGTGGCCGAGGCCGTCGCCGCGCACATACGCGACGATCATGTGGCGACCGCGTCGAACACCGCCAGGTAACCGGCGGTCTCGGCGGCCGGGGTGAAGTCGCGCAGCACCCGTTCCCGGGCCGCCGCGCCGAGCTTGGCCAGCTCCTCGTCACCGGCGCGGGCGGCCCGGTCGATGGCGGCGCGGCAGGCGTGCCGGTCGCCCGCCGGGAACACGAATCCGATCTCGTCGTCGGCCACGTCGGCCAGCCCCCCGGCGTCGGACGCCAGCAGCGGAATGCCGAGCGCCGCCGCCTCCAACGCCACGTTCGGCATGCCGTCGTAGAACGAGGGCAGCGCCACCAGATCGCACGACGCGTACACGGCGGGCAGTTCGTACCGCTCCAGGAACGGCAGGAACGAGTGGTGCACCGTATCGGCGCGCTGGGCGAGCCACGCGGACACCGACTCCTCCACCTCCCCGACCAGCAGAAGGTGGAAGGCGTCGGCGTGCCCGGACGCGGCCAAGGCCTCCAGCAGGAAGCCCACGCCCTTCTTGTTCTTCAGATGCCCGATGACGCCGACGATGCGACGGCCCGGGGCGACGTTGCCGGCCCGCCACCGGAGCCCGCGCTCGCGCTCGGACGGCAGGATCTGCCACGTGTTCGTGTCGACGCTGTTGGGCACCCATGTCACGGGCGTGTCCGGGACGAGCGCCGAAACCATGGGCGCATGCGAACGGGCCACCACGCACACACGGGCGGACGCGCGCAGCGCCTCCAGCAGCGTGGCACGACGCCGTATGGAGAACAGTCCGGTGTCCAGGTCGTTGCCCCGCAGCAGCGTCACCAACGGCGCGCCCAGGAAGGCCGACAGGACGGGAGCGGCGAGCAACGCGTACGCGCCGCCGAACGCCACCACGTGACTGTAGACGCCCGCCGCCAGCCCCTCCGCGGTGAGCGTCGTCCACAGGCGGCGCAGGGCGTGCTCCGGGTCGTCCCCCAGCGGGGCGGTCAGCAGGCGCCCCCCGTGCTCGCGCTCGACCGTCCAGGGGCGGTCGCGCCGCGTCAGATGCGCGACGTCCACCTCCGCCCCGGCGCCCCGCAGCCCGCGCACGATGCGGTCGCAGGACTCGGCCATGCCGCCGCGGCTGGGGGGATAGTGCTCGGTCAGCCACAGAACGCGCGCCATCAGCTGTCCACGAACCCCGTGTCGTCGTCGGAGCCGCCGAAGTCACCGCTGCCCCGCGACCAGTCGTTGCCGGGCTCGAACGCGCCGCGGTCGTAGTCGTCGAACGACGCGTACGAGTACGAGTACCAGGAGTTGTCGTTGTAGGTACGCGAGCTGCGTTGCTGGAACCAGCGGCGGTAGCCGCTCGTCCACGCGGGGTCGTGCGGATCGGTCACCTCCCGCAGGGAGGCGCCGCACTCCGGACACAACCCGTTCTGGCCGACGTGCTCCTGGCACACCGGCCTGCCGCACTGGCCGCACGCCCCGGCGGCTGGGCGACCGCACTGCGACAGCAGGAAGAAGCCGGTGACGACGGCGCAAGGAGTCAACGGTTCCCCCCGGGGGAGACGGCGGCGCGCGGCGGCATCCAGCGGAACGGTTCGGTGACCACGTGCAGCATCTGCTCGGCCAGCACCTCGTCGACGTGCATGGGCGTCAGCTTGGCGCTGGCGCGGATCACCATGCGCCCCTGGTCGCGGACGCGGACGGCGATCCACGGCGGCGGCGGGGTGGCGGGGCGCCGGACGGTCGCGCCCTTGCGCAGGCGCCTGGACACGTCCACGCGGTGCACCATCTTCGTCTTCAGCTTGGTCTTGTGCTTACCGCGCGGGTTCACCTTGTGAACCTTGCGGTAGCGGACCCGGTCGACCACCGACAGTTCCAGCACGCTGCCGTCGCGCAGGTCGGCGCGCAGCCGCAGCCACGGGTCGTGGGACCACCACTCGATGATGGAACGGACCGGGCGGCGCCCGGGGAACTTCTGCCGGGGGCTCAGCTTGCCCGGCGCCTCTGGGCCGCGCAGGTCGAGGGTGACGCCGAGACCGCCGTTGGGCGCCATGTCCGCGCACACCACCCGCAGTAGGGGTACCAGGACGGTCGTGACCCGGGCCGGCGGCGCCCACTTGCGCCTGCGCACGGACTCACCGTGCCGGGCCAGACTCTGGATGAGCGCCTCCCACTCGACGGGACGCATCGTCACCGACAACCCCCGCTGCCAGATCAGCTGCTGGTGCAGCGGGTGGAAGGTGTCGATGGCGGCTCGCTGTTTCCGCCAGAACATCGCCGGGCCACCACCAATGCGCGTCGCGTCTCGTCGGTTATGCCGTGGGGTCTGCCGTGTAGTTCGCGTGTGCCGTGTAGGTCTTGTCTGCCGTGCTCGTCACGGTCAGGGGGCGATCGTACGGTAGACCTCCGCGAGCCGAGCGCGCGAGTGGCTCCAGGTGAGATTTTCGGCTACGTGCGCCCGCGCGCGCCCGCCCATCGCCCGCGCCTGCTCGGGGTACTCCAGCAGGACGCGTATGGCGCGGGCCAGTTCGGCGGGACGGTCCGCCGCGACGAGACGCCCGTGCTCCCCGTCGGACATCAGTTCCCGGACGGCGGGCAGGTCCGACGCCACCACAGGCGTCCCCGCGGCCATCGACTCCAGCACCTTCAACGGGGCGCAGCCCTGGTCGAGGTTGCGGGCGCAGCCGGTCAGCGGCGCGACGGACACCTCCGCGTGGGCCAGCCAGGCCGCCACCTCGTGGTGCGGCAGGACGAACCGCCACCGCACCCGTTCCGCGACCCCGAGCCGCTCGGCCAGCCCGCACAGCCGCCTGGCCCTGCGCTCCGGCATCGACGAGCAGACCACCAGCCGCAGGTCCGTCAGGTCGGCGAGCCTGGCGAACGCGCGCAGCAGCACGTCGACCCCTTGCCACGGCTGCAACGCCCCCACGTACACGATGTAGCGCTCGGGCGCGCCGGCGGGCCGGGACGGCGCCTCGGGGATCACGGCGCCGTTCGGCACGAGATGGATCCTGTCGTCGGGCACGCCATGCCGCGCCACCGCTCCCGCGATCACCCGCGACGGGACGACGACCGCGTCCGACCGCCGCAGGCAGAACCGCTCCACCTCGGCGATCTTGGCGAGCGTGGCGGGCGCGGCCCACGGCCAGGTGTGGCTCATCTCGATGGACGGCAGCCCGTTCACCTCGAGCACCACCCGGTGGCGGCGGCCCGGCACGGTGACGACCGGCAGCGCGCCCCACGGGTCGCGGACGTGGCATATCTCCAGTGCGTCCAGATGCGGGGCGATCAGTTCGGCGACCCATGCGGAGAACGCCTCGGCCCGGTCCAGGAGGTTGGGGATCCGCGCGTCGAACCGCACGATCTCCCGGCCGTCCTCGCGCTGGTAGCGGGGCAGGTCGCCGCCGCCGAGCACGCCCAGCAGCCCGCCGCCGCGACGGGCGAACAGCTCGTCGGCCATGTGCCCGATGTGCACCGCCGACCCCTTGCTCGACGGGAACCGGTCGAACGCGAAGTAGGCCGCCCGATGCCGGTAGCGCGTCTGCGTCGTCACCCCATCACCTCCGCGCGTGCACTGTATCCGGCCCCGTCCGATCAGTATCGGTATCAGTTTCCAGATCAATTCGAGGGCGATATCGGTATTGGACATCAAATGATCGCCTCTGCTCTGCTGGGGCCGTCCACGTCCACCGCTCCCCAGAGCCCCGGTACAGCGAAAGCAGGTACCACCAGATGTCGTTCGAGCAGTCCGCCCTGTCCCGCCGTGCGGTGCTGGTGGCCGCGGCCCTCCTGCCGCTGGCGGCAGGCAAGGCCGAGGCGTCGGCCGCCACGCTCGACAGCGCGCAGGACCACTACGACCGCGCGGCCAGGCTGGCCGGTGACGATCCGGTCCTACGGCAGATCGTCAAGGCGCTCAGCCCGGGCGCCGTGCCGCCGTCCGTGCCGGCCCCCGAACCACTGCGGATCTTCGACGACGTGGCGGTGGTGAGCACCGGCTTCGTGTCGGCGACGGCGCTCGTCACGTCGCAGGGCGTCATCCTCATCGACGCGCTCGGCTCGCCGGAGGAGGCCGAGCAGATCATCGTGCCGCAGCTGCGTTCGGTGGGGGTGGACCCGTCGAAGATCCGGTACGTGGTGGCCGCCCACGGGCACTACGACCACTTCGGCGGCGCTCAGTTTTTCGCCGACCGGTACGGCGCCCGGGTCATGATGCACCCGGCCGACTGGGACCTTCTCGCCGCCGACGCCCCGGCCAACGCCCCCGCCCGGGACCTGGAGATCGTCGACGGGCAGCGGCTCACCCTCGGCGACACGACCGTCTCGTTCCATCACACGCCCGGGCACACGAAGGGCACCGTATCGGCGATCTTCCCCGTGCGGTGGAAGGGACGGCGGCACACCGCGATGCTGTGGGGCGGGACCAACCCGCCCGCCGCGACCCCCGACAAGCGGGTCCTGCTGTCCTCCGTGCTCGGCTTCGCCGCCCGGATGCGCCACGCGGGCGTGGACGTCGAACTGAACAACCACGGAGCCAGCGACTACGGCCTGGCGCGCATGGAGGAACTGCGCAGCGGCTCCACCGGTTCCCGCAACCCGTTCGTCCTCGGCCAGGCCAGGGCGCAGCGCTTCATGCGGGTCATGGAGCACATGGTGCGCGGCCGTATCGCCACCGACGAAGAGGCCGGCGCCGCCGCCTCACCCCTGCGCTCACCCCGCACCTGCTGCTGACGTCCGGTACGGACACCACCGCCCGAGCACCCGGCCTCCCGCGTTGCCGAAGGCCGGGTGCCGGCGTTTGCGGCCAGCGGGTGCGAGGGGGGTGAGGCAACGCTGGGATGCGCGGTGGTGACTGCCGGAAGCGGGGTCTGCCGGGGGAGCGGTGCGCGGGTTAGATTGCGCACACGGGCGAGCAGGCCAGGAGTCGACATGACCGAACGGCTGACGGATGACGGGGTCTGGGGCGACCCTCTGGGGGAGGAGTACGACCCGCTCGGCGTGCACCTGGACGATCCCCATGCCTTCTACGAGCGCGCGCGGAAGGCCGAGCCGATCTTCTTCTCGCCCGCGTTGAACGCCTGGGTGGTGACGCGGCTGTCCGAGGTGCGCAGGGTACTGCGGGACGGCGCGACGTTCTCCTCCGCCAACACCCTGCGGCCGTTCGCACCGCTCTCCCCGCGCGTCCTCGCCGAGCTGGCCGCGAGCCCGTACCCGCCGTGCGCCACGTTCATCGAGATGGACGGCGAGCCGCACCGCAGGCTGCGCTCGATGGTCGCCGCGCCGTTCGCGCCGGAACGGGTCGCCGAGGCCGAGCCGTACATCGCCGAGCGCGCCGCCGCGCTGGCCGGTGAGCTGGCGGCCGAGTGCGCGGCGCACGGCCGCGCCGACTTCATGGAGCGGTTCGCCGGCCGGCTTCCGGTGGACGTCATCTGCCGCCTGGTCGGCATCCCCGCGGAGGAGAGCGAGCAGGTCGGCGCGGACGGCCTGCGCGCCGCGTCGCTGACGATGGCGCACCGGTTCGCGGCGGAGGACGAGCAGGTCGAGGCAGCCCGCGCCCAGGAGCGGCTCCGGCGGCTCATCGCCCGGCACGTGCGGGCCCGCCTGGCCGAGCCGCGCGACGACCTGATCGGAGCGGTGACCGCCGCGTGCGCGCGGGGCGAGGACGGCCTCACCCCCGACCGGGAGGCCGCGGCCGTCGACCTGATCTTCGGGGTGGTGCTGCCCGGACACATCACCACGTCGGCGATGCTCGGCAACGGCCTGCTGCGGCTGCTGACGCACCGGGACCAGTGGCGGCTGCTGTGCGAGCGCCGCGACCTGCTGCCGAACGCGGTGGAGGAGATCGCCCGCTACGACACCCCCACCCACGTCTTCCTGCGCGTGACGACGCGGGACGCGATCGTGGCGGGCCGCTACCTGCCCGCGGGCACCGAGATCGCGGTGTGGCTGGCGGCGGCCAACCGCGACGAGGAGGCGTTCCCCGGCGGCGAGGAGTTCGACGTCTCCCGGTCCGCCCCCGCGGGGCACGTGACGTTCGGGTACGGGGCCCACTACTGCCTGGGCGCGCCGCTGGCCCGGCTCCAGACCGAGGTCGCCCTGCGCGTGCTCACCGAGCGGCTGCCGGAGCTGCGCCTGGTGCCCGGCCAGCGGATCGCCTACCGGCCCACCCTGGACCACCGCGGCCCGCTGGCGCTGCAGGTGACGCGCGCGGGCCGGTGAGGCCGCTGCCCACGCGGGCCGGTGAGGCCGCCGCCCACCGGCCCGCACGGGGTCACTCGGCGGCGGCCGCCGGGCGGTAGTCCAGGACGACGGTGCCCGACGTCCCGATGACGGTGGTGCTGGCCAGCGTCCACTTGCTGAGCGGGGCGCCGTCGCGGAACATCTTCTGGCCGCTGCCCACCACGACCGGGTGGACCCACAGCTTCAGCTCGTCCAGCAGGCCGAACTCGATGAGGGAGTCGATCAGGTTCACGCTGCCGTAGACGAGGATGTCCTTCTCGTGGCGTTCCTTGACGGCGGCGATCTCCTCCTTGACGTTCTCCCGGATGACGGTCGAGTTGTTCCACTCGGCCTTCTCCAGGGTGGTGGAGACGACGTACTTCGGCAGGGTGTTCATGCGGACGCCGAACTCCCCGGTCTGCTCCTCCATGTCCGGCCACGAGGCGGCGAAGCCGTCGTAGGTGACGCGGCCGAGCAGCAGCGCGTCGCTGTTGAACAGCTGCCCGTGGGCGAACTTGGCGTGCTCGGGGGCGAAGTACTCGAAGGTCCACTTGTCCGGGCGCTCCACGACGCCGTCCAGCGACACGTAGTTCAGCGCGACGATCTTGCCCATGGTGTTCTCCTCAGATGGTGTTCAGGCGGGGTAGGGGTGCTCGGCGCGGGCGCCGCGCAACGCGCGGGCCCACCAGACGAGCTGGTCGAGGGTCACGGTGACGGCGGTGTTGCATTCGGCGGTGGCCTTCGGCCAGCGCCCGTCGGCGGTGAAGTGCTCCCAGTAGCGGGGCAGGCTCACCCCGTCGCGGATCGTCACCGCGTGCAGTTCGGCGAAGACCTGCCGCAGCTGCGCGGCGGCGTGCAGGCCGCCGGAGTCCCGGCCGTAGGTGACCAGGGCGACGGGCTTGGCCCGCCACTCCTCGTAGTACCAGTCGATGGCCTCCTTGAGCGGTGCCGGGAAGCTCATGTTGTACTCGGGGGTGACCACGGCGAAGGCGTCGGCGGCGGCGAGCCGGGACGCCAGCGCCCGCACCGGGGGCGGCGTGGGCTCGTCGTGGTCGGTGAGCTGGTGCGGCAGCCGCGCCTCGGCCAGGTCGACCATGTCGACGTCCAGGTCGCCGCGGCGGCGGGCCCGCTCGGCGAACCAGCCGGCCACGGTGGGGCCGAAACGGCCGCGGCGGGTGCTGGCGATGATGACCGCCATCCGCAGCCGGCCGGTGCCCGACATCTCCGCCTCCTCGGTGTCTCCTCGGCGCCTTCGGTCTCCTCGGCGCCGACAGGACAACAGTGCCGGGAGGCGTTTACGGAATTCTTACGGCCTGTTTTCGGGTGGTCTGGGCCGCTATCGTGCGCTCATGCGTTTCGGGGTGCTGGGGCCCCTGGCGGTGTGGACCGACGAGGGTTCGCCGGTCGCGGTGCCCGGGGTGAAGGTCCGCGCGCTTCTGGCCGACCTGCTGGTGCACGAGGGACGCCCGGTGCCCGCCGACCGTCTGATCGACGACCTGTGGGGCGAGCGGCCGCCGGGCAATCCGGCGGCCGCGCTGGCGGTGAAGGTGTCCCAGCTGCGGCGGGTGCTGGAGGACGCGCAGCCCGGCGGCCGCGGGCTGGTGGCGACCCGTCCCGCCGGTTACGCCGTGGACGTGGGCGCGGACGGGCTGGACGCGGTGCGGTTCCAGGACCTGATCGACCGGGCGCGGCGGACCGGCGACCCCGCGGCCCGGGCGGAGCTGCTGCGGGACGCGCTGGCGCTGTGGCGCGGCCCCGCGCTGGCCGACTTCGCCGACGAGCCGTTCGCGCAGCCGACGGTCGTCCGGCTGGAGGAGCTGCGGCTGGCCGCGCAGGAGGATCACGCCGAGGCGCGGCTGGCGCTGGGCGACGACGCCGGGCTGGCCGCCGAGCTGGGGGACCTGGTGGCCGTCCACCCGCTGCGGGAGCGGCTGCGCGCCCTCCACATGCGGGCCCTGTACCGGGCCGGGCGGCAGCACGAGGCGCTGGAGAGCTTCGAGTCGCTGCGCACCCGGCTGGCCGAGGAGCTGGGGCTCGACCCGGGGGCCGAGCTGGTCGCGCTGCAACGGTCGATCCTGACCCAGGACCCCTCCCTCGGCGGCCCGCCCCGGGGCAACCTGCCCGCCGCGGCGTCGGAGCTGATCGGGCGGGACGCGGCCGTCGCGGAGATCGGGGACCGGCTGCGCGGCGACCGGCTGGTCACGCTGACCGGGCCCGGCGGGGTCGGCAAGACGCGGCTGGCGCTGGCCGTGGCGAGCGGGGCGGCCGAAGCGTTCCCCGACGGCGCGTGGCTGGTGGAGCTGGCCGCGTTCGACCCGGGCCGGGCCGCGTCGGACCCGGCGCAGTCCGCCGGCGCCGCCCTCGACCCGCTCACCGACGTGGTGACGGCGGCGCTGGACATCCGCGACTCGCCGGGGCCGGGCACGCCCGTCGAACGTCTCGCCTGCGCGCTGCGGGCCCGGCGGATGCTGCTCGTCCTGGACAACTGCGAGCACGTCGTGGAGGAGGCCGCGGAACTGGCCGACCGGCTGCTGCGCGCCGTCCCCGGGCTGCGGATCCTGGCGACGAGCCGCGAACCGCTCGCCGTGGCCGGTGAGGTCGTGTGGAGCGTTCCCCCGCTGGGCGTGCCCGCCCGGGACGCCGACCCCGCCGAGGTGGCGCGGTGCGACGCGGTACGGCTGTTCGCCGCCCGGGCGTCGGCCGCGGCGCGCGGGTTCCGGCTGGACGAGGGGAACGCGGCGGCGGTCGGCGTGCTGTGCCGCCGGCTGGACGGCATCCCGCTGGCGCTGGAACTGGCGGCCACCCGGGTGCGGGCCCTCGGCGTGCACGGGCTGGTGGCGCGCCTGGACGACCGGTTCCGGCTGCTGGCCACCGGCCACCGCGGCGCCCCGCCCCGCCAGCAGACGCTCATGGCGATGATCGACTGGAGCTGGGACCTGCTCGCCGAGCCGGAGCGGGCGGTGCTGCGCCGCCTGTCCGTGCACGCCGACGGCTGCTCGCCGGAGGCGGCCGAGGCGGTGTGCGCGGGGGCGGACGTGCCCGCCGCCGACGTGCTCGACCTGCTGATCCGGCTGGTGGACCGGTCCCTGGTCGTCATGACCGAACGCGGCGGCGACGGCCCCCGCTACCGCCTGCTGGAGTCGGTGGCGGCCTACTGCGCCGACCGGCTGGCCGAGGCCGGCGAGCACGAGGCGGTCCGCCGCGCGCACCGGCGCCACTACGTCGAGCTGGCCGAACGCGCCGCGCCGGGGCTGCGCGGCGACGACCAGGCGCGGTGGCTGCGGCTGCTGGACGCCGAGACCGCCAACCTGCGCGCCGCGTTCGACGGCGCGGTGGCCGACCGCGACGCCGACGCCGCGCTGCGGCTGGTGAACGCGCTGGCCTGGTACTGGATGCTGCGCGGACGGCTCACCGAGGCCCGCCGCTGCCTGGACGCGGCACTGGCGCTGGACGAGCGCGTCAGCGTGCCGTACGCGCGGGCGACGGCGTGGAGCGTCGGGCTCGCGCAGCTGCAGGGCGCCGCCAAGGACGCCGACCGGCGGGCGGCGCTGCGGCTGTTCGACCAGGTGGACGATCCGGGCGGCCTGGCGCACGCGCGGTGGTTCCTGGCGTTCACCGGCAGCGAGGAGGCCGACCGCTCCTTCGACGACGCGCTGCTCGACCGCGCCCAGGAGGGTTTCGCCGCCACCGGGGACCGCTGGGGGGAGGGCGCCGTCCTGATCGTCCGGGCCAAGCAGGCGCACTCGCGCGGCGAACCGGCCCGGCTGGAGGGGCTGGCCGGACGGGCGGCACGGATCTTCGGTGAACTGGGTGATCGCTGGGGGCAGTTGCAGGCGGCCGAGTGGCTGGGCGGCCTGGCGGACCTCACCGGCGACTACGACCGCGCGGACCGGCTGCTGCGCGACAGCCTGCGGCTGGCCGAGGAACTGCACCTGTGGCCCGATGTCGTCGGGCGCCTGGGCTGGCTCGGGTGGATCGCCGTGATGCGCGACGACCTCGTCCAGGCGCGGCGATACGGTGAACGCTCCCTGGACATGGCGGTGGAGCACGGCTTCGCGGCCTTCACGCTCGGTTCGCTGGTGCTGGGATACACCGCCTACCGGGAGGGGGCGCTGGACGAGGCCGAAACGCACCTGCGCGCGCTGCTCAACGCCGAGCACGTGGAAACGCCTCTGTACCTGCCCATAGTGCTCATCGGCCTCGGCCGTGTGGCGGAACGGCGGGGTGACGCCGAAACCGCCATGACCCACCACCGTGACGCCCTCGGCTATGCGGTTCGTTACCAGGGGCCCAGGGACACGGTCTTCTCCTTGGAAGGCATGGCCGCCGCGCTGGTCCTCGCAGGCGACCACCTGGAAGCGGCCCGCTGCCTGGGCGCCGCCGCGGAAATCCGCCGCAGGAAGGGGATGCGCCCAGGCCCGGCCGAACGCGCCGACATCGAAGGCGTCGCCGCGGCCCTGCGGCGGGCCCTCACGGAGGAGGCGTTCATGGCCGAACACGACCGCGCCGCCCGCGACGCGGACGAGTTCGTCCGCTCGGTCCTGGCGGCCGAACGCTCAGCCGTCCTTGTGGACGACCTCGCGTAGGCGTTCGGCGACCTGCTCGGGGGCCACGTCGTTGATCCACGCGGCCATGCCCGACTCCGACCCGGCGAGGAACTTCAGCCGGCCCGGCGCGCGGCGGATCGAGAACAGTTGCAGGTGCAGGCGGTAGGTGTCGTGGGCCCCGCGGGGGGCCTGGTGCCATCCGGCCACGTACGGCAGGGGCGCGTCGTCGTCGTAGTACGCGTCGCACGCCCGCAGCAACGCCGGGTACAGCTCGGCCAGCTCGGCGCGTTCGTCCTCGTCCAGCCCGGGGAAGCCGGCCACGTGGCGCCGCGGGTACAGGTGCAGCTGCACGGGCCAGCGGGCGGCGGCGGGGACGAACGCCGTCCAGTGCTCGCCGTCCACCACGATCCGGGTGCCCGCGCGCCGCTCGGCCGCCAGCACCTCGCCGAACAGGTCCCGGCCCGCGGCCCGCTCCAGGGACGCCAGCACCTGCCGCGAACGCGGCGGGACGAACGGGTAGGCGTAGATCTGCCCGTGCGGGTGGTGCAGCGTCACCCCGATCTCCTCGCCCCGGTTCTCGAAGCAGAAGACCTGCTGGACGCCCGGCAGCGCGGACAGCTCGGCGGTGCGGTCGGCCCACGCCTCGATCACCGTGCGGATCCGGCGCGGCGGCAGCGACCCCAGGGACGCGGTGTGGTCGCTGGAGAAGCACACCACCTCGCAGCGCCCGTCGCCGGGGCGGCGGGCGAACAGCGGCTCGCCGTCCACGGGGGACGGCCGTGTCTCGGGCGAGGCGGCCTCCGGCGAGGCGGCGAACGAGGGGAACCGGTTCTCGAAGACGACCACGTCGTAGTCGTCGGCCGGGATCTCCGACCTGCGCCCGTCCCGGCTCGGGCACAGCGGGCAGGCGGCCGCGTCCGGCAGGAACGTGCGGGTGTTGCGGTGCGTGGTGACGGTCACCCACTCGTCGTGCAGCACGTCGTGCCGCAGCTCCACCGACGGGCGCGACGGCGGCAGCGGGCGGGTGTCGGGCGGGCGCGGCGCGGCGGCCGGCCCCTCGTCGAAGTAGATCAGCTCACGGCCGTCGGCCAGCCGGGTGACGGTACGGCTCACCCCGCCCGCTGTGGTGTCGGTCATCGCCCCAGGCTCTCCCGTGGTGGTCGTCGGCGCCCGCGTGTCGGCTCCCTCGGATCGACGATCTCGACCGTACCGGCCTTTCACCCGGACCCGGGCACCCTCCTCGGGTGTCTCACGCCCACCGGGGTACGCCGTCGACCACGCGCACGCCGGCGCGGGGGACAGTGACGTCGTCGTAGGGCGTCTCCGCCGAGGGCGGCAGCGGATTCGGGGAGCCGGCGCCGAGCCCCTGGTGCACGGGGCAGCCGCAGCCCGGGTCGAGCGGCGCCGGGCACGCGCGCACCAGTTCCCTGATGGCGTCCATGTCGACACGCCACCACCAGTACTTGTCGTAGTCGGCGTGGTCGCCGATGTCCCAGCAGTCGTGGGAGAAGTGTTCGACCACGCCGCCGCCGCACTCGGAGCACTCGCTGACGCGGGTGTAGTCGTAGATGATGTCGTGCCCGGCCGAACCATGGGGGACGCCGCGTTCGGCCAGCGACAGCACGACCGTCAGCCTGGGCCGGTCGCAGTCGCAGCGGGTGGGAGCCATACCCGTCAGAACTTCCGGGCGCCGATGGCGCGCATCATGCCGGGCCACGTACGGTGCATCTCGCGCTGCCAGTACGGCCAGCTGTGCGACCCGGGCCCGTAGAAGTTGGTCGAGACGGAGACGCCGACCGAGCGGGCCCGCCGCGCGAAGTCCTTGGAGGCGCGCTCGACCTGGGTCTCGCTAAGGTAGCCGATGTCCCACGGCGCCTTGCCGGGCTTGTCGAGCGGCCCCTCCTGCCCGTTGCCGGACGACACGTACACCGATGTGCCGCGCAGCCGTGCCGCCAGGGAGGTCGGGTCGTGCGCGGCCCAGTTGGAACGGTTGCGCACCGGGTCGCCCCAGATCCGCTCCGGTGAGCCGTTGCCGTTGCCGGAGTTGATGTAGAGCAGCAGCGCGGGGATGCCCGGCGACAGCATCGACAGCACACCGCTGTAGGCGGCCGCGTACCGGAACATGCCCGGGTAACGCGCGGCGTAGGTGACCGCGCCCTGCGCCCCCGAGGAGATGCCCATGACGGCGCGCGACGCGCCCGCGTGGAAGTTGCGCTCCATCAGCTGCCGCACTTCCAGCATGTGGAAGGTCTCCCACTTGGGGATGCCGCCGCGGCCGTAGTTGTACCAGTCGGTGTAGGAGCCGTTGCGCCCCTCGGGCATCACCACCATGACGTCGTAGGCGGCGGCGTACTGCTCGATGTCGGTGCTGCGGGTCCAGGAGACGTAGGTGTCGTTGCCGCCGTGGAAGGCGTACACGACCGGCCAGGAGCGGGTGGAGGAGGACTTCCACGTCCTGGGCACCAGCACGCGCACCTTGTGCGAGGTGCCGAGCGCGGGGGACTGGACGGTGACGTCCGCCTGCCGCTTGCCCCGCCACTTCACATTGGTGATCTTCGCGCCGTCGTCGGCCGTGCGGCGGGAGCCGCCTCCCGAGCCCGTACCGCCGCCACCGCCGCCCCGGGACGAACCCGGCGACGGCGTCGAGGACAGCGTGGGGAACGGCAGCACGCGCCCCGCGGCCGGGCGCTCGGGGGGACCGCCGCCGGTCCGGCTCGCGCTGGGGGTCGGCGACGAGGCCGGCCCCGGCAGCCCGGTGCCCGCGTCCGCGACGGGGGTGGGCCCGGTGAAGCCGCGCGCCCCGGCCTTCTCGTCGCCGCCCCACGGGCCCAGCACGAGGATCGTCGGTACCACGGCGACCGCGGTGAGGCTCCCGATGGCGATCAGCCGGTCCGTTCGCTTGCGCACGGCACCCTCCCATCGTGTCGCCCGAATATTACTGATCAGTTCAGATGTTGACGAGGATTTCTCGGACGATCGTCAGGGATCTGTTATCGGGGATTCCTGTGACTGCGTGTTCCCGCGACGTTGCCGGTGAACATCTGCGCAGGCGGTTATGCGTGCGGAAGGCGATGACCGGCGGTTCGGCAGGGGCTTCAGCCCTGGCGGCCGAAGGCGGCCAGCAGGCGGGTCTGCCGGTCGGCGCCCGGCCGGGTCGGCAGGTGCGGGCCGATCAGCCCGCCGGACCGGTAGGCCTCCTCGTTGCCGGCGAACCACGCGGCGACGACGTCCACCAGCTCCGGATCCAGCCGCTCGTCCCCGCCGGTCGCGTGCGCCACGTCCCAGGAGTGGATGACCATGTCGGCCACCAGCTCGCCGGCGTACTCGGCGCCCGGGACGTCCCCGAACGACAGGTGGACGGTGCGGTCGGCGGCGCTCGGGGCGGCGAACGCGTCGACGGCCTTGTGCGCGGCGGCGTCCCAGGCCGCGACGGGATCGGCGCCGAGCACGTCGCCGGCCAGGACGTCGCCCAGGTCCGCGACGGCCAGCCCCGCCAGCAGCGGCGGCACCCACAGATTCTCGACGGTGACGTGGTTGACCAGCTCGCGGACGTCCCAGTCGGCGCACGGCGTGGGCCGGTGCCACTGGTCGTCGCCTACGCCGTGCACGCGGGCGGTCATGTCGTCCACGGCGTGACGGAAGTGGTCGGTGATGGCGGTCATGGCGGACCTCCCCCGATGGTCCCGCTGTGTGCCCCTCCGTCCAGCATGGCACGCGCGCACGAGGACGCCACCGGAGCGGGCTCCGATGGCGTCCCGTGGGCGGCGCGGTCAGCCCTTCGCGGCGGCGGACCAGAAGCCGGCCTTGTAGGTCTCGGCCGCGAGGACGGCCTGGCCGGACTCGTTCGGGTGGAAGTAGTCCCAGCCGCTCACGTGCGACAGGGCGAACGGGTAGTTGAAGACGGCGTTGCCGTCGAACCTGCAGTTGGCGTACTGGCCGCACACGTCGGCCAGGACGGTGTTGAACGCGATGTTGCGCTGCCGCACGCGGTCACGCCGGGCCACGTCCGCGGCGGCCGTGGACGTGGGGTTGGCCAGCATGGACTGGCAGATGCCGAACGCCGACCACGCGGTGCGCGCGGTGCCGTTGTCCTTGCCGACCTGCCACAGCCGCCGGATGTCGGGGATGCTGGCGACGAAGATCTGCGCGTCGGGCAGGCCGTTGCGCAGCGTCGTCATGGCGGCGCGGAAGCGGGTCTCGAAGTCGGCGACCGACGTCATGGTCGACTCGGAGCCGGTGCACACGTCGTTGGCGCCGATCAGGATCGTGACGTAGTCGGCGCCCTGCGAGACGGCGGTCTGCGCCTGGCCGTTGAGGGCGGCGACCTTCGCCCCCGTCGCGGCGTCGTTGTAGGCGGCGAGCGAGGCGTTCTGGGCCCGCAGCCTCAGGTAGTGGCTGTTGACGGCGGTGGTGGAGCCCGTCGACCAGGAACGGCTCGGGCAGTCGACGTACCAGCCGCAGGCGTTGAACCCGCGGGTGATCGAGTCGCCCAGGGAGGCGATCCGGTCGGGGATCGGTGCCGCCCAGGCGGGAACGGACAGCAGCCCGAGGACGAGGGCCGCGATCGTCGCGGGCAGCGCGAGGAGGAACAGCAGCGATCGACGGAGACGGGGGGACGGGGCCACGGGGCACCTCCGCACAGGGGTGGGACGCGAGCGCGTGACGTGCAGCGCTGATTCGAGAGTGAGCGCTTGTGCCCCGCCGAACAATACTTGCGGGTAGCTTTGTCAATAAACACAAAGAATGCGCCCCGCGATGGGCAGAACCGGCCGCGCCGCGCAATTCCCGAGGGAGCTGCGCGACGCGGCCGGACGAAAGCGGCCCGGACGCCGCTGATCGGCTAGGAGCCGGTCGTGAAGGGCGCGGGCAGGCGGCCCTCGCGCACCATTCGCTGGAACATGCCCTCCATGACGTCCCGTTCGTTCAGGTGCGGGAACGGGATGTCGGGCACGTCGACGTCCAGGAACCGGCACAGCGGTTCCCATCCCTCGCGCACGTCGAAGACCAGCAGCCGGTCGGCGGGGATCGTCTCACGGACCCTCGCGACGTGCCGGTGGAAGCCGTCCAGGGCCACGGCCTCGGACAGGTCCGTACCGAATTGCCAGCCGTCGAAGGTCTCCCGGCCGAACCGTTCCAGCAGCGGCCGCATCCGCCGCATGCCCTCCAGGGACGGCCGCACGGCCTCGGGTGCCTCCTCTGGGTCGATCTGGCGGAACGCGGCCTGCGAGCTGAGCCACCGGAAGCTGGTGTACCAGCGCTGCGGGTCGCGGACGGTCAGCACCACCTTGGCCTGCGGGTATGTCTCGGCGAGCTCCTTCCAGAAGAAGCTGGCGGGCCAGTCCTGGCACGAGTCGTAGCCCGCCATCACCCGGTCCCAGTCCGGCGTCGCGCCGGACGCGGCCGACAGCCACCGGTCGACGTGGTCGGGATGGGTCATGACCTCGAACATGTGGTAGCAGGGCCCGAAGCCCAGCCGTTCCAGCGCGGCCTTCATGGACGCCGTGCCGGTGCGCGGGAAACCCGCGCCGATGACGCGCATCATCGTCCTGCGTCTCCTTTCGTGGCACCGGCCGCGCCGCTCCGGGGCGCTGTGGCGGGAACGACCGGCACCCGCCTAGGTCTGTGCCCAGAACGGCGCGGCGGTCCACGGAAGGGTCAAGAAAAGATCAGCAGGATCCGGTCCAGGAGCACTCGAGCCGGATGTCCGCGCCGTGGTCGGCCTGGACCATGACGCTGCGGACGCTCCCGCCCGCCAGCCGGACGGCGATCTTGTCCTCGATGTCCTTGGGCGCGCCGCCCGCGTACCCGTTGAACATCACCGAGAAGACGAGCCGGCGTCCGGACGGCTCACGGACGTATCCGGACAGTGCCGTCACGCCGGTCAGCGTGCCGGTCTTGGCGTGCACGTTCCCGGCGGCGGGGGTGCCGCGCATCCGGCTCGCCAGCGTCCCGCCGACCAGCGGGTCCGGGTCCCCGGCGACCGGCAGCGCCCGGTACCAGGCGGGGTACCACGTCCTGGTCTGGACGCGGCGCAGCACGGTGGTGATGTCGCGGGGAGCCGACCGGTTGAGCCGCGACAGCCCCGACCCGTCGGCCATCTCCAGCCGGCCGGCGGGCACGCCCAGGCTCCGCACGTACCGCTCGATCACCGGCAGGCCCGCCTCCCAGGTGCCCTTCCCCCTGGCCTTGCGGCCGATCGACTTCACCAGGATCTCGGCGATCACGTTGTTGCTGAGCTTGAGGAACGGGGTGGTCAGCTGCGACAGCGGCATGGAGACGCGGTCGGCCAGCCGGACGGCCCGGGCCGGGGTCGCGCCGCGCCGGACCGTGCCGTCGACCGTGACGCCGTGGTCGGCCAGCGCGTCGCGGAAGACGTCGGCGGCGTACAGGGTCGGCTCCGGGACGGTGCGCAGCGTCTCGTACCGCGTCCCGCCCTCCGGGTACGAGCCGCGGACCACGATGGTGTCGCTGCCGTTGGCCCGTTCGACCGACAGCGTGGACGCCGAACCCGCCGGACCCGTGACGGCCCGGTTGTCGACCTTCACCGCGTCGGTGGGCGGGGTGAGCGCCACGCCGACCGGCTCGCCCCGCGCGCCGGGGGTGACCGACACCTTGACCGAGCCCGCGTCGTAGGCGTCGTTCGGTGAGACGGTCAGCGCCGAGATCGGCCCGGCGTAGGCGTACTGCAGGTCGGTGGGGTCCCAGTGCGCCGGGGTGCGGACGGCGTCGAACCAGGTGTCGTCGGCGACCAGGTCGCCGGTGACGCGAGTGACGCCGCGCGCGGCCACCCGGGCGGCGAGCGCGTCGTACTCGGCGGCCCGCATCGTGGGATCGCCGGTGCCCTTCAGATACAGGTTCCCGGTGATCGTGGACCCGTTCACCTTCGCGGCGAGCACGCTCGTCCGGAACCGGTAGCCGGGGCCGAGCAGGGAAAGCGCGGCGGTCGAGGTGTTGATCTTCTGGTTGGAGGCGGGGAGCAGGGCGGTGTCGGCACCGCGCGCGTACCGTACGGCGCCGGTCCTGGCATCGCTGACCAGCACGCCGACATCGGCGTCGGCGAGGCGGGGGTCGGCCAGGATCGCGTCGAGGTCGGCCCGCAGGTCACCGGCCGGGGCCGGGGCCGGGACCGCCTGCCTCGGCTCGGCCAGCGCCGCCGCGGGCGCGGTGGCCAGACCCACCGCGAGCAGGACGCCGAGCACGCCGGCGATTCGTCTACGCATGAGGCGAGCGTAGACAGCCATCTCCGATAAGTCCGGCGAATCGGAATGGCTCTCGTCGATCAGCCGACTGTTCGACCGGGCCGGAATCCGCGCACTCCGACCACGTCACGTCGGGCCGCGCGTCCCCGAATTCCTGTGGGCGCCGCGTCGCAGTGCGGCCAGTGCCGGGCGGACGACCAGACGCCCCAGCGGCCCGTCCGCGCGCAGCGCGGCACGGGCGGCGTTGGCGCCGCAGGCGCCGTGCACCCCGCCCCCCGGATGCGCCGACGCCGACGCCAGGTACAGCCCGGGCACCGGCGTCTCCGGACGGCCCAGCCCGCCGGGCACCGGCCGGAAAACCAGCTGCTGGTGCGGCGCGCTCGTCCCGCCGTTCAGCGCGCCGTTGCGCAGATTGGCGTTGTGCCGCTGGAACGCGGGCGGATCGATGACGCGGCGGTCGACGACCCGTTCGCGGAAGCCCGGCGCGTACCGCTCGATGAGCCGTTCCATCCGGTCGGCCATGGCCGTGCTCTCGCGTTCGTCCCAGACGCCGGTGATCCCGTCGGGGCCCGCGTCACCCGTCACGCGCTGGGGCACATGCGTGTACGCCCACACCGACTCCGTCCCCGACGGCGAGCGCGTCGGGTCGGCCGTGGACATCTGCCCCAGCAGCATGAACGGCTCGCCGGGCACCCTGCCGGTGGCCAGGTCCGCGCAGTAGCCGGTCAGCGCGTCCATCCCCGACGCCAGGTGCACCGTGCCGGCGCGTGCGGCCCCCGGGGACGACCACGGGATCGGGCCGGACAACGCCCAGTCCACCTTGAACGTCGCGAGGTCCCACTGGAAGCGGCGCATGTCGGCGCGCAACGCGGACGGCAGATGCTCCCAGCCGACGAGCCCTCCGTACAGGGCGGGCGCCGAGACGTCGGCGAGGACGGCCCTGCCCGCCCGTACCGTCTCGCCGCACGCGGTGCGCACCCCCGCCGCGCGCCCACCGGCCACGACGACCGAGGTGACCGGGGTGTCGCAGTGGACACGTCCGCCCCGCGCCTCCAGCCGGCGCACCAGCGCCCCCGTCAGCTCGCCCGCGCCGCCCTCCGGCACCGGCCACCCGTACTGCTGCCCGATCATCGTCAGCAGCCAGCCGAACGCGGTGCCGCCTGTCGACTCGGGGGACAGGTCGGTGTGCAGCGCCGACCCGGCCAGCAGCAGCCGCCCGCCGGGCCCGGAGAACTCCTCCTCGCCGGCCCGCCGCACCGGCGACAGCAGGAAGCGCACCATCCGCAGCATTCCCGCCGCCCGCAGCCGCGCCGCCATCGACGCACCCGCCCGCAGCGGCGGGAACGGCCCGAACAGCGCCGCGAGCAGGTCGTCGCCGATGTGCTCCCAGCGCCGGTAGAGCCGCGTCCACGCCTCCCCGTCGCCCGCGCCCAGCTCCTCCAGCGATTCGGCGGTGCGGTGGACGTCGCGTTCCAGCACGGCGCAGCGTCCGCCGGGCAGCGGGTGCGCCAGGACGGCCGGGGCGTGCCGCCACCGCAGCCCGTACCGCTCCAGCGACAGGGCGCGCATGACGGGGGACGCCACGCCCATCGGATAGAACGCGCTGCACACGTCGCTGACGAAGTCGGGGTGCGCGCCGCGGTCGCTGCGCACGCCGCCGCCCGGCTCGGGCTGCGCCTCCAGGACGTCCACCGACCAGCCCGCGTCGGCCAGCACGTTGGCCGCCACCAGCCCGTTCGGCCCGCTTCCGATCACTACGGCGTCGCTCATGCCCCGCGCTTTACCCTCAGCCGCGCCGACTATCGGACGCGGACCACCGGCCTGCCCACGGCGGTGTGGTCGCCCACCGTCGCCCACCCGCCGTGTTCAGGGCGGGAGCAGGCCGATGGCCGCCTTCGCCGTTCGGATCCTCTCACTCGCCAGCTCCCGCGCCCGTTCGGCACCCTTGCGCAGCGCGGCCCGTACGTACTCGGGGTCGTCGGCGAGTTCCAGATAGCGCTCCCGGACGGGGGCGAGCGTGGCGACGACCGCGTCGGCGACCGCCTCCTTCAGTTCCCCGTAGCGGTCGAAGCGTCCGGCCACCCGCTGCGGGGTGTCGCCGGTGCACGCGGCCAGGATCGTCAGCAGGTTGGACACGCCCGGCTTGTGCTCGGGGTCGTACGTCACGTCGGTGCCGGCGTCGGTCACCGCCCGCATCACCTTGCGCCGCAGCACCCGAGGTTCGTCCAGCAGCCGCAGCGCGCCCGCCGGGGACGCGGCGGACTTGCTCATCTTCTCGCCGGGCGTGGCCAGGTCCATGACGCGCGCGGCGACCGGCGGCGTGACGGCCTTGGGGACCGTGAACGTGGGCCCGTACCGGGCGTTGAACCGCTCGGCCACGTCGCGGGCCAGTTCGAGATGCTGGTTCTGGTCCTCCCCGACCGGCACCTCGTCGGTGTCGTAGAGCAGGATGTCGGCCGCCATCAGGATCGGATAGGTCAGCAGCGAGACCCGGACGCGCCCGCCGCGTCGCGACTTCTCCCTGAACTGGATCATGCGCTGGGCCTCGCCGAAGCCCGTGGCGCACTCCAGCAGGTAGTGCAGTTCGGTGTGCTGCGGGACGTGGGACTGGACGAGGAACAGGCACGTGTCGGGGTCGGCGCCCGCGGCCAGCAGCAGGGTCGCGAACTCCAGCGTCCGCCGCCGCACCTGCGCCGGGTCGTGCTCCAGCGTCAGCGCGTGCAGGTCGGAGATGAACACCACCGTGTCCGTGTCCGCCTGCGCGGAGACGATGGGCGCGATGGCGCCGATGTAGTTGCCGAAGTGCAGGTCACCCGACGGGGTGAACCCGGTGAGACGTCGTGGCATCGTCCGATGGCTCCCGTGGAGGTCGGGGCCGCCCTGGCCTGGCCACCGGACGCGGACACACGCGACGGCCGCCCGAACAGGGCGGCCGTGTGGTCAGAACACGCGAATGGGTCAGTGCCGCCCCCTCAGGGGCGCCACCAGCCGAGACGACAGGAACCCATCCGCATGCCGGTCATGGTACCACCCGACCTCCATGCCCACAGATATTCTGAATGCCGACCATCGGGCCGCAGAATTGTGCGCCCATTCCCGTGGTGGACGAGAAGACCTTCCACGGCAAGCCTGGTCGTAGCTCGATAAGGCGGATCGATGCGGTCGCGGCAGAGGCCCGATGAGCTGCGAGAAGTGCCATGGCAAGATATCCGCATAAATGCTTATCGATGCCGGATTGTATGACGGGGACGGGGAGTCAAATATCGCTGCCAAGAGGTGGTGATGTCCATTTGCCTGCGGGGCTGACTGGGTACGTTGACAGTGGGCACCCGCCTTACGGTCCGAACACGGACCACCTGTCGACACCGATCACAGGAGCGTGAAAAATGACTGACTCGCGCGTTTCTCCGACCGTCTGGAGGAAGAGCAGTTACAGCAGCGACCCGAACCTCGCCGTGTGCGTCGAGGTCGCGGCCGTCGACGGTGCCCGTGCGATCCGCGACTCCAAGGACCCGGACGGTCCGCGGCTGTCGATGTCGGTCGCGGCCTGGCGCGGCTTCATCGGCTCCATCAAGAACGACGCCTTCGCGGGCTGACGCCGCCGACGGCACCGGGGGCGCGTTCCGGCACCGCCGCGCGCCCCCATCCGGCTGGTCCTCGTGACGGCCCCGCCGGCGGTCGCCGCGGACCAGCGCTCAGTGCAGATCCAGCCGCCCCCGTTTGACCTCCTCAAAGAGCCTGCGCAACGCCGGTTTGGGCATCACGATCGTCCTGGGCTCCGGATCCTTGCTGTCCCGAATCGCGCCCCACGAGCCGATCACGGCAACGCAAACGCAGCCTCCGGCGGATTCGTGGCTGCCGGATCTAACGCTTTTGCGCCACGACGCTTCGTTCCACTCCCCTTGGCCGACCATTACCTCTTCCGCTCCTCGGGAGCATTGCGGCGTTCGTAGATGAGGGACGGCGCTGTCCGTGATGAGGCTCACCGACGATCGGCCGCCTGTGACGCGCTCCTGTCTGCCGCTGATTGTCGAAAGGAAGAGCCTGAAATTTCAGACACTACGGTACATATTTACTATACGCGCGATGTCCGGTCGTGTCCAGATGGTGGACAGGGGATGGGGGAGCGTGCGGGCGGAGTAAGGGAAAAGCGTTGACCCGCTGATCAAGCTACCTTACCCCGCGCGCATGAGATCGAAACACCTGTGGGTCAGGGCTCGCCTCGATGGACTCCGATCCTCGCCGTACTTGCACGTCCCGCCGGTTACACAGGGATGGGATAGATATCGCAGTCGGCGCGCTTTCCCTGCTGCGCGGACAGCGTCGCCGGGTGTTTGGGGCCGTGCACCCTGCGCAGGCTGTCGATGGTGCGGGCGGAACGGGCGGCGGCCTCCTGCTCCTCGCCCAGGGCCTGCAAATCGAGCGCGAGGTTGAACTCGCAGGCCAGCGCGGTCGGGTGCAATTCGCCCAGCACACGCTGAGCCACTTCGAGGACCGCCCGGTCCCTTTCCAGCGCCTCCTGGCAGTTTCCGAGGGCGTAGTGGTCGCTGGCCAGATTGATCGCGCACACGATGGCGCGCGGGTGGTCGCGGCCCAGCACCCGGCTCAGCACCTCGAGAGCGGCCTCGTCGAGCCTGCGGGCCTCTTCGGCCTGGCCGTTCAGCCGCAGCGCCACGGCCAGGTTGACGTCGGCGGACGCGGTGTTGGGGTGATCGGGCCCGAACGTGCGCAGGAAGTCCTGTCCGGTCTCGCGGGCCAGCTTGATGGATTCCTCCAGCCTGCCGACCTGGCGGAGATTGACCGAGTGGTTGAGCGTGGCGGAGATGCGCCCCGGGTGGGAGGGACCGTAGCGGGCCTGGTAGCGCTCGATCGCCTCGGTGGACAGTTCGAACGCCCGCTCGTGGTCGCCGGCCTTGCGCTCCATGACCGACAGGGCGCTCATCGCCTCGGCCAGCCCGGTGAAGCTGCTGCCGAAATGGGTCTCCAGCCGCTCGACGTTCTGCCGGGTCAGGTCCCGCGCCGTCTCGTAGTCGCCGCACTCCATCTCGTCCACGGCGATCGCGGCCAGCGAGGACAGGGTCCTGCCGTGCGTCTCACCGAAGATCGTCACCAGGTGCCGGTAGGTCTCGCGGTCGAGGTCGAGGGCGCCCCGGGCGTCGCCGTTGAGCCGCAGGCTGACGGCGTACAGGTGGGCCTGCTGCAACGTCATCGGGTCCTCGGGCCCGTACATGCGCCGCAGCGTCTCGTAGTTGTGCCGGTCGTGCTCCAGGGCCTGGCCGAACTGCCCGAGGAAACGCAGGTCGGCGGTGACGTACTGCTGGGCCTCCAGGGTCCGCTCGTCCTCCGTGCCGTGTGCGCGCTTCTGGGTCTCGAAGACGCGCACGTGGTGCTGGTAGGCCTCCTCGAAACGGCCGTCCAGCCGCAGCGCGAGACCCAGTTTGATCCCGGCGGCGAGGGTCTGGTCGTGGTCGGGGCCGAGCGTCCGGGTCCAGGTGTTGACGGCCTCCTCGGCCAGTTCCAGAAAGCCCTTGTGGTCGCCCCACTGGAAGAGGAAGTCGATCTCGTTGAGGACGAGCTGGCGCGCCCAGACGTCGTCGGACTCGACGATGCGCGAGTAGAGGACGTGGGGGAGCAGGTCGGCGTACCGCTGCCAGTTGGTCGGCAGCACCGGGTCCTCGGGGTCGAACTTGGCCATGAGCTGGTGGCCGCACCGGCGCAGCAGTGCGGCCTCGTCCGGGTCGAGCTGGCTGACCAGCACCCGCTGCACCAGGCGGTGTAGCTGGATCGTGTTGTGCTTGTGGCTGATCTTGGCCAGGGCGTACTGGTTGATGGCGCGGATCGCCCGGCCCAGCCGGACGGGGTCGCCCAGGGCCTCCAGCAGTTCGGGCGGCCCCTCGACGTTGCGGGCGCCCGACAGCAGCCGCAGAGAAATCGGTTCGGGGGCGAAGAAGGCGCATACCTGCAGCAGTTGCAATGCGGCCGGTTCGCTGCTGCGCAGACGGTCCAGCGACACGTTCCAGGCCGCGGCGACCGGCAGTTCGTAGGCCGTCGGAGCCGCGTCGTGGAGCAGTTCGGTCGCCTTTTCGTGCTTCTCCTTGAACAGATGCAGATATTCGTCGACGGGCATTCCCGTCTCGGCCAGCCAGACGGCCGCCTGCGCGATGGCCAGCGGCAGGTCGCCGAGGACATCGGCCAGTTCGTCGGCCGCGGCGTCGTCGAGCTCCGGCCCGCGCAGGCGCAGCAGCGCCTTGCTCTCCTCGCGGGCGAAGACATCGACCTCAAGGGAATTGGCCACCTTCGTCCACGCCTGGTTCCGCGACGTGACGAGAATCTTTCCGGGGCCGTTGGTGGGGAAGAACTGCCGGACGTCCTCCAGTTCCTCCGCGTTGTCGAAGATGAGGAGCCAGTTGCGGTACGGGCGGCCGAGGCGCAGCGCCTCGCGCACGGCCGGCACCGCGACGTTGACCTCCTGGCTCACCGGCAGGTTCAACGCGGCGGCCAGTTCGGTGAGGTCCTGCTGGATCTGCCCGGGGCGCTCGGACCGGACCCACCAGATCAGGTCGTAATCCGCCGTATGGCGGTACACGTACTCGATGGCTATCTGCGACTTGCCGACGCCGCCCATTCCGTGCAACGCCTGCGGCAACACGGCCGTGGTGCCCTGTGAAAGCCGCTGATGAAGCTGTTCGAGCAGTTCCTCACGTCCGGTGAAACTGATGTTCTGCGGGGGAACGTTGCCCCATACCGGGGGCGGGTCGGACGGCTTGCGGTCAGTCACCTGAGGAATATTGCGAATGGTCACACCGACTCCAAGTGGGGGAGGCTTGGGAATGTCTCGGGTGACGACGGCCCCGTCCGCGGCGGCGTCCAACATCTGCGTCTGCATCTGCATGGGGGCGTTCCTACCCGCTTCGTTGGCGTCCAGTGGAGGCGTCGCCGATCGTTGATCAATTTTTTGTGTCGTGGAAGGCGGCTCATTCCTCCGGGCCGAGCCGAGGAGTCGGGACTCGAGCTCTCTGGCGGCACGGAGATAAGGGCCCGCCAGCGCGCGGAGCACATGCAGCGTCGGTACGGCGAAAGGCACCAGCTCGGAGCTGATCTCCGGCGGGTCCGCGCGCTCCGGCTCGGTGACCATGGCCATCAGGTCGCGCAGCCCGGCCACCCGATCACCCAGATGCCGTCCCACCATGAGCAGGACCTGCGTGGTGTCGGAGCGGCGGCCGCTGGCCAGCAGCTCGTCCCGGACGCCGGGGACGAAGTCGAGCGTGACCTCCTCCGGCGCCTCGGTGCCGGGGGCGCGGCCGGTGCCGACGCGGCGCACCAGGCCGCTGCCGACCAGCTCGGCCAGATCCGAGGGCCGCGACCGCGGCAGCATCGTCCGCTGGACGAGCCGCATGACGGGCGCGTTCAGCGGCGCCGCCGCCAGATGCACGGCCAGCGAGAACACGGCCGGGCTGACCGCCGCGCGGAAACGCCGGACGAGCTCGGGCGCGGACGCGGCCGGCGTCCCGGTGTCCTCGTCGTCGTCCGGACGCCAGGACGGGGGCTGTCCGACCGAGCGGGTGTCGCACACCGCCACGGCGCCGAACCAGCTGCCATGGGACCCCGCCACGAAACGCGCCCAGCCGGCGAGCTGGCCGGGGTTGAGCTCGATCACCGGGATGTGGACGTGGGAGGGGCCGGGCGCCGCCGTGTCGTGGACGACCGGCGGCCACGGTTCGTCGCGTACCGGCCGGCCGGCCGCGAACCGTGGCGGTGTTCCGGCGGCCGGCACCCCGTCGCCCGAGGGTGGGGAGGGGTGGCCGCCGGACGGCGCGGACGGGTAGCGCACCCGGTAGAAGCGGTTGGGCGCGGCCGGAGCGGACGCGTACAGCCTGGCGGGACGGGTGACGAGCCCGGTGCGCCGCCACTGGCGGCGGGCCAGCAGGTTGATCACGACCAGCGGGACCTGCCGCCCCCATCCGGCCAGCAGCCGCTGCGCGGTGCCCGAATGCCATGCGCGTCCGACGCCGTCCGTGAGGACGACGAGGAGCCTGCGTTCGCGCCGCCCCCGTCCGATGAGCCCCGCCGCCGGACGGGTGACGGACGGGCGGCCCGCCAGCCGCAGCGTCGGCTCCACCAGGCCCGGCCGGTCGGTGTCGAGCAGGTAGGTGCGGATGGTGCGGAACGCCCCGACCCGGCCGACGCAGTCGACGAACGCGTCGGCCACCGGGCGGGTGAGCGCGGACAGCGGGCCGTCGTCGACGATCACGTCGAGGTCCAGCCACCGCTCCAGGGCGGGGCGCGTCTCGGGCAGCCACAGGTCGTCCTGGACGGCGCGGACGGCCGTCGCCTCGTCGTTCAGCTCCGGGTCTCCGTGCGGGGACGGCACCGGCTTGCGGAACGGCCGCAGCGCCTGCTCGATGCGGCGCCGGTCGGGCAGCGGATGCACCCCGGCGAACGGGTCGTCGCCGAGGAGCCCACCGGGGCGGGGCACGCGCACGTGGCCGCCGTTGGCGCGTTCGCCCGGCCGGGCGGGACGCGCGGGGGCGGGGGCGCCGAACGTGAAGCCGTTGAGCGACGACGGGACGCCCGTCCGCTCGCGGGCGGAGCGGTCCTCGCGTGGACGCGTCGCGTGGGCGCGCGCCTCGCCGTCGACGCCGAGCCGGTCCGTCGCCGTGCCGGGACCGGTCCCGCCGCCCGCGGGCCGTCCGTCGCCGTCGGCGGCGGAGGGCCGCCCGCCCTGCGGCGTCGCCCCCGCCGGGGGACGCGTGGACGGCGGGGCGCAGGCGGC
>NZ_BAAAZG010000006.1:63223-199451 GCF_039536785.1 Actinomadura miaoliensis
CCGCGGCGGCCATGTGACCGGCCAGCCAGATCGCGTCGGAGACCTCGAACCAGACAGGCCGCTGCCGCGGCGCGTCGGGGGCCTTCGGACGCACCGGCGATTCGGCGGACGGTTCGTTCACTCAGCGGCCGCCTCGGGATTCAGGCGCTGCCAGACCAGGTCCAGCACCCGCTCCCACTCGTCGCCGGGGATGTGCCGTCCCGAACTGGTCAGGTAGGCGGCGTTGAGGAGCTGGTCCGCGGCGAGCCGGCCCTGGCTGCGGCGGTATTCCAGGAACCTGCGGACCAGTTGCCGGGTCCGCTCGTCGGAACTGTCGGTGAAATGCGCCGAGACCATATCGGCCAGGCGCGCCTCGTCCGGCTCCTTCATGGTGTAGAGAAGGCAGCGCCGGAGAAAGGCGGGAGGAAAGTCGCGTTCGCCGTTACTGGTGATGAAGATGAGGGGAAAGGCGCGGCAGCGCACGTGCCCCCGCACGATTTCGGCGGTGCCGCCGGGATCGGCGGTGTGCACCGTCACGACGGGTTCGCGGGCACCGACGCGCACCAGTTCCGGAATCCGGTACTCGCCCTCCTCGAAGACGTCGAGCAGGTCGTTCGGCAGGTCGATGTCGCTCTTGTCGAGCTCGTCGATCAGCAGCACCCGGGGCAGCTCGTACGGCAGGAGCGCGGTGCCGAGCGCGCCGAGTTGCAGGTAGTTGCCCAGGCCGGTGTCGGCGGTCGCCCCGGCCGCGCCGCCGCCGTTCGCGTCGCCGTCCGTGTGGCCGTCCCGGACCGGCCGTGCCCGCCGCGCGTCGTCCGCCTCAGGCCCGGAGTGCTGCCCCCGGCCGGAACCGGCCAGCTGGCGGGCCGTGGCGGCGTCCTGCGCCCGGCCGATGGCGTCGTACTCGTAAAGCCCTTCGCGCAGCGTGCTGCGGCTGCTGACCGGCCACCGCAGCACCCTGCCGAGCCCGAGCTCGCGGGCGACGCGGTAGGCGAGGCTGGACTTGCCCACCCCGGGCTCGCCGGTGATGAGCAGGGGGCGCCGCAGCAGCAGCGCGGTGTTGACGATGTCGATCTCTTCGCGGTCGGCGAGCCGCGGCCTGCCGCCGGCCACCGGCCCGAGCCTGCGGACGAAGTCGCGCTCGTCGGCGGGCGGCGAGGGCAGCGCGGGCCCTCCGTCGAAGGTGCGCCACGGGGGCGGCGGGGGCAGGGCGGCGGCGAGTTCGCCTTCCGCGAGGGGACGGCCCGTGCCCCGGTAGATCCACCAGGCCGGGCGTTCGGTCGACGACGCCCCCGGCGATCCCTCCGGTGAACCGGGCGGATTTGTCCCGTCACCGGGGGAAGGGGGCATGGACAGCTCGTCAGCCATCGGCAACGCCCTCCTGCTGCGGCCCGCTGGTCCCGTCGGAATTGTTCTGCTTAATAAAGAATGCCATGGCGCGGCGACCCGACTCTATCGTCGAGGATCCCCGTTCTGAGAGTGGTTGGCAAGATTCCGGCGGTGACGATCCTCTCCCCATGAGGCCGTATAGTGCCGCGCGCGGGCGGGGGCCGATTGTGTCCCCTCGAGGGATATGTGTGCGCGTTGCGAGATCATCATCCTGGGGCGCGAAGAGTGTCCGCTTCGTCCAGGAAGTGGTGCGGGTCGTCCCAAAGCAGCGCGACCTGCGTATCCGTACGACAGTTACGGTCGTCGACCACCGGCATGGTCGCGCGCAGCCGCTTGATGTCGGCGGGCAGGCCGCGGAAGTCGCGCCGCTCGACGATCCGGCGCACCTCCCGCCGGACCTCGGCGGGCGGCTCCTGCGTCCGGTGCCAGAGCACCACGGGGATCCCCGCCCGCAGCGCCATCCACAGCTCGCTGCGCCCCGGCTCGCGGTCGGGCGGGCCGCTCAGCACGCACGCGACGACCTCGCGGCTGCCCAGCAGCCGGTGGCCCATCCGGCGCAGGTGGGCGGGGTCCTCCGCGGTCGCCCAGTACGTCACGCACTCGACCCCGTCGACCAGCACCTGCCAGCGCTGCCGCCACGCGCGGTGCATGTGCAGCGTGCGCAGCCGCTCCTGGCTGCGGATGAGGATCTCGTACTCCGACCCCAGCGGCGCCGGATGCGGCGCGTCGGGCAGATCGCGCGTCCACTGCTCGAGGTCCAGGTTGAGCATGTCCATCGGGAGCACGAACTCCAGCACCAGCGAGTCGTCCAGCTGGTAGGCCCAGCCCTCCTCGGCCTCGCGGATCAGCTCGCCGACGTGCCGGGGCACCTCGTCCAGCGGCACCACCCGGTCGTCGCCGGGTTCGGGACGCCACTCCAGCGGATGCACCTGGCGCCAGTGCGACAGGCGGCACATCACGTGGCCGTCGACCAGATCATGGATCGGTTCGAGCTGGATGATCAGGTAGATCGGCTTGTCGGGACGCGCCTCCAGGTCCTGGGTGCGGTCCCGCATGCGGTCCAGATAGTCGGCCTGTGCGGTCGCCCCGTCCATCCGGAGCCGCTCGGTCTGCATCGCCAGCCACTCGCGCAGCCGCTTGAGCCGCCAGGCGTTCTCGGGGGTGGTGGCGTCGGCGGCCTCGCGGGCCTGCATCGTGCGCAGCAGCATGGCGATGAAGACCAGGTGGGGGGACGGCCGGTCGGGCGCGGTGTTGTGGTCCAGCAGGGCGGTGAACGCGTCCCAGGCGTCGGTGAGGCGGAACGGGACGTGCGTGATGCCACCGCCCGTGGCCGCGTAGTACAGCCGGGCCAGCGACGGCACGCGCAGCCCCGCCAGCAGGTCCTCCAGCTGGGACTCCGCCACGGGTTCCAGGTGCTCGCGGACCGGGCTGACCAGCCTGCGCAGCCGCGCCACCGCCGTCGTCTGCCCGGCCACGAACTCCACCCCGCTGACCAGCAGGCGCAGCCCGTCGGGAATCTCCCTGCAGGCCAGCACGAGGTTGTAGAGATGGAACTTCGGATTGGGCAGTTCCGGCAGCATCAGCGGAAGGCCGGACGCCTCGCTGATGTAGTGCGCCAGGACCGTGCGCCCCGTCGCCTCCCGGAGCACCGGCACGTCGGCGAGCAGTTCGACGATCTCGGCGGTGGACTGCTCCACCTTCCCCGTTTCGACGGACCTGTTGCGCAGGCTCTCGACCGCCCGCTGCGGCAGGGCCGACAACCTGCCCTCGTCCTCCACCATGCGTTTCTCCCCGGCATTCGGGCAGAGGTCCCCTCGTTCCGATCAAGCTAAGCACCATTCGGAACGTCGGTCTGCGTCGCAGGACACAGTGAAATCCCCGGCCCGGTCTCATACGGTCCCCCGATGCGTCAAGGGTAGGACGCGGGCACGTGTGAAGACGATGGCGGACGCCGAGATGATCAAAGAAAGCTTGCCGTGAGCGTCGCGGCGCGTGCACAGTGGGGGGTATCACCGCGCCAAGGAGTCTGAAGTGATGCGCGACGGCGTTGATGAAGTCGGCGAAGCCCGGAAAGAATGGATCCCCTCCGGGCATTGCACGATCTTCGCATGCGACATCGTCGGATTCGGGAAGCGGCCCGACGGTGTTCAGCGCAGGCTGCGCGAGGTCATGTACGAGGCGCTGTCGCGCTGCTTCGGCGCGTCCGGCCTGCCGTACGACGACTGCTACCGGGAGGACCGGGGGGACGGCGCGATCATCATCCTGCCGCCGGCGTCCGACCCGGCGCGCCTCGTCCACCCCCTGCCCGATCACCTGCGGGCCGAGCTGCGCAGACACAACGAGGTGTCGGTGGAACAGGCGCAGATGCGGCTGCGCGTCGCCCTGCACGCCGGCCCCCTGACGATGGACGACAACGGCATGGTCGGCGTCACGGTGAACCACGCCGCGCGGCTGCTCGACGCCCCGTCGTTCAAGGCGGCATTCACCGAAAGCGCCGCCGACCTGGGAATTCTGGCGTCGGACGAATTCTACCGAGAAGTGATCAAGGAAGGGCTCGGCGCGATCGACCCGACCGAGTTCCGGCGGATCGAGATCCGGCTGAAGGAGACCTACGCCGACGGCTGGCTGTGCATTCGCGAACCGGTGGGCGAACGATCCTCCGAGAGCGGCTCTCCACTGGCCCCGACGGCGCGGGACACCGAGCCGTCGAAAACGGTGCCCGGGCCGCGGGCGGCGCCCGCGGAACCAGAATTGGACCGCCCGGCGCTGCCTCCCATCTTCGAAATCGTGGACCGGCTGCTGGAAATCCCGCTGCTGGCCTCGCCCGACGGCAGGGAGCAGATCGTCGGATCGCTGCGCCAGGAAATCGCCATACGCATCGCGCGCCGCCCGCAGCCGAATCTGGACGTCCACTCCATCGTGCGGACCTGCCTGGAGTTTCCGAACGGCCTGGAGGAGTTCCTGGCCGTCGTCCGCTCCCTCGTCGGGGACACGGCCCAGATGAGGCGGCTGGAGCAGACCGTGGCCGCGCTCGTCCGGTCGTCGGACTGAGCGCCCCCGGCCCGGAGGACATTCGCCGCCCCGAGGGGACGCCCGGGGCCCTGCGGCTCGGACTACCACGCCGCCATCACGGCGGGCTTTGCGCGCCCTGAGCGAAACGGCCGCCGCGCACCGGCAACTGGCCTGGTCACATGCCGGAGCGCCGGCTCCGGCCCCCTCGCCTCCGAGGCCCGCCCGCATGATTGACGACTCGCCAACAACTATTGGCGAACCGTCAACAAGTCGCTAATGTGGCCGTGCCCGCCGTCCGGGCCGTCGCTTCGGCGGTGATCGGGCGGCGGCGTCCCACGGCGAGTCCGGGGAGGAGGTGACGGCCATGGCGACGGTTCGGGTGCCGGCACGGGTCCACGACCTGCTGGGCGAGACCGGGGAACTGTTCGTGGTCGCGCTGGAGGGGCTGCGCCGCACCTGGGACGTGCGCGCCTGGTTCTGGGAGTTCGTCGAGCAGTCCTTGTTCCTGGCCCGCGTCACGAGCGTGCCGGTGATCCTGGTGTCGCTGCCGCTCGGCGCCACGGTCGCGTTGCAGGTCGGCCAGCTCGCGGCGCAGCTGGGCGCGCAGTCGGCGACGGGCGGCGCGGTGGTCGTCGGCCTGGTGCGCGAGGTCGCGCCGATCGCGGCGGCCCTCATCATCGCCGGGGCGGGCGGTTCGGCGATGACCGCCGACATGGGCGCCCGCCGCATCCGCGACGAGCTGGCCGCCATGGAGGTGATGGCGGTCAACCCGATCCACCGGCTGGTCACCCCCCGCCTGTGGGCGTCGAGCATGGTCTCCACGCTGCTGGCCTCACTGGTCATCGTCGCCGGGGCGGCCGGCGGGTTCGTGTTCAACGTGCTGCTGCAGGACGTGACCCCCGGCGCCTACTTCGACGGCGCGGTGTCCCTGCTGCAGATTTCCGACCTGGTCGTCACGCTGCTGAAGTCGTGGCTGTTCGGGCTGATCGCCGCCATGGTCGCCTGCTACATGGGCATGAACTGCGCCGGCAGCCCGGTGGGGGTGGGGCAGGCGGTGAACCGGGCGATCGTGGTCGCCTTCATGCTGGTGTTCGCCCTCAACTACGTGATCACGACGGTGTACTTCGTCGCGTTCCCGCCCAGGATCTGATGGCCGGCCCGTTCCTTCCCACGCGCGTCGGCGTCCGGGCGGCGGCGCTCGCCGCGACGGCCGCCGCGACGGGGGCGCGGCGCAGCGGCGACCTGGCGCGGTGGCCGGTGTTCGTCTACCGGGTGGTGCTGTACTCGCTGCGCGACCTGGTCTGGCACCGCAGGTACGGCCGGACCGTCGCGCGGCACGTCAGCGACGTCGTGGTGGGCGCCGGGGCCACCGTGGTCGGCGGCGGCATGATCTTCGTGATCTTCACGATGGCGTTCTTCGTCGGCACCGAGGTGGGGCTGCAGGGCTACACCGGGCTGCGGTCCATCGGCGCCGAGTCGTTCATGGGGCTGGTCGGGTCGTTCGCCAACGTCCGGGAGATCACCCCGGTGATCGCGGCGACCGCGCTGGCCGCCCAGTGCGGGTCGGCGTTCACCGCCGAGCTGGGCGCGATGCGGATCTCCGAGGAGATCGACGCGCTGGAGGTCATGGGCATCGGCTCGTTCGCCTACCTGGTGTGCACCCGCGTGGTCGCGGCGCTGATCGCACTGGTGCCGCTCTACCTGATCGCCCTGTTCGCCAGCTTCTTCGCCACCCGGCTGATCAGCACCGAGTTCTTCGACCTGGCCCCCGGTGTCTACGACCACTACTTCCGGCTGTACCTGCCGACCATCGACCTGGTCTACAGCTCGATCAAGGTCGCGGTGTTCGCCTTCGCGGTGATCGCCATCCACTGCTACTACGGCTACCACGCCACCGGCGGGCCCGCCGGGGTCGGCCGCGCCGCGGGCCGCGCGATCCGGCTGTCCATCATCGTGATCGTCACCCTGAACCTGCTGCTGTCCTACGTGTTCTGGGGCGCCGGAGCGACCGTGAGGCTGACCGGATGAACCACGAGATCCCGTTCCGCCGCGCGCTGCTCATCTCCCTGGTCACCGTGGTCGCCACGGCGCTCGGCGGGTACGCGCTGGCGGCCCGCCCGCTGCGGGCGGAGGGGACGCGGCTGACGGCCGAGTTCGGGCGCGCCGGCCAGGGCCTGGGCGGCGACGCCCCGGTCAAGATCCGCGGCGTGACCGTCGGGTCGGTGGAACGGACCGAGCTCACCCCCGCCGGCCGCGCCCGCCTGACCCTGCGCCTGGACCCCGGGGTCCGCGTGCCGGCCTCGGCCACGGCGTCCATCGAGCCCGCCTCGGCGTTCGGCCCCAAGTTCGTGAACCTGGTCCCGGGATCGGGCGAGTGGACGGGCCCGTTCCTGGCCTCCGGCGCGGTCATCGCCCGGACCTCCGCACCCCAGGACCTGTCCGACCTGCTGGCCCAGGCGGACGCGACGCTGCGCGCGGTCGACGCGACCGAGGTGTCCACGATCGTGCGCACTCTCGCCCAGGGCCTGGACGGGCAGGGCGGGCGGCTGCGCGCCACCATCGACCAGACCGCCACCCTGACCGACGTCGCCCACCGGCGGCGCGGCGAGGCCCGCCGGTTCCTCGGCGACGCCGCCGACCTGGCGGGGGCGCTGGCGCGTGCGGGCTCGGGCGACGACGTCGTCGCCGTCACCGGTGACGCCAACGCCCTCATCTCCGCGACGGCCGCGGGGGGACGGGACCGGCTCGGCTCGTTCGCCGACCGGCTCGCGGAGATCTCCGCGCTGGTGTCGCACGGCTTCGACAAACGCGGCGGCCAGCTCGGCGAGGGGTTCCGGTCGGGGGAGCGCGCGGCCGCCGTCGTCTACGCCCAGCTCGGACTGGCCGGGAACGCCGTCCGGACCGGAAACCGGCTGCTGCCGCTGTACGGGGAGCTGTCCTCGCTGCCCGGCCCGCCGGGCAAGAACTACCTGCGCGTCCAGGGCCTGCTGCCCACCGACCCGTGCCGTCTGATCATCGGCCTGTGCGGTTCGACGGGAGGTCGCTGACATGGCGGGACCGGCGGAGCGATCGACGAAGCGGCCGACGAAGCGGCCGGCGGGTGCGCCGGCGCACGCGCGCCACCGGATGGCAGCCCTGTCCGCGCGGGGCCGGGCCCGGATCGGGCCGGCGGTCCGCCTGGCGGCGTTCGTGACCGTCACCGGCCTGCTCACGGTGTACATCGGCGCGCAGATCGCCCGGGTGAGCCTCCAGGACGGCTGGTCGCTGACCGCCACCTTCGACGACGCCAGCGGCCTGGAGCCCGGCGACCAGGTGAAGATCGCGGGCACCCCGGTGGGCCGGGTCGACGACCTGCGGGTCGCCGACGGCCGGGCCCGGGTGCGCCTCACCGTGAACCGGTCGGTCACCGTCCCCGCCGACAGCGAGGCCGCCATCCGCTGGCGCGACGCCATGGGACGCCGTGTCGTCTACCTGATCCCCGGCACCAGCCCGACGCCGATGCCGCCCGGCGCGCACATCACCCGGACCCGGTCGGTGGTCGACGCCAGTGCCCTGGTCGACCAGCTGGCCCCGCTGACCAGGAGCGTCGATCCCGCCCAGGTCAACCAGGTGCTGGTGTCGCTGGCGCAGGCGCTGGACGGCAACGCCGGCGAGCTGGACCGGCTGGTGGTGAACGTGGAGGAGCTGTCGTCCACGATCGCGGCCCGCCGCGCCACCCTGCGGCGGATGCTGGCCGACTACGCGACCGTCACCGAGATCATCGCCCGCCGCGACCGGCAGATCGCCGCCGCCGTGGCCGACCTGGTCGAGTTGAGCGGCGCGTTCGCCGACAACCGGCGGCTTGTCGACCAGGCCCTGGTGGAGCTGGCGGCCCTGGCGAACACCTCGGACAAGGTGCTGGCGGGCAACAGCCGCGAACTGGCCGCCGTCATCTCCCGGCTGGCGGAGTTCACCTCGGGCGTACGGCGCAACAGCGGCACGCTGGCGCAGGTCCTGGGGTCGGCGACGCCCAAGCTCCAGCACATCTTCGCCGCCGTCGACAACGGACGCTACGTCGAGGTCGCCGCGCCGTGCGTCAGCCTCGCCGCCCCGCCGTGCCCGTACCCGACCCGCCTGCCGGGGCCCCGCGAAACCGGTTCCGGCGGCGGGAAGGGCCGCGACGGGAAACCGCGCGCCGCCGGCGGCGCCGCCGCTCCGGGAACCGGCGGCGCGGTGGCCCTCGACTCGTCCGACGCGCTGCGTCGTCTGCTGGTCGGAGGCGGCTGAATGGCACTGAAATCGTTCCGCGACCGCAACAGGACCACCGTCGGGCTGGTCTCGACGGGGACACTGCTCGTCCTGGTCGTCGGCGTGTACCTGGTCGGCACCCGGGGGCTGCTGCAGGACCGCTACACCGTCACCGGCGTGTTCGCCGACACCGGAGGGCTGCGGTCCGGGGACGAGGTGCGGGTCGCGGGCATCCGGGCGGGCGAGGTGACCGCCGTCGAGCCGGACTTCGCCCGGGGCCGCGTGCTGGTCACCTGGAAGGTGGACGCCGAGGTGGACCTGGGGCCCGCCACCCGCGCCGAGGTCAAGGTCGCCAACGTCCTGGGCGGCCGCTACCTGCGGCTGTCCGGCCCGGTCACCACCCCGCACCTGGCCGACCTGCCGGACGAGCGCCGCCGCATCCCCCTCGACCGCACCGGCACGCCCACCACCGTCAACGACGTGCTCAACACCTCCACCAGGACCGTCACCCGGCTCGACACCCGGTCCATCGACCGGATCCTGGGCGAGCTGGGCGAGGTGAGCGCGCACGACCGCGACCGGCTCGGCCGCGTCCTGACCGACCTCGCCGAGCTGGCGCGGACCGTCGAGGAGTCCGATCCCCAGATCGACAAGCTGCTCACCAATGGTGAACGAGTGCTCGACCTCGCCCGGGCCAAGGACCGGCAGCTGTCCCGGCTGCTCACCAACGTGCAGATCATGCTGAACGAGCTGAGGCGCCGCCGCGACGAGCTGTCGACCTTCCTGGGCGCCGGGGGCCGGACCGTCACCGCGATGACCCGGCTGATCGACGAACGGCAGCGCGAGCTGATCTCCGTCATCGACGACCTGAACCGCACCCTGGGGACCCTGCGTCCCGCGACGAAGGACTTCAACGAGTTGCTCGCCTGGGCGGGCCCGACGCTCAGCGGGCTTTCGGGCGTCGGCGGCCAGGGGCCCTGGCTGGAGGTCGTGGCCACCGGCCTCGGCCCGCTGTCGCCCAAGGACCTGGCCGAGCTGGCGCGGCTGCTGCCCGAATCGCGGCGGTCGCCGGCCACCCGGGGAGGAGGACGATGAGACGACTCGTCGCGACGGTGTTCGCCCTGGCCCTCACCGCGAGCGCGGGCGGATGCGCCGTGACCGGCACCGGCGACGGCACCTACCGCATCACCGTCTACTTCGCCAGGACCACCTCGCTGTACGAGCAGTCCCGGGTGAAGGTCATGGGCGCCGACGCCGGCAGTGTCACCGCCATCCGCGACGAGGGCGACCGGGTGCGCGTCGACCTGGCCGTCGACGCGTCGGTGCCGGTGCGCCGGGACGCCAGGGCCGTCATCGCCTCGGCCAACGCGCTCGGCGAGCGGTACGTCCGGCTGGAACCGGCGTGGACGCCGGGCCGGGCCAAGGCCCCGCCCGGCATGGTCATCCCGCGGGAACGCACCGAACTGCCGGTCGAGATCGACGAGGCGCTCGCCGCGTTCGCCAGGCTGAACCGGTCGATCGACTCCCGGCGGCTCGGCACGTCCGTGCGGCGCGGCGCCGACGGCCTGCGGGGGCACGGCGACGACATCAACGAGGCCCTGCGCGGCACCGCGTCCCTCACCCACAACCTGGCCGCCCACGACCGGCGGCTGGTCTCGCTCGCCGAGGGGCTGCGGACGCTGGCGGCCGACCTCAACCGCCGCGACCGCCGCCTCGGCGAGCTCATCGAGTCGTTCTCCACGACCAGCCGCACGCTGGCCGAGGAACGCACCCGGCTGAACCGGTTCGTCGAGGGGCTCGCCGCCGCCATCCGCAAGAGCGGGGTCCTGGTCACCGCCTACCGGGAGACCCTGCCCGGCACCGTCACCGACCTGTCCAACATCGTGATGACGCTCAAGGCCAACGCCGGCTCGCTGGAGCAGGCCATCGGCGCCCTCGGGCAGTTCGCCGACGTGGCCGTCCAGGCGTGGGACCGCGAGAACCACGTCGCCACCGTCCGCCTGGTCGTCCACGGCACCCTGCGGGCCTGGCTCCAGCCGCTGTTCACCGCGATGGGCTGGGGCACCGTCCCCTGCCTGGAGGGCAGACCCGAACTGGCCGACTGCACCGACCCGCCCGGAAAGGCCCGGCCGTGAGCGCCCGCGGGCCGGGGGACCGGCGGGTGGCGAGGCCCACGGCGAGACGTCCGGTCCCGGCCGCCGTCCTCGCCGCGCCCCTGGTGGTCGCCCTGGCGGCGGGCACGGGCGGCTGCTCCCTCCAGACGATCGGCGCGCCGCGCGGCGACATGGTCCTCACCGCCACGTTCGACGACGTGCAGAGCCTGGTCGTCGGTCACAGCGTCCAGGTCGCCGACATCCGCGTCGGCACCGTCACCGGCATCCGCCTGGCCGGATACCGCGGCAAGGTGACGATGGCGCTGCGCGACGACCGGCGCATCCCGGTCGGCACCACCGCGACCGTCGCCAGGACGTCGCTGCTGGGCGAGAACTACGTGCGCCTGGACCTGCCCCGCGGCCGCGACATGCGCACCGGGCCGTTCCTGGCGAGCGGGGCCGAGATCGGGCAGACGTCCGTCCAGCCCGACCTGGAGCAGATCAGTCAGCGGCTCGGCCCGCTGCTGGCCGCGCTGGGCGGCCAGGACCTGTCGACGATCACCGGCGAGTCCGCGACCGCCCTCGACGGCAAGGGCCGCCGGCTCAACACCCTCGTCAAGAAGGCCGCCGACGTCTCCGACAGCTACGCCGCCGCGAGCCGCGATCTCGGTCGCGCCCTGGACGCCCTCGCCCGCATCGGCGGATCGCTGCGCGAGGGCTCGCGGCAGATCGACCGGCTGCCCGGCAACGTCGCGCTCGCCACCGAGCGGCTGCAGGCCGACCGGGCCCAGCTCAAACGGGCCGTCCAGCAGCTGACGAAACTCGCCCGTTCCGTCAACGCCGACGTCCAGACCCGCCATGCCGAACGCCTGGCCGCCCTGCTGCGCCGCGCCGACGCGCTGCTGGCCGCCGCCGTCCGCGGCGGCGAGGACCTCAAGGTGCTGGCGAACGCCGTGCTGGCCTTCCTGCGCGGCCCGTCGGTCTCCTCCAGCGGCCAGGCACTGCTCTTCGCCTGGATCAAGGGCTTCCTGCCGCGGCCCGGGACCACCGCGCAGGCGACGGAGCGCCGCCCGTTCACCGAGCTGATGGGGCCGCGCCCATGAGAGAACCCCGCATCCTCGTCAACCTGGCCTTCTTCGCCCTGCTCGGCGTGGTGCTGTCGGTGTGGGCGGTACGGAGCATCATCAGCATCGACGCCCTCGAACGGCCGTTCCACGTCACCGCGGACTTCACCACCTCCCCGGGGCTGACCGCCGACCTGGAGATCACGCACCTGGGCGTACGGGTCGGCCGGGTCGGCGCCGTCCGGCTGCGGCAGGGCCGCGTGGCGGTGCGGTTCGACCTGAACCGCGGCGTGCGCGTCCCCGCCGGCGTCGGCGCCCGGGTGCTGCGCAAGTCGGCGATCGGCGAGCCGTACATCGAGCTGACCCAGCCGTCCCGCCCCGGCACCGGCGTGCTGAAGGACGGCGACCACATCCCGCTGTCCCGCACCGCCGGAACCGTCGACTACCAGGAGCTGTTCGCCGGGCTCAGCGCCACGCTGCGGTCCGTCGACCCGCGCGACGCCCGCACGCTGGTGCACGAGACGGCCACCGGACTGCAGGGCCGGGGCGGCTCCATCCACGACATCATCGGCGACACCTACCAGCTCACCCGGACCCTCGCCGCCAACGCCGGGACGCTGGACGCGTTGTCGGTCGAACTGACCCGCCTGACCGCCACGCTGTCCGACCACCGCTACCAGCTCGCGTCCGGGACCGGCGACCTGGCGGCGCTCACCGCCTCGGTGCGGCAGAACCGCAAGGATCTCGACACCATCCTGGCCAAGGGGCCCGGAACGTTGGGCGAGGTGAACCGGCTGCTCCAGGAGTCGCGTCCCGGGCTGGGCTGCCTGCTCACGGCCGCCGGAACGCCGACCACACCGCTTCTCACCCCCGCCAACTCGGCCAGGATCCGGCACGTGCTGACGATGGTCCCCACCTTGCAGGCCCTGGTCGGCGACATCACGGCCCGGGACGCGTCCGGCGCCTACCTGCGCGTCACACCCGTGGTCACCATCGGCGGGTCCAAGGCCGCCGCCGAGTACACCCGCCCCGTCCCGCGTCCCGATCCGCCCGCGCCGGCCCTGTGCCGGGCGACCGGGAAGACCACCGGCTCCGCGAAAGGGACCGCCGGCTCGGCGAAGAAGGCCACCGGTTCCACTCCCACGGCGCGGGCGTCCTCGCCGACCCCTGATCCGACCCTGTCGGCGAAGCCGGTCAGCTCCGTCGGCGAGCCGCCGGTGTCCTCGCGGTGGCTTCCGCTGCTGCCACCGGTGATCGGCGTGGCCGTGCTGCTGGCCGTCGCCGTCCAGTCCGTACGTGCCCGTGTCCGCATGCGCAGATGACCCCTCTGGGAGGTAGCAGTGCCAGCCGAGGCCACGACCGAGGAACACCGACCACGGACCGCGGAACCGAACGGCGAGGAGCCGAACGGCGAGGAACCGAAGGGCGAAGAGGCGAAGGGCGAAGAGGCGAACGGCGAGGAGGCGAAGGCCGACGCGCCGGAGGCGAAGGCCGCCGAGGCCCAGGAGGCGAAGGCGGCCGAGGACACGGAGGCGGGCGGGGACGAGGCGCGCGCGGACTCGTCCCGTTCCCGCCGTCCGTCGGGGGCGACGCTGGCCAGGGCGACCGTGCTGGTCGCCTTGGTCGCCTCCGTCGTCACCGCCGGACTGCAGTGGTACCAGGCCGACCAGGCCGCGCAGCGGGAGGCCGACCGGCGGGCCGTGCGCGCCCGGGCCGGCGAGTTCGGGCAGGCGCTGCTCAGCTACGACCACCGCAACCTGCAGGCGGCCAGGAACCGGGTGCTGTCGCTGGCGTCCGACGACTTCGCCAAGACCTACGACGCCGCGTTCACCGGCGGACTGGAGAGCGTCATCGCCCGGCTCAAGGCCGACGCGACCGCGACCGTGCGCACCGTCTATCTCGGTGACATCGAGGGCTCGACGGCACGGGCGATCGTGGTCATGGACTCGGAGGTGCGCAGCTCCGCCGGCACCCGCCGCGTGCTGGGGTCCCACCTGGACATGCGGCTCACCCGCACCGGTGAGCGCTGGCGGGTCACCGAGGTCACCTCGATCGGCGCCGCCGACGAGACCATGACCGGCGACGACGGCGAGCAGCGGCAGGGTGACGGCTCGCCGCTGCCGAACCCGTCCCCGTCCCCGTCCTCCTCCGGCGGATGAGCGCCGCCGGCGGGGCACCGGTCGTGCTCGCGGCCGCCGGCGGCCGTTCCGGTACCGGCGCCGGTATCGTCGGATCGCCGGGACGGGTGACGATGGCGAGGACGCGATGAGCGAGCGGCGGGGGGACGGGGCGGCGCCGCGTCGCGTCCGCAAGGAGCCCGACGAGCGGCGCGACCAGATCCTCGCCTGCGCGCGCGAGCTGTTCAGCCGGCGCCCGTACGCCACCGTGTCCAACACCGAGATCGCCGCCGCGGCGGGCGTCAGCCGCGGGCTGCTGAACCACTACTTCGGCACCAAGCGCGAGCTGTACCTGGCGGCGGTGAGCCAGATGATGAGCGTGCCGCCGATCCCGGTCCCGGCGTTCGTGGCGGGCGCGAGCGTCGGCGACCGCATCGACCAGAGCATCGAGGCGTGGCTGGAACTGCTGGAACGCAACCGCGAAACGTGGGTCGCCGCCTTGGACATGACCGCCTCGGGAGGCGACGCGGACCTGGACCGCATCCTGGAGGAGGCCCGCGACCGCGCCGTCGACCACATGACCGAGGTGGTCGGCCTCACCCCGCTGTCGCGGACACACCCGGAGATCCGCGCGGCCTTCCGCGGCTACTCCGCCATGGCCGAGGCCACCACCCGCGAATGGCTCAAGCAGGGCCGTCTGTCCCGCGACCAGGTGCGTCTGCTGCTGCGGCAGGTCCTGCTCCACCTCATCGAGGACGTCGTCCCCGCGCTGGTGGAGACCGCCCGGGCGCCGTCCGCCGAGGCACCCGCCGGGCCGCCGCCCGAGTGACGAGGGGGCCCGGCATTGGCCGCGGGGTACGGGTCGCTGTGCGGCCAACGCCGGGAGTCCAGGGGGCGTTCACCGGTCGGGAACGTGCGGCAGGACCTTCCGGTAATGGGCACGGTAGAGCCTTGTTGGCGACTTGACAATAGTTATTGGCGGATCGCCAATAACATTAGAGCGGGCGGTCGGCGAGGGCCTGGTCGAGACGCTGCCGCGCCCGGGCGGCCTGCCGTGCCCGGTAGGCGATCGGCATGTAGCGCAGGCGTTCGGGAAGCCGCGCGGTGGTGACGGCGATGGTCCGGCAGACGACGCGCAGCCGCCGGTCGTCGGCGCGGCTCCATGACAGCCCGAGCTTGTCGCGCGCCGCCGGGGGCAGCGTGCCGACGGTGATGAAGCGGACGAGCCGCCCGGCGGCGAGGCCGGCGGGCGCCGCGAGCGGCCGCAGCAGGGCCGGCGTCCCCGGCGGCACCCGGTCCAGCATGTCCAGCACGTCGTGCGCCACCCGGTGCGGGACGAGGGTGTTCTCCACCATGTCGTCGAAGTAGACCCAGTACTCCGGGATCGACTTCGGCAGCATGCGCTCGGGAACCCGCAGGATGCGGCCGAGCCGCATGAACTCGTCGAAGATCTGCTGCTCCTCCTCGGGCGTGGGCTCGGCGGGAGCGAAGTAGCGCGCGGCGGTCACGGCGGCGTAGAAGCCGGTCAGGTGCACCCAGGCCCACGGTTCGGCGGACAGCGCGTGATGGGTGCGCCCCTCCTCGTCCACGGCGCTCAGCGACTTGTGCATCTCGCGCAGCCGCAGCCCCTCCTCGATCGCCTCCTCGCCGCCGTAGATCCAGGTCTGCACCGAGGCGAAGCTGCGTGCCGCCCGCCCCACCGGGTCGACGCGGAAGCGCGACCGCTGGTCCACCACGGTGCCGATCGACGGATGCATCGTCTGCAGGACGAACGCGCTGTTGGCCGCGAGCACGGACGTGTGCAGCCCGATGGTGTCCCACAGGATCGAGCCGGGCCGGAACGGGACCGGCGCCGGCGCCCGGGTCCGCGCGTTCCTCGATTCGCCGGTGATGGTCATTCGTCACTCCTCGTCACTCCTCGTCACTCCTCGTCGATCCTCGTCGATGTCGTCAGACCAGTGGACGGCCGGTGCGCATGCGCCGCCGCACGTCCCACAGCAGCAGGTCGAACGGGAACCGCCGCAGTACCGGGGGCTGGATGCGCACGAAGGCGCGCAGCGCGGCGACGAGCCGGTCGAACCGCCGCTGGTCCCGGTCGCTCCAGGGCAGCCTCATCTGCTCGCGGAACTCCGGCGGCAGGAATCCCGTGGTGACGAAGCGGTTGGCCGGTCCGAACAGCAGGCTGACCGGACCGGGCAGGAACCGCAGGTCGGCCAGGTCGCCGAGGTAGCGGCGCACCGGCTCGTCGATAGCGATCTTCTTCAGTTCCCGCTGCCAGTACTCCTCGAAGGCCGCGCGGTCGGGAGGCCAGTCCTCCGGCCGCACCTGCAGGGTGGTGCCGAGGGTCGCGGCCGACCGGTAGAGCCGTTCCCGTTCGGCGGGGTCGATGGGGCCGATGAACGAGCGATAGGTGTCCTCCAGCCCTCGGTACAGGCAGGCCGCGACCCACAGCTGCAGCTCGCGGTCGAAGGCGTTGTAGGGCACCGGGCTGGCGGGGCCCGAGCGGACCTGCGCGTGCGCCTTGTTCACCGCCTTGCGGAAGGCGGCCTTCTCCTGCGGGGTGCCCATGATGGCGACGGCGAGGTAGCTGAACGTCGTGCGGGCCCGCTTGATCGGGTGGCGGTGCAGCTGCCCGCTCTCCACGGGGCTCTCGATCACTCCGTACCCGACCCCGGGCCGGGCCAGCTGCATGATCACGTTGGCGCCGCCGGCCAGCAGGGCCGCGCCGACGATCGCCTTCCGGTCGAACGGGACCGGTTCGGTGGGGGGCATGGCGCCTCCGGTGATCTGATAACGTCCGTTTTCAGATAGTGAAGGGCTCTCCGGCGGGTCTGTCAAGATGGCCGCATGGGTGCTTCTGAGATGCGGGTCTACGGAGGGGTGACCGGCGCCGACCGCAAGACCGAACGCCGGGCGCAGCTCGTCGAGGCCGGGCTGGACCTGCTCGGCGGCACCGAGGGAGACCAGCTCACCGTGCGCCGCGTGTGCGGGCGGGCGGGGCTGACCCCTCGCTACTTCTACGAGAGCTTCGCCGACCGCGACGAGCTGGTGGCGGCCGTCCACGAGCACGTCGTGCAGACCATCGCCACCCGGGCCCTGGCCGCGGTCGAGGCCGCCGGACCGGCCGCCGAGGCGAAGATCCGCGCCGGGCTCGCCGAGCTCGTCCGCGCGGTCGCCGAGGACCGGCGGCACGGGCGGGTGCTGTTCTCGGTCACGCTGACCGACCCGCTGCTGGCCCGGCGCAGGGTGGAGTCCTCACGGTTCTTCGCGCGCCTGCTCAGCGGGCAGGCACGCCAGTCCTACGGCGTCCCGGACACCCCGGAGCTGGGGTTGGTCGCGCAGTTCATGGTCGGCGGCCTCGCGCAGACCCTGTCCGCCTGGCTGTCGGGCGCGCTGCCGCTGAGCGAGGCCGAGCTCGTGGCCGGGTGCGTGGAGATCTTCACCGCCATCGCCGACCGGAAGGCGCCCCCGCCGTCCGGCTGACCCCGGCCGTGCGGTCAGGCGGCTCCAGCATCGGGCCGAGCAGGGCGGCGGTCCTCGGCTCGGTCGCCGACGGGCCGGCGGAGCGGGCGAGGTCGGTCACGACGTTCAGCGCCGCGTGCACCCGGAACCGGATCGCGGCCGGCTCCTCCCCGGGGCGCAGCTCGGCGACCAGGCCGATCCAGGTGTCGACGTGCCTGCGCTGCGCGGCGCGCAGCCGCCGGAGGTCGGGCGGGGCCAGGTTCTCGCTCTCGGAGACGTAGACCGCGGCCAGGTCCGCCTGGTCGAACGTGAGCCGGACGTAGGTGTCGACCAGCCGGCGCAGCGCCCGCTCCGGCGAGCCCGCGTCGACCAGCGCCTCGGCGACGGCGTCCTCCAGACGGCCGGTGGCTCGGTCGTAGGCGGCGGCCAGCAGCTCGGCCTTGCCCGTGAAGTGCGTGTACACGCTGGAGGCGGTGATCCCGGCGGCGCGGCCGATGTCGGCCATGCTCACCTGGTGGTAGCCGTGCTCGTGGAACAGCCGCACCGCCTCGGCCAGCAGCCGCTCGCGGCGGGGCAGCAGTGCGAACCGGTCCGGGTGCCGACGCCGCGGCGGCGCCTCGGCGGGCGGCGCGGGCAGGTCGACGGCGAGCACGGCGTCGACGCAGTCCAGCAGGGTGCGTTCGGCTTTGGCCCTGGCCAGGCTCGCGCGGTGGGTGGCGGGGCTGGCGATCACGCTCAGCGCCGCGGCCACCAGCAGCGTGGCGTCCCGCCGCGACAACTCGGGCCGCACGTCGAGCAGCAGTCCGCGCAGCGTGCGCACGGCGCGGTCGAACGGCGCGGCCAGCACCGCCTGCCGCTCGGCGTCGAGATGGCGGCCCTCCCACTGGTAGAGCCGGGCCACGGTGCGCCGCTCCAGGCCGTAGCGCACCAGCGCCCGCAGCGCGGCCCGCAGGCGGTCGGCGGGCGCGTCCCCCCGGGCACCGGACTCGACGCGCTCGGCGAACCGCAGGCCCAGTTCCTGGACGGCCGCGGCGAGCACGTCCTGCTTGGTCGGGAAGTGCCGGTAGATCGCCGGGCCGGTGATGCCGACCTCCCGGGCGATGTCCTCGATGCCGACGTTGTGGTAGCCGCGGGCGCAGAACAGCCGCGCGGCGACGAGGGCGATCGACTCCTTCCGGTCCTTGGGGCGTGGGCGCTGGCGAGGCGGCATGGCGCCGAGTGTAACGCGGCCCTGTGAACCGGGAAACTATCGATCTTCGCGCGCCCACCCCGATCTCACCTGCGGAGACAACGAAAAAAGTAAGTGGTCATTCGGATCTATTGACAGCCGAATGGCGTTCGGGTTGTGATGGGTGCCCCCGGCCGTCCCGGCGAAGGGAGCGAGGATGATCACTGCAGCCGACGTGCACGCGGCGGTGGGCGCGCAGACGGTGCGGGCGCTGCTGCGGCGCAACGCCGAGGAGTACGGCGACCTGCCGGCCCTGACTGGAGCGGACGGGAGCACCCTGACCTGGCGGCGGCTGCACGACCGGGTACGGGCCGTGGCGAGCGGGTTGCGGGCGCTGGGGCTGCGGCGCGGCGAGCGGATGCTCATCGGCATGTCCAGCCGTCCCGAGCACTGGATCGCCGACTTCGCCGCCGTCCAGCTCGGCGCCATCCCCTGCACCACCTACGCCACGTTGAGTCCCGAGCAGATCCACCAGATCGCGCTGCACAGCGCCGCCACCGTCGTGGTGCTGGAAGGCCCCGCCGAACTGCGGCGCTGGCGCCAGGCGCTGGCCGCGATGCCGGGGCTGAGGGCGGTGGTGGTCGTCGAGGGCGCGGGTGACGGCCACGTCCCCTTCGCCGAACTCGCGGCGACACCGCCCGCCACGGAACCGCTCGAACCGGTCGGGCTGGACGACCCGGTGACGATGATCTACACCTCCGGCACCACCGGGGACCCCAAGGGCGTCGTCCTCACCCACGGCAACGTGCTCTACCAGTGCGCCCTCCAGGAGCTGATCCAGCCCGTGCCGCCGCATCCGCGGACGATCGCCTACCTGCCGCTGGCCCACGTCGCCGAACGGGTGCTCGGCATGTACCTGCCGGTTTACAGCGCCGGGCACGTCACGATCTGCCCCGATCCCGCCCAGCTCCCGGCGACGCTGACGGCGGTGCGGCCGCACGGGTTCTTCGGCGTGCCCCGGGTGTGGGAGAAGTTCGCCGCCGCCGTCCAGCACGAGCTGTCCCGTCTGGAGGGGGACCTGCGGACGGCGGTCGACCGGGCGCGCGGGCTGGCCGCCGAGGCGTACCGGATCCGGGCCGACGGCACACCGCTGCCCGGCGAACTCGCCGCCGCGCTGGCCGACGCCGACAAGCTCGTGCTGCGTCCCCTGCGCGAGCGGCTCGGGCTCGCCGAGGCGCTGCGGCTGGGCAGCGGCTCGGCCCCGATCCCGCCCGAGGTGCTGGAGTTCTTCGGCAGCCTCGGCATGACGATCACGGAGGTGTGGGGGCTGTCGGAGACCACCGGAGCCGCCACCACGACCTACCCCGACCGCTACCGCGCCGGCACCGTGGGCCTGCCCGTCCCCGGGATGCAGGTACGGGCCGCCGCCGACGGCGAGATCGAGGTGCGCGGGCCGCTGGTGTTCCCCGGCTACCTGCAGCCGGACGGGCGCGTCGAACCGGCCGTGGACGCCGAGGGCTGGCTGCCGACCGGCGACCTCGGCACCTTCGACGACGACGGCATGCTCCGCATCACCGGCCGCAAGAAGGAGATCATCATCACCTCCAGCGGCAAGAACATCGCCCCCAGCCGCGTCGAGTCGTTGCTGCGCAGGCATCCCCTGATCGGGCATGTCGCGGCGGTCGGCGACCGCCGCCCCTACCTGACGGCGCTGGTGGCGCTGGACGAGGAGGCCGCACCGGTGTGGGCCGCCGCGCACGGGCTGCCCGCCACGGATTTCGCGGAGCTGGCCGCCGACCCGCGGATCCACGAGGAGGTCTCCGCCGCGGTCCGGGAGGCCAACGAAGCGCTGTCCCGCCCCGAACAGATCAAGGCGTTCCACCTGGTCGACCGTCCCTGGACCCCGGACGGCGGAGAACTCACCCCCACCCTGAAGCTCCGGCGGGCGGTCGTCGAGCAGCGCTACGCCGCCGAGATCGACGGGCTCTACGCGAAAGGGCGGTCCTCGTGACCACGCTGACCGACGAGCAGCGCGACTTCGTCGACGCCGTCAACGACTTCTGCCGCCGCGAGGTCGGCGACCGCGACCGGTGGCTCAAGCTCACCGACGGCGGCCGGGAGCCGCACAGCGCGGAACTGTACGAGAAGATGGCCGGCCTCGGCTGGCTCGGGGTCGCGGTGCCGCAGGAGTACGGCGGCGCCGGCCAGGGCATGGTCGACCTGGTGCTGCTGCTGGAGGCCACCGGCTACTGGCAGGCCCCGATCGGCGGCTTCGCCACCTCGGCGATCACCGCGGCGTCCTACCAGAAGTTCGGCACCGAGCAGCAGAAACGCCGGGTGCTCGGCGACTTCCTGCGCGGCCGGGTGCTGGCGATCTCGATGTCCGAGCCGGGCGCCGGATCCGACGTGGCCGCGCTGACCTGCAAGGCCGAACGGCACGGGGACGGCTGGCTCATCAACGGCCAGAAGACCTGGTGCTCCAACGCGCACATCGCCGACCACATCCTGCTGGTCGCCCGCACGTCCACCTCCGGCGGCAGGCACGACGGCCTGACCATGTTCTCCGTCCCCGCCGGAGCCGAGGGCCTGACCGTTCACGGCATCGAACACGATGGGCGGACGCGAGGTCAACGACCTGTACTTCACCGACTGCCTCCTCCCGGAGGACGCGGTCGTCGGCGAGGTCGGGCAGGGCTGGCGGCAGCTGACCGCGGGGCTGAACCTGGAGCGCATGATCCTGGCCGCGATGATGCTGGGCACCGCGCGCCGCGCCTTCGACGACACGGTCGCCTACGTGCGCGAACGCCGGCAGTTCGGCCGTCCGGTGGGCTCCTTCCAGGCGCTGCGGCACCGGATCGCCGACCACGCCACGGAGCTGGAGTGCACGCGCCTGCTGGTCCACGACGTCGCCCGGAAGATCGACGCGGATCCGGAGCGGATGCTGCCGCGCGAGGCGTCCATGGCCAAGCTCAAGGCCACCGAGGTCGCCAAGGCGATGGCGCTCGACGGCATGCAGATGATGGGCGGCTACGGCTACGCCACCGAGTACGGCATGGAACGGCTGCTGCGCTCCACCGTCGTGTCCACCGTGTACGGCGGCACCAGCGAGATCCAGCGCGACATCATCGGCAAGACCTTCGGGCTGTGAGACCCGGGCGCCTAGGCCGTCCGCGCACGGGCGTTCCGCTCAACGCTGCCGGGCGACGGCCTCCATGTCCACGTCGGCCATCCGCACGAGCCGGGCGCCCAGGTCGATGAGCGCGCGGCCGACCGCCAGCTCGTCGCCGATCTCGGGGACGTTCCGGTCCCGTGGGTGGCGCCGGGCATGGCCGACCCCCTCCACCTTCGTGGCCGTCGCCGACGTGAGAACGGCCCTGACGCCGGTGTCGTCGCCGTGTTCGTTGATGTAGATGTCCACGGACCACTGCTTGGTCTCCACGGCCCCGCACCTCCTCCTTCGCGCGTGTGTCCTCTCCCCAGCCTGTCGGGCGACGGCGCTCCCGACCGGGTGCGATGGGCACCGGAGACAGGGACGAAGGTCCCGGCTCCCGCAGGCCGGGTCGCCGGTCCCTGCGTCCCCGGCGGGAGGTGACCATCGCCGGAGCGGGTAGGGACCTTGGCCCGCGCACCAGCGCGGCCGGGGCCGCCTAGCGTCGCCTTGGAGAAGCAGGGCCCCGGCGAACCGCGAAGGAGCCAGTGACATGACAGAGCCCGTCCTCGTCGGCACCGACGGATCCGACAGCGCCCACCGCGCCGTGCAATGGGCGGCGGACGAGGCCGCCGTACGGCACCGGCCGCTGCTGATCGTCCACTCCCTGGACAGCGCCCTGTACGCCGCGCCGCTGTTCGCGGCGCCCCAGGCGGTGGACGCGCTGACCGACGCGGGCCGGCAGATGCTCGCGCAGGCCGAGGAGATCGCCCGCGAGCGGCGGCCCGAGGTGGAGGTGAGGACCCGGCTGCTCACCGGACGCGCCACCGGGGCGCTGTGCGAGCTGTCCGAGGAGGCGTTCGAGCTGGTGCTCGGGCATCGCGGGCTGGGCGGTTTCAGCAGCCTGCTGCTCGGCTCGACCGGGCTGACCATGGCCGGGCACGCCGCCGGGCCGGTCGTGATCGTCCGCGGCGCCGCCGACGGCGAGCACGGTGAGATCGTCGCCGGGCTCGCGCTGGACGGGGACGAGACCGAGACGCTCCGTTACGCCTTCGAGGCGGCCGCGGCCCGCGGGTCCCGGGTCCGTGTCGTGAACGCCTGGGAGGTGTCGGCGGCCTACGCGGAGGCGAACCGGGCGCTGGACGACAGGCAGATCGAGGAGAAGATCCGCTGGCGGCTCATCGAGGCCCACGCCCCCTGGCGCAAGACCTACCCGGACGTCGAGGCGACCGAGCAGGTCGTCCGGGAGCACCCGGTGACGGCGCTGTGCGACGCCTCGCGCGAGGCGGATCTGCTCGTCGTGGGCCCGCGCCGCCAGGGCGGGCTCGCCGCGCTGGGCCTCGGCTCGGTCAGCCACGGCGTGATCCACCACGCGCACTGCCCCGTCGTCATCGCCCGCGCCCGCACCGACTCCTGACGATCGACGCTCAGGTCCGCCGTGCTCGGTGCACGGCCCGGCGGGCGGGGGCGCTGAGCAGCGGCCCCCAAGAGGTGAACAGTTCGAGCAGAGGGGCGAACTGCGACGGGTCCGCCTCGCCGCCCGCGTACCGGAGGACGTCCAGTTCGTTGGCGACGGTGAGTTCGGCGAAGTCACGGCGCTCACCCGGCGAGAGGACGAGCGGCGTTCCCGAGAAGCGGTCGACGAAGAGCCCGCCGGGTTCGCCCAGACCGGGATACGTGCGGGCGCGGTCGCAACGGGCGTAGAGGTGGACGAGGCGTTCCGCCTCATCGCCGATGACCTCCGCCAGTTCCGGGCGCCGGTCGATGCCGCCGAGCGGGACGGCGAACCCGTCCGTTCCGTAGAACGCGTGGCAGAGCCCCGCGAGCCGCAGTTCGGGCCTGGCGCCCCAGGCGTCCAGCGTGGCGTGCACGCGCCGCAGGTGCTCGAACAGCGTCCCACCGGGGTGCCGGATCTCGTCGGCGCCCCTGGCCAGTAGGAGTTCGGTCGCCGCGGCGCTCACGCGACCTCGCCTCGTGGCGTCGCGGGCTGGGGACGGTCGCGCAGCATCGAGGTCACGCGAGCGGTGCAGACGCGGCGGTCGCGCTCGTCGGTGACGACCACGTCGTAGGTGGCCAGCGTGCGGCCCGCCGAGACCTTGGTGGCGACGGCCGTGACCATGCCCTCGGTGACCGTCCGGTGGTGCGAGACGTTGAGCTCGATGCCCAGGGCCATGCGCCCGGGGCCCGCGTGCACCGCGGCGGCGCAGGAGCCCGCGGATTCGGCCAGCACGCAGGACGCCCCGCCGTGCAGCGTGCCGTAGACCTGCGTGTTGCCCTCGACGGGCATCCGGGCGACGACACGTTCGGCGCTCGCCTCGACGATCTCGATGCCGAGCCGGTCGTCGAGGATGTTGCGTCCCACGCCCAGCATCCGCGCCACCGCCGCCGGATCCATGGCCATCACCGCTCCTTCGTCTCACGGAGTCGCTTTCGCGCGTCCCTGTGGACCAGCGTGCGAGCGGCTGATATCCCAGTCAATCCCTGGATTTCGTTGCGGATACCTAAGCTTTTGCTTTGAGGAAGTCCGCGACCAGGGGGCCGGCTTGGGGGCGGCATTCCTGGAAGTAGGCGTGCCGTGCACCAGGGAAGATGTGCGTCCGGGCGTTCGGGATGCGCGAGGCGAGCAGGGGGACGTTGGCCGGCGGGGTGAGGCGGTCCTGGTCGCCGTGCAGGATCAGGGTGGGCGCGGTGATCCGGGGGAGCGCGTCCCAGGCGTCGTGCCGGTTGCTGGCCTGCAGGTGGCCGCGACGCGCGTGCGGGGGCATGCGAGGGTCGCCGAGCGTGGTGTACGGGCCGGGATGGGCGGCGCGCCAGGCGGGCGTGTACATCAGGTCGAGCAGCGCCTCGCGCGCGGCGGCGGGGTCGGGCTGGGCCAGTGCGCGGCGGACGGCGGCGTCGCGTTCGACGGCGTGGGGGCCGCCGGGGGAGGTGCAGCCGAGGACCAGGCGGCCGACCCGTCGCGGATGGCGGACGGCGATCCACTGGGCGACGCGTCCGCCCATGGACGTGCCGTAGACGTCGGCGCGCTCGATTCCCAGATCGTCCAGGACGGCGATCACGTCGTCGGCGAACACCTGCGTGGAGTAGGGGCCGTCGGGCTTGTCGCTGTCGCCGGTGCCGCGGTAGTCGAGGGTGATGGTGCTGTGGGTGGCGTGGAAGTCCTCCCGCACGCCGTCCCACCAGTGGTGGTCGTTGGCCTGCCCCGCCAGGAGCACCAGCGGCCGGCCGCCGCCGTGGCGCTGGTAGGCCAGCCTGGTGCCGTCCTCGGCGCGGGCGTGGGCGTGAAGCGGCTGGTCGGTGCTCATCATGCGTCCTTGTCGGCGGGTTCGGGGGCGTGCGGCCGGGCGGCGGGCCAGCCGCCCTGGCGGACGGCCGCGTGGACCTGGCGGGTCAGCTCGCGGGCGACGATCTCGACGGCGGGCGGGGTGCGTCCCGTCCTGGGGGTGGCGAGGACGACCGAACGCCACACGTCCGGTTCGCGGAGCGGGGCGGCGCTGAGCGTGCCGTCGGCGACGTCGGCGGCGATCCCCACCCCGGGCAGGACGGTCCAGCCGTAACCGGCGAGGACGAATCTCTTCTGCAGCCGCATGGAGTTGGTCTGCAGGGCCACGTCCATCGTGATCTTCGCGCGTGCGGCGGCGGCGTCGATCACGGTGCGCAGCGCGTGTCCGGTGGCGGGCATGACCAGCGGATGCGCGGCGGCGTCCGCGAACGGCACGGGCTCGTCGGGCCGCAGGCCCGCCGAGGGCGGCGCCACCGCCCACAGCCTCTCGCGGACCAGCGGCTGGGCGTTCAGCGACGCGGTGCTGTCCAGGTTGTAGAGCAGGGTGAGGTCCAGGTCCCCGTCGTCGAGCCACTGCTGCAGGTGGCCGGAGTAGGCGGTGAACACGCGCAGCTCGATCCCGGGCCGGTCGCGGGCCAGGGCCGCCACCAGCGGCTCGGCGAGCAGGTCGGCCGCGCTCTCCAGCAGGCCGACGGTCACGATGCCGGTGACCGTGCCGGGGGACGGCCGGATCTCCGCGCGGGCGCGTTCCAGCTCGCCCAGGGCGCGGCGCGCTCGGTCGATCATGATGGCGCCGGCCGGCGTGGGCCGCATGCCCTGCCGGGTCCGCTCGAACAGGGGCACGCCGAGTTCCTGCTCCAGGGTGCGGATCTGCCGGGTGACGGCGGGCTGGACGAGGTGCAGCAGGTCTGCGGCCCGCGTCACGCTGCCCACCTCCGCGACCGTGACCAGCGCCCTGAGCTGCTTGAGGTCCACCGCGTCCCCCATCCGCGTCCGGCATGGTGCCATCACGTATTGCTATTGCACACTGTGATCCATGAATTGCCATGATGGTACTGCGGTCTGGACGGCGTCGCGCCCGGCCGGCCGCGCCGCCCGTCTCCGGCCAGGCTTCCGGGAGGTCGCCGCATGACCGAGCCGCCGCTCTCCGGCGTCACCGTCGTCACCGTCGAGCAGGCGGTGGCGGCCCCCTTCGCCACGCGCCAGCTGGCCGATCTGGGCGCCCGGGTCATCAAGGTCGAACGCCCGGGCGGCGGCGACTTCGCCCGCCGCTACGACACCACCGTGCACGGCCAGTCCAGCTACTTCGTGTGGCTGAACCGGTCGAAGGAGTCGCTCACCCTGGACCTGAAGTCGCCGCGCGGCCGCGAGGTCCTGGAACGGCTGCTCGCCAGGGCCGACGTGTTCGTCCAGAACCTGGCGCCCGGCGCGGCGGCCAGGCTCGGCCTGGACGCCGGCTCCCTGGGCGAGCGCCACGGTTCGCTGATCCGCTGTTCGGTGTCCGGCTACGGGTCCACCGGGCCGTGGGCCGACCGCAAGGCCTACGACCTGCTCGTCCAGTGCCAGACCGGACTGGTGTCGCTGACCGGCACAGGCGAGGAGACCGCCCGTGTCGGCGTGTCCGTCGCCGACATCGCCGCCGGGATGTACGCCTACTCGGGCATCCTCACCGCCCTGTACGTGCGCGCGACCACGGGTGTGGCCCGTGCCGTCGAGGTCTCCCTGTTCGAGGCGCTGGCCGAATGGATGAGCCAGCCCGCCTACTACACCCGCTACGGCGGAACCCAGCCACCGCGTATCGGCACCCAGCACGCCACCATCGCCCCCTACGGCGCCTACACCGCGGCCGATGGCAAGCAGGTGCTGCTGTCCATACAGAACGAACGCGAGTGGGCCGCGCTGTGCGAGCGGTTCCTGGAACGCCCGGACCTGGTGGACGACCCCCGCTTCGCCACCGGCCCCGCCCGCGTGGCGCATCGCGACGAACTCAACGCCATCGTCGCCGAGCGCTTCCGGCGATCCGGCGCCCGCGAGGCGATGAAGCTGCTGGACGACGCCGGCATCGCCAACGCCGGGGTCAACGACGTCGCGGAGTTCCTCGACCACCCCGTGCTCCGCGAACGTGGCCGCTGGCAGGACGTGCCCACCCCCGGCGGCATGGTCTCGGCGCTCGTGCCGCCCGTCGACATCGCCGGCACCGCCCCACGCATGGACGCCGTCCCGGCCCCCGGCGAGCACACCGAGCGGATCCTGGCCGAACTCGGCTACGGCACCGACGACATCGACGCCCTCAGAGGCGGCGACGTCATCTGACCCGCCCCGCACACAGCAGCGCCCCCGCACCCAGCAGCGCCCCCCGCACCCACCAGAAGGAGCGTCACACCATGAGCACCCTGGACGTCCTGGCCGAGGACGAGCGTTTCGTCGTCAGCACGGTGCGCGAGTTCGTCGACAAGGAGGTCAGGCCCGCCGTCCGGGACCTGGAACACGCGAACGCCTACCCCGAGGCCCTGATCGAGAAGATGAAGGAGCTGGGCATCTTCGGGCTGGCCATCCCCGAGGAGTACGGCGGCACGCCCGTGTCCACCCCGTGCTACGTGCTCGTCACCGAGGAGCTGGCGCGCGGCTGGATGAGCCTGGCCGGGGCGATGGGCGGCCACACCGTGGTGTCCAAGCTCCTGCTGCACTTCGGCACGGACGAACAGAAACGCCGTTACCTGCCGCGGATGGCCACCGGCGAACTGCGGGCGACCATGGCGCTGACCGAGCCCGGAGGCGGGTCGGACCTTCAGGCCATGCGCACCGTCGCCCGCCGCGACGCCGACGGCTACCTGGTCAACGGCTCCAAGACGTGGATCACCAACGCCCGCCGGTCGGGGCTGATCGCGCTGCTGTGCAAGACCGACCCGGACGCCCGGCCCGCGCACAAGGGCATCTCGATCCTGCTGGTCGAACCGGGCCCCGGCCTGACCGTCTCCCGCGACCTGCCCAAGCTCGGCTACAAGGGCGTCGAGAGCTGCGAGCTGGTCTTCACCGACCACCGGGCGCCCGCCGGCGCCCTGCTGGGCGGCACCGAGGGCGCCGGGTTCGCCCAGATGATGAAGGGCCTGGAGACCGGGCGCCTGCAGGTCGCCGGCCGCGCGCTCGGCGTCGGCCGGGCGGCGCTGGAGGACGCGCTCGCCTACGCCCAGGAACGCGAGACGTTCGGCAGGCCCATCTGGCAGCACCAGTCGGTCGGCAACCACCTGGCCGACATGGCGACGTCCCTGATGGCGGCCCGCCAGCTCACCCTGTACGCCGCCCGGGAGGCCGACGCCGGACGCCGCGTCGACATGGAGGCGGGCATGGCCAAGCTGTTCGCCTCCGAGACCGCCATGCAGATCGCGCTCAACGCGATCCGCGTCCACGGCGGCTACGGCTACTCCACCGAGTTCGACGTCGAACGCTACTTCCGCGACGCCCCGCTGATGATCGTCGGCGAGGGAACCAACGAGATCCAGCGCAACGTGATCGTCCGCCAGCTCGTCTCGCGCGGCGGCCTGGACGCCTGACCGGCGTCCCCGCCGGCGGCGGCGCCCGGTCTACGGTCGGAACATGACTTCCCGACCCGACGCGCCACCGCCCGCCGACTTCACCGAGGACACGGTGACCGACGCGGTCGTCGCGAGTTTCGACCGGACGCCGGACGCCAGGCTGCGGCACTGCCTGACCGTGCTCACCCGGCACCTGCACGCAGCCGTCCGTGAACTGGAACCGACCCTCGCCGAATGGCAGAAGGCGATCGAGTTCCTGACCGCGACGGGACAGAAATGCGACCCCGTCCGCCAGGAATTCGTGCTGCTGTCCGACGTGCTCGGCGTCTCCGCGCTCGTGGAGAGCATCAACCACCGCACCGGATCGGGCGCGACCGAGGCCACCGTCCTCGGCCCCTTCCACCTGACCGAGTCGCCGCGCCGACGCCCGGGCGAGGCGATCAGCGAGGTCGGCGAGGGCGAGACGTGCCTGGTGACCGGTTCGGTCCGCGGCACCGACGGCCGGCCGCTGGCCGGCGCCACGGTCGACGTGTGGCAGGCCGACGCGCACGGCTTCTACGACGTCCAGCAGCCCGGCGTGCAGGAACCCGGCAACGGGCGCGGACTGTTCACCACAGACGACTCGGGCCGGTTCTGGTTCACCACCGTCGTCCCCGCCCATTACCCGATCCCCACCGACGGCCCCGTCGGCGAGCTTCTCGCCGCCACCGCCCGGCATTCCTACCGGCCCGCGCACATCCATTTCATCGCCGAGGCCGACGGCCACGTCCCCGTCACCACGCACATTTTCGTGGCCGGCAGCCCCTATCTCGACAGCGACGCGGTGTTCGCCGTGAAACGCAGCCTCGTGCGCGATTTCACCGAAGTCACCGATGCCGAAGAGGCCGCCGAGTACGGGCTCACGCCGCCCTATCGCCACGTGGAGGTCGAAATCGTCCTGGAGCCCGCACCCGAGGATTCCCGTTGACGCTGCGATTCACGTTCGCGCCGCTTCCCACGCGCGTGGTGTTCGGGCCGGGAACCCTGGCCTCCGTTCGTGCCGAGGTCGAACGCGCGGGGTTCTCGCGCGTCCTCGTCCTGTCCACGCCCGGACACCGGCACCTGGCCGACCGGGTCGCCGGCCTGCTGGGCGACCTGGCCGCCGGCACGCATCCGCACGCCGCCATGCACGTCCCGGCCGGGGGCGCCGAGCGGGCGCGCGAGACGGCCGCCCGGCTGTCCGCCGACGGGTGCGTCGCCATCGGCGGCGGCTCCACCATCGGCCTGGCCAAGGCCATCGCCCTGTCCGGAGGCCCCGCCTACGTCGCGGTGCCGACCACGTACGCCGGTTCGGAGATGACGCCGGTCTGGGGCCTGACGGAACACGGGCGCAAACGCACGGGCAGGGACGAACGCGTCCGCCCCGTCGCGGTCGTCTACGACCCGGACCTCACCCTCACCCTTCCGCCCGAGACCGCCGTGGTCTCCGGCGTGAACGCTCTCGCCCACGCCGTCGAGGCCCTGTACGCGCCGAACGGCTCGCCGATCGTCGACCTCATGGCCGCCGAGGCCGTCCGCGTCCTGACGGCGAACCTGCCCCGGCTGACCGTCGAGCCCGGCGACCCCGGCGTCCGGGCGCGGACACTGCACGGCGCCTGGCTGGCCGGCTGCTGCCTCGGCTCCACCACCATGGGTCTCCACCACAAGCTGTGCCACGTGCTCGGCGGCACGTTCGGCCTGCCGCACGCGCAGACCCACGCCGTCGTGCTGCCCTACGCCCTCGCCTACAACAGCGCGAAGGCGCCGAAGGCATGCGCGGCGATCGCGCAGGCCCTCGGGGAGAGCGACCCCGTGACGGCCCTGTGGACCTGGACGCGCAACCTCGGAGCGCCGTCCTCACTGGGAGAACTCGGGCTGACCGAGGACGCCATAGCCCCGACGGTCGACCTGGCCACCCGCGACGCCTATCCCAACCCCGTCCCCCTGGACCCCGGCCGCCTGCGCGCTCTGCTGGAAGCGGCCGTCCACGGCGCCCCTCCCCAGCTCCCCTCCCAGTCACCGTTGCCGTGATCGGGCAAGCCCCTACCGGCCGTGCGCGCATGGACCTTCTTTGGTGGGACTTCTGGGCGGCTTCGGCGGGCCACCGGCGCGGTGCTGGGCGTCCGCCGCGGCAGACGTGGGATGTCTTCGGGCACGTCAGTCCATCGGGAAACTTCCGTCACACCGGTTGCTAGGGGAGCGGCGTAGGGGTCGGTCAGGGGTACCCCTGACCGACCCCCGCTGTTAGCGTCTACAACGTTTTGATAGAAATTCCCTGATCGGGGTTCTATTACCTTCTCGGGGGGCTTGAAGAAGGAAAAGAAAGGCGCGAAGAAAAATTCGTCAGACCATGCGGCCAAGGTGCCGGCCCGGAACGCCCGCCACAGCGGCCCGCCATCGTTCCGGGCGGTGAACCGCGCACTCGGGTGCGCGGATTCCTTTCGTGTTACGAGTACGGTTCGCCGAAACGGCCTGTACAGGCTCCCCCGTCGCCGGCGTGCCGGAGTTCTCCGACAATCCATCGCGCGCCGCCGGCGCCGGGCGCATTCCCGGAACCGGTGCGCGCAGCCCATCCCCGCTGCACACAGGTGAGAACGATTCGTAGGGGAGTCATAGTGGAGGGGCAACGGAACATCGACCGGGAACCGGTCGTCCACGTGGAGATCAGCAGGCTGTCCAGCGCCGACTCGCCGCGGACGTCCGGGGAGGACGCCGAGCACGTGGAGGCGCTGGCCGCGGCGCAGGCCGAGCTGCCGCCCATCATCGTGCACCGCGCGACGATGCGGGTCATCGACGGGCTGCACCGGCTCAAGGCGGCCAGGCTCCGCGGCGAGGACCGGATCCGGGTCAGGTTCTTCGACGGGGACGAGGCCGACGCCTTCGTGATGGCGGTCAGGTCGAACATCTCGCACGGCCTGCCGCTGTCGCTGGCCGACCGCAAGCGCGCGGCAGAACGGATCATCAACTCGCATCCGCAGTGGTCGGACCGGATGGTCGCGTCCGTCACCGGTATCGCCCCGGGAACGGTCGCGGAGATACGCAGGCGGACGGAGGGGGCGGTGCCGCCGCAGACGGTCCGGATCGGCCAGGACGGCCGGGCGCGTCCCATCAACGGCAGCGAGGGGCGCAGGCTGGCGTCGGAACTGATCGCCAAGAATCCCGAGCTGTCCCTGCGGCAGATCGCGCGGGCCGCGGGGATCTCCCCGGAAACGGCGCGCGACGTCCGGAACCGGATGCGGCGGGGCGAGGACCCGCTGCCGCGGCGCCGGACCAACACGGTGAGCCTGGCCAGCCGGCGCGCGAGCCACGGCCACGGCAGCGGTCACGGCAGCGGTCACGGTCACGGCGACGGCCGGCGGATCGCCCGGGCGGCGCCCCGGGACCGCGCGGCGGTCGTGGAGAGGCTCAAGGCGGATCCGGCGCTGCGGTTCAGCGAGACCGGCCGCAACCTGCTGATGCTGCTCAGCATGCACACCCTCAAGGCCGCCGAGTGGGAGGAGATCATCAACAACGTCCCCTCGCACTGCAGCGGCATCGTCGCCCAGCTGGCCCGCGACTGCTCGGAGATGTGGTCGGAGTTCGCGATGAAGGTGGAGCACCAGATCGCCAACATCGTCTAGCGGCCCGGGCGGTGGCCTCCTCAGGCTCCTCGCGGGGAGGCCACCGGTTCGCCGTGCCGCGCGGCTCGTCAGCACTCCCGCCCATCAGTACTGCCAGCCCATCAGTACTCCCGGCGGTGGAAGACGACCGCCGCGGCGGCCAGGGTGACGGCCACGGCCGCGGCGAGCAGGCCCAGACCGGTCCACGGCGGCAGCGCGGGCCGCACCGCCATGATCTGGGCGCCCGCCGAGACCGGCCAGTACGTGCGCGTGAACTGCTCCAGCGGGCCGGGGAACAGCGGGCACAGCGCGGGGACGACGAGCGTCGCGACGACGAGGACCACGAGGGCCGCCGCGGTCGTCCGGACCAGCACCCCCACCGCGACCCCCGCCAGCGCCATCAGGGCGAGGTAGAGCCCGGCGCCCGTCACGGTCTGGAGCATGCCGACCCCCGACAGGGCCCCGTCACCCGCGTCCACGCGCCGGCCGAGGAGGAGGGCGACGGCGCTCGCGCCCCCGCCCACCAGCAGCGCGACGAGCGAGCACACCGCGGCCTTGGCGGCCAGCAGGCGGCCCCGGCGCGGCGCGGCGGCCAGGCTGGTGCCGATCATGCCGGTGGCGTACTCGGAGGTGACGGCGAGCACGCCGAGCAGCCCGAACGCGACCTGGGCCAGGTGGTAGCCCTGCAGGCTGGGCCGGACCGCCTCGAACGCCGCGCACTCCGCGGCCATCGACCCCCGGCAGGGGGACCGCCCGGCCAGGACACCGAAAACCGCACAGAGGATCATCAGCACGGCGGCGGCGATCATCGCGTCGCGGGCCGAGCGCAGCGTGCGGATCTTCGTCCACTCCGACCAGAGCGCGTTGCGGAAGGTCACCGACGGGTACCGCGCCTTGGGGCCGGTGCCGGGGTGCACGCGGGTGGCGCACATCAGGCGGCCCTGCCCGCCGCGAGGTCACCGTTCGCGCCGTCCTGGACCAGCTCCAGCAGCACGTCCTCCAGGGAGGGCCGCTGGGGGGTGAGCTCGTGCAGGCGGACACCGTACGCCGTGGCCAGGCCGTGGATGTCGGCGCCGTCCATGCCGGACACCACGAGCGTGCGGCCGGTGCCCTGGCGGACACGGGCGCCCGCCGCGGTCAGCCGGTCGGCGAAGAACCGGTGGTCGTCGCAGCGGATCAGCGCCCGCTGCCGGACACCGCGCCGGGACAGCTCCTCGGCGCTGCTGTCGGCGACCAGACGCCCCCGGTCGAGGACGACGAACTGGTCGGCGATCCGCGCCATCTCGCCCATCAGGTGGCCGGTGACCAGCACGGTGCGCCCCTGGTCGGCCAGGCGCCGCAGCAGGCTGCGCAGCCAGGCGACGCCCGCCGCGTCCAGCCCGCCGATCACGTCGTCGTAGATCAGCACCTCGGGGTCGCCCAGCAGGGTCGCGGCGATGCCGAGCCGCCGCCGCATCCCGGCCGACAGCACGCGGATGTGCCGCCCGGCCATCTGCTCCAGGCCGACCAGCCGGAGCGCCTCGTCCACCCGCCACCGCGGCAGGCCGTTGCTGCGGGCCAGGCACAGCAGGTGGTCGCCGGCCCGGCGGCCGTCGTGCGCCGCCCGCGGGTCCAGCAGGGCGCCCACCTGCCGCATCGGGCTCGGCAGATCGGCGTAGCGGCGGCCGGCCGTGGTCGCGGTCCCGCTGGTCGGCGCGGTGAGCCCGAGGATCATGCGCAGCGTGGTCGTCTTGCCGGCGCCGTTTGGGCCGATCAGCCCGGTGATCCGGGCGGGCCGGACCGTGACGGTGAGGTCGTCGACCGCCCGGACCGCGCCGTACCGCTTGGTCAGGCGGCGCAGCTCGATCATGTCCCTCCCCTTGAGGTGATCTGGTCGTCGCGACACCGCGTCCCCGCCGCGGCCGCCCCGGACGACTCGGAAGACCCCGCCGACCCCGCCGACCCCGCCGACCCGGACGACCCCGCCGGCCCGGGCGGTCCCGGAGATCCCGGAGGGCCCGGCGGCCCGGCCCGCAGCCGCCGCACGAGGTCGGCGCGGCGGGTGACCCCGAGCTTGCGGTAGATCCGCGTGAGGTGCTGCTCCACGGTGCTGATCGTGACCAGCAGCGCGTCGGCGATCTGCCGGTTGGTCCGGCCCTGGACGACCAGCGCGGCGACCCGCCGTTCGGCCTCGGTCAGCGCGGCGGCCGGATCGGCCGGCGCCGGGATCCCGTCCCGCGCCGGCGTCCTGGGCGGAAGCGCCCCGCTGCGCGCGGACACGCGGTGGGCGCTCTGCGCCGTCGCCAGCGCCTCGCCGCGCTCGCCGAGCGCGTGCTGGGCCCGGCTCAGGTCGCCGAGCGCGAGCGCCAGCTCGTACCGGTCGCCGCACTGCTCCAGGACGCCCACCGCCTCGGCGAGCAGCTCGCCGCGGCGCCGCGGGTCGGCGGCGGCCAGCGCGCGGACCCGCAGCGAGACGCCCAGCGTCCGGCCGGTCCGGTGCCGCACCATGGCCAGCTGCTCGTCGACGAGCTCCGCGGCCCGGCGGGTCTCGCCGAGTTCCAGCAGCGCCTGCGCCGCGTCCGTGCGCCACGAGACCAGGCCCGGAACGTCGGCCCGCCACCTGCGCATGCGCTCGCCGCAGGCCTGGAAGTCCGCCAGGGCGGTCTCCGGATGCCCGGTCGCCAGATGGAACCGGCCGCGCGCCTGCAGGTAGTGCAGGCCGCAGAGGGTGTCGAACATGGCGTCGGGCACCGCGATGCCGAGGTGGGTGGCGGCGTCCTCGTAGCGTCCCATCGCCGTCGTCGCGTACACCGACGCGGAGATGGGCATGCCGATCGCCACCCCCCAGCTCGCCGGGGAGATCCGCGCGAGCGCCGCCCGCGCGTGGTCCTCGGCGGCGGCGATGTCCCCCTGCCGCACGGAGATCACCGCCCGTGCGGCCGCCAGCGTCGCGTGCCACAGCGGTTCGTGCCGGGCCGCCGCCTCGTCCAGGAGCGGATCGCACCAGCGCGCCGCCGTGTGCGGGTGGTCGTCGTAGACGAGTGCCGCCAGCACCGCCAGCACCGCCCCGGGGGACGTCTCGGTGAGCCGGGTGCCCTGCATGAACTGCTCGGCGGTGCCGGGAACGTCGAAGACCGCCCGGCCGGTCAGCACCTCCCGCAGCGCGGCCGCGGCCCGCAGCCGCCGGCCCTCCATGCCCGAGACGACGTGCCGCCCCGGGGCGGCGGGCCGGTCGGCGACCGCGCCCGGCGCTCCGGGATATCCGGGGTAGACGCACGACATCAGCAGCCGCGTGGCCGTCAGGCACCCGGCGGACGCGTCCACCGGTGCCTCCGCCCGGCCGGTGAGCGGGGCGAGGACCTCGACGGCCTCGCCCGGCCGCCCGTGCCACAGCAGGTAGCCGGGCAGCCTGACGGCGTGCCGCCCGTCCAGCCGGCCCCGTCGCACCGCGTCGACGAGCCCGGGCAGCAGACGCTCAACGGACCCCGGGTCGACGCGCCATTCGACGCGGGCCATCGCCATGGTGATCTCCGCCCGCCGCCGGTCGTCGGTGCAGATCTCGTGGGCCAGCCGGAGGCAGACCAGGGCGGTGTGCGCGGCGCCGTCGGCGCGGGCCTGCTCGGCCGCCTCCAGCAGTACCGGCACCTTCCAGGACTCCTCGGCGGCCGGGCAGAGGTTCACCTGGGCGGGGCCGGTGACGCCGGGGGGCGCCTGGGCGGCGGACCGGTAGGCGGTTTCGGTGGCGGCGATGAGGTGCTCGGCGACCGTCCGGGGCGCCGCGCCGCGGTCGTGCAGCAGCCTGGCGGCCCGGCCGTGCAGCGCCGCGCGCTCCTCGGCGGCCATGCCTTCGAGCACGGCCGCCGGGACGGCGGGGTGCCGGAACCGGCCGGCGTCGAGCAGCCCGGCCGTGTCCATCGTGTCGATCACGTCGGAGACGAACTCGGCGTCCAGATCCAGCAGCCCGCCCACCAGGTCGGGCGAGCACGGCTCGCGCAGGATCGCCAGGGCGCGGGCGACGCGGTGCATCTCCGGGCCGCCGCGGTGCAGGCAGTGCAGCACGGCCTGGGGGAACGCGTCGCCCACGGCGAGTTCGGCCGCGTCACGCACCGGGCCGTTCTGCGGCGGGACGCGCTCGTCCTGCAGCAGGGCCTGCAGGAGGATCGGGTTGCCCCCGGTCACCGCGTCGCAGACCGGTGCGAACTCGTGCGCCTGGCGAGGGTCGAGCCTGGTCCTGAGCAACTGGATCTGGCCGCGGCGCGACAGCGGTTTGAGACGCAGCCGCCAGTAGTGCGGCTGGCTCTGCAGGTCGGCGTGGAACCACGCGTGCTCGCGGCGGGGACCGGTGCGCTCGTTGAGCACCATCACGATCCGGGCCGACTTGAGCCGGTACGCCACGTACGACAGGAAGCTGAGGGACGCGGCGTCGGCGTGGTGCACGTCGTCGACACCGATCACCAGGGGGGTGCGCGCCGCCATGCCGAGCAGGACCCTGCACAGCTCCTGCAGGACCGGCCAGGTCGTCTGGGCGGTGGTCTCGGGCCGGAACTCTCCCCCGGCGAAGGCGGCGGTGCCGATCTGCTCGTCCAGCAGCCGCCTGGCGTCCTCGCTCCCGGGGGGAAGCGTCACCCCGCGGAACAGTTGCCGGACCACGCCCAGCGGGAACCGCTGCTCGGCGTGCGAGGCCGTCGCGCCGAGGAAGACCGCGCCCGACGCGGTGGCGTGCTCGGCGAGGGAGTGCAGGAGAGCGCTCTTGCCGGACGCCACCGCGCCGCCGACGACCACCACCTTCCCGTGGCCGTCCAGCGACTCGGCGAACAGGCTCCGCAGTGTCGTCAATTCCAGTTCTCGCTCGATCAGATTCATGTGCGCGCCCCGAGGAAGTGGAATCAACCTGCTAGTCGGTGGTGGGGTGGACGGTTCCGTTCTCGCGGCCGGTCTGCGACATTCGATGTCCTCCTGGTGCCCGGTCGTCTCGGAAGGGAGACGACGTGAGCCAACCACTGGCGACGTCACAAGGACGTAACGTGACGTTCGTCTCAGGGCGGCGCCCGGTGCGGCCGCGGGTCACCCGGGTGCCGCCGGGAGAGTTCTCACTGATCGGCCGCCGGTTTCGTGACGTCGGGGGATCGCGGCCACAGCCGTTTCACCAGGCGGACAGGCCGGTGGCAGGGTCCGGACAGTGCAATTTCCATGGGCGCGGGCGAAGTCGCAGGTCACCCCTGTGTTAACTACACTCCGGATGCGAATGGTAGCTGATGGTGATTTGATCCGTCGACGCTCTGGTGCGAACGTCATGAAGGACCGGCCGTCGACGCCCCCTGCCATGCGGACCTGAGCCGACCGTGGGACGCGGCTGTGCCGGACCGTTGGGGCGCGGACACAGAATGCAACCGTTGCGGGGGGATCGCCGCATGCGCATTGTGGAGCGGACGGGGGAACTGCTCACTTTGCAGGAACTGCTGGCGCCGGACCGGGAGCGGCCGGGCAGGGTCGTTCTGATCGAGGGCGCCGCGGCCACCGGGAAGACGACGCTGATGCACGCGTTCGCCGGACGCGCGGTCGAGGCCGGGGCCACCTTCCTGAGCGCGTCGGCGTCGCGGGCGGAACGCGAGCTGCCGCTGAGCGCCGTCAGCCAGCTGTTCCACGATCCCGCGCTGCCGCCCGCGGAGACCGAGCAGGCGGACCGACTGATCCAGGACGGCTTCCTCACGGTGCGGGCGCTCGGCGTCCGCCCGGAGGGCGAGGCGGTGGTCCGGGTCCCGCCGCCCATCCTCAGCAGGCTGACCGCGATGGTGCTCAAGGTGGCCGAGCAGCGGCCGCTGGTCATCGGGGTCGACGACATCCACCACGCCGACGACGCGTCGGTGCAGTTCCTGCTGTACCTGGCCCGGCGGATCGGGACCGCCCGGGTGCTGCTGGTGCTGACCGAGTGCCTGCGGCCGACCCGGCCGCATTCGCTCCTGCACACCGACCTGCTGCGCGAGCCGCACTGCCGGCGGCTGCGGCTCAAGCCGCTGTCCGAGGAAGGCGTCGCCGACCTGCTCGCCGAGCACGTCGGCGCGGCGACCGCCGCCCAGCTGGCACCCGAGTGCCATCGTGTGAGCGGCGGCAACCCCCTGCTGGTGCACGCGCTGATCGAGGACCACCGGATGGCGGAGCCGACCCGGCCCGCCTGCCTCACCTTCGGCGACGCGTTCCGGCAGGCGGTGCTCACCTGCCTGTACCGGTCGGAGTCCACGACGCTCGCCCGCGCCGTCGCGGTGCTCCCCGACGGGGTGTCCGGCGGGCTGCTCGGCGAGCTGGTCCACGCCGACGCCGCGTCGGTCGCCTGGACCTGCGAGGTGCTCCAGGCGGCCGGGCTGCTGGACGCCGGGGGCTTCCGGCACGAGGCGCTGCGGGCGGCGGTGCTGGGCGGGATGCGCCCGGACGAGCGGACCGCGCTGCACCTGCGCGCGGCCGAGATGCTGCACCGCCACGGCGCGCCCGCGGCGGTGGTCGCCGACCGCCTGCTGGCCGCCGACCAGGCCCGGACGCCGTGGGCGGTGGCGGTCCTGCGGGACGCGGCCGAGCAGGCGTTCACCGAGGGCCGGGTGTCGGACGCGACCGGCCTGCTGCGGCTGGCCCTGCGGGAGTGCGGCGACGACGACCAGCGCCCGGCCGTCCACCTGGACCTGGCCCGCGCCGAGTGGCGGATCGACCCGGCGATCGCCGCCCGGCATCTGCCCGACCTGGTCCGCGGCCTGCGCAAGGGGCGCCTGCCTGCCGGCGGCGACGCCACCCTGGTCAGCTGGATGCTGTGGCTCGGCCGCACCCACGACGCGCTCGAGATCATGACCGAGGTGTCCGGTGGCGTCACCCTGCCGCACGCCGGCCCCGGGCGGCGGCCCGAGCACGGCCCCCGCGCCGAGCCGTCGCCGTGGTGGCTGCCCTACGCCTACCCCGGGCTCACCCGGCTGGAGGGGCTCGGGGACATCCTGCGTCCGCCCGGACGCGCACCGGACACGGCCGTCCCGGGAGCCGTGGCGCCCTCGCTGCGCGCCGAGGCGATGCTGGCGAACGCGCTCGCGCGGGGAGCGGTCCAAGAGGCGGTCGCGCGGGCGGAGCAGATCCTGGAGGAGGCGGGGCCCGCGTTCAAGTCGCCGATGTTGATCGCGGCGATCGCGGCCCTGGTCTACGCCGACGAACTCGACACGGCCGAGCGGTGGTGCGACGCCTTCGGCAGGTCCACGGCCACGTGGCCGCCGCAGGGCCGGGCCCTCCTCATGGCCATGCGCGCGCTGGTCCACCACGGGCGCGGCCGGCTGGACGCCGCGGTGAAGTGCGCGCGCGAGGCCCTCACGCTCATGACGCCCAAGGGCTGGGGCGTGGTCATCGCGATACCGCTCGCCACGATGGTGGTCTCCCTCACGGCGGCGGGCCGGTACGAGGAGGTCGAGGAGTACCTCGACATGCCGCTGCCGGAAGGGCTGTTCCACAGCCCGTTCGTGCTGCCCCACCTGCAGGCCCGCGGGCGGTACTACCTCGCGATCAACCGGCCGAAGGCGGCGCTGGCCGAGTTCCAGACCTGCGGCGAGCTGATGACGGGGTGGGGGTTCGACGTGCCCGGCTTCGTGCCGTGGCGCACCGACATGGCGCAGGCCCATCTCGTCCTGGGCGACCGCCAGAACGCCAGGAGGCTCGCGGCCGAGCAGCTGCGGATGCTGTCGCCCGGCCAGGTCCGCACGCGCGGGGCCACGCTGCGCACGCTCGCCGCCGCCTCCGACGTCGACCGGCGCACGGCGCTGATCACCGAGGCGGTGGAGCTGCTGGAACGGTCGGGCGACCGGCTGGAGCTGGCCCGCGCGCTCGCCGACCTCAGCGAGCTGTACCACGCCACCGGCCAGGAACGGCGGGCCCGCGCCGTGGAGCAGCGGGCCCGCGCGCTCGCGGCCGAGTGCGGCGCCGGGGAGATCGGCAACACGCTGTCCCCGCGCCTGGCCGAGGTGGACGAGCGCGGTGAGGGGGCGGGCCCCGACCTGCTGAACGGCCTGAGCGTGGCCGAGCTGCGGGTGGCCGCGCTGGCCGTCGACGGGTACACCAACCGGCAGATCGCGCGCCGGCTGCACGTCACCACCAGCACCGTGGAACAGCATCTGACGAAGGTGTACCGCAAGCTCCAGATCAGCCGCCGGACCGACCTTCCGGTGACCCTGCTGCTGCAGTCGTCCCAGGATTTCCCGGCGTAGGGGCCCCGGGGAAAGGCCCCTACCGGGAACGGTACCCCCGATCGGAATTGAACCGACAACCTAACCCTTTTAAGGGGTCCGCCTCTGCCAATTGGGCTACGGGGGCGGAACGATTCTAACTTCGCCCCGCCGAGGTTCTCCATGTCTATTGTCGGGGATTCCGCAGCGTCGCCGGCCGGGCCCTCCGGACGGCCGCGACCATGGGGAACTCTAGGCCGGGACGGTGCGTCCAGGGGCTCGTCCAAGTGCGCAGAAACGCCGCTTGGACGGGATGTCCGGGCTCTGCCATGAATCGATCTGACCCGACCGTCAATCCACGGTGTCCGGGCCGGGAGGGCACCGCCGTCCGCCCTTGTCGGCCGTTCCGCCGCATGCAATCCTGACCGGGCCGAGGACACTCCGCAGTTCAATGCCGCATGGGTCCGCCATGCCCGGACGGAGCAGCGAAATCATGGAAAACGCTCGGACGGTCGCCTCGTGAGCGGGGGAGACATCGATATCCAGCAGGCCGGGGCCGGCACGCTCGACGACACGCTCGACGACCGCGCGGGGCCGCGGCCGGAACCGGCGGCCGGCGGGGCCGGGCTGCGCAAGGAGGATCTGCACGCCAGCGTGTCCAGCCCCGTCCTGGACACCATGAACTTCCTCAACGAGATCACCCTGCGCTATCCCGAGGCGATCTCCTTCGCGCCCGGCCGCCCCTACGACGGCTTCTTCGACAACGAGCAGATCTTCACGCACATCCGCCGGTTCCTCGACCACCTGGCCGCGGAGGGGAGCACGCCGCAGGACGTGCGCACCGCCGTGTTCCAGTACGGCCCGACCGCCGGCCAGATCCGGGACGTCCTGGCCGACTCCCTGCGCGTGGACGAGGACATCGACGTCCCGCCCGAGTCCATCGTGGTGACGGTCGGCGCGCAGGAGGGCATGCTGCTGGTGCTGCGCGCCCTCATGGGCGGCCCCGACGACGTGCTGCTGGTGTCCAGCCCCTGTTACGTGGGCATCACCGGCGCGGCCCGCCTGCTGGACGTCACCCTCACGGCGGTCGAGGAGCGGGAGAACGGCATCTCCTGCGACGACGTCGAGGCGGCGATCCTGGCCGAACACGCGCGCGGACGCCGCCCCCGCGCCTTCTACGTGGTGCCCGACCACTCCAACCCGTCCGGCACCACGATGGACCTCAAGACGCGGCACGCGCTGCTCGACCTGGCCGCGCGCCACGACTTCCTCGTCCTGGAGGACACCCCCTACCGGCTGGTCAGCCCGGGCACGCCGCTGCCGACCCTGAAGTCCCTGGACCGGGAGCGGCGGGTCGTGCACCTCGGCTCGTTCTCCAAGACGCTCTTTCCCGGCGCCCGGGTCGGCTTCGTCATCGCCGACCAGCGGGTCGTGGACGCGGACGGGCGCGGCGGCCTGCTGGCGGACGAGATCGCCAAGATCAAGAGCATGGTGACGGTGAACACCTCGTCGCTCAGCCAGGCCGCCGTGGCGGGCGCGCTCCTGGCCTCGGACGGGCGGCTCTCGGAACTCAACACCGACGCGGCCGCCTACTACGGGCGGGCCATGAGCTCCGTCCTCGCGGGACTCGACCGCACCATCCCGGCCGACCGCCGCGCCGCGCTCGGGGTGCGCTGGAACCGGCCCACCGGCGGGTTCTTCCTCCGGCTGGAGGTCCCGTTCCGCGCCGACAACGCGGCGCTCACCCGGTCCGCGCAGGACTTCGGCGTCATCTGGACGCCGATGTCGTACTTCTATCCGCAGGGCGGCGGCGAGCACGCCATCCGGCTGTCCACCAGCTACCTGACCACGGCGGAGATCGAGGAGGGCACCGCCCGGCTCGCCCGCTTCATCGCGGCGGAGAGCGCGGCGGCGCGATGACGGCCCCATTAGAGACGGAGTTCGGCCGTGCCCCGGAGGGCAACGGCCACGTCAACGGCAACGGCCGGGCCACCACGGACGGCCGCACCAACGCGGACGGGCGCGTCAACGGCAACGGCCACCGCCCGCAGCCGGCACCGCCGCCGTCGATGGACCGGCTGCGCGAGCGGCACGCCGGGCTGCGCGCCCGCATCGTCGGCGGCGACCGGGCCGCCGTCGAACGGCAGCACCGGCTCGGCAAGCTCACCGCGCGCGAACGGCTCGACCTGCTGCTGGACGAGGGCTCGTTCGTCGAGACCGACATGTACCGCCGCCACCAGGCCACCGAACTCGGCATGGGGGACCGCCGCCCGCACACCGACGGCGTGATCACCGGCTCCGGCGAGATCTTCGGCCGCCGGGTGTTCGTCTACGCCCAGGACTTCACCGTCTTCGGCGGGTCGCTCGGCCAGGCGCACGCCGCGAAGATCCACAAGCTGATGGATCTGGCGATCTCGGCGGGCGCCCCGCTGATCGGGCTGAACGACAGCGGCGGCGCCCGGATCCAGGAGGGCGTGATGTCCCTGGACGGGTACGGGGGGATCTTCCACCGCAACGTCCGGGCGTCCGGGGTGATCCCGCAGATCAGTGTGATCCTGGGGCCGTGCGCGGGGGGAGCGGCCTACTCGCCCGCGTTGACCGACTTCACGTTCATGGTGCGCGGTTCCGCCCAGATGTACCTGACCGGCCCGGACGTCGTTGAGGCGGTGAGCGGGCACCGGGTGAGCCATGCCGAGCTGGGTGGGGCGGAGGTGCACGGCAGCCGGTCGGGAGTGGCCACGTTCGTCCACGACGACGAGGAGACCTGCCTGGCCGAGGTGCGGTACCTGGTGTCGCTGCTGCCCGCCAACAACCTGGAGCCCGCGCCCGCGCTGCCGCCGACCGGAGCGGCCGGCGACGAGCGGCCCCGGCTCGCCGAGATCGTCCCGGTGGAGCCGAACAAGCCGTACGACATGCGCCAGGTCATCACCGAGCTGGTGGACGACGGCAGCGTCATCGAGCTGCACGAGAACTGGGCCCGGAACGTGATCTGCGCGCTGGCCCGCATCGACGGCGAGGTCGTCGGAGTGGTGGCCAACCAGCCCATGGTGCTCGCCGGGGTGCTGGACGCCGACGCGGCACAGAAGGCCGCCCGGTTCGTGCGGTTCTGTGACGCGTTCGGGATTCCACTGGTGACGCTGGTGGACGTCCCCGGCTTCCTGCCCGGCGTCGACCAGGAACACGACGGGATCATCCGGCACGGCGCCAAGCTGCTGTACGCCTACTGCGAGGCGACGGTGCCGCGCGTTCAGGTGATCCTGCGCAAGGCCTACGGCGGCGCGTACATCGTCATGGACTCGCGGTCGATCGGCTGCGACCTGTCGTTGGCGTGGCCGACCAACGAGATCGCCGTCATGGGCGCCGAGGGCGCGGTCAACGTGGTCTTCCGCAAGGAACTGGCCGCCGCCGCCGACCCCGACGCGCGGCGGGCGGAGCTGATCGGCGAGTACACCCGGCAGCTCGTGCACCCGCTGTTCTCCGCGGAGCGGGGACTGGTCGACGACGTGATCGATCCGGTGCGGACCCGGGCCGCGGTCGCGCGCGGGCTGGCGATGCTCCGCACCAAGCGCGGACCGGCGCCGCAGCGCAAGCACGGCAACGTACCCCTGTGAACCCTCTCGGGAAGGTGGCTTCAGTGATCAGGTGTGGTGTCACGCTGCTCGGCAGCGGCTCTCGACCGGCGGCGTCATGACCACCGCGGCGGACGCGCCTCCGCTGGAGGCCATGGAGACCGACCTGCGCGTCGCCCGGGACAGGCTGGCCGAGGCCGCCGGGCATGTCGAGGACCTGGTGGCCGCGGCGCCGGACCCCGCCGAGCGCACACCGGAGGCGCACGCGCGGATCGCCGCCGCGACCGACGCGGTCCGGGCGCTGCGGGCGCGGTTCATGGACGTCCACGCGGACGCGGTGTACGACGAGCTCACCGACGGCCGCGCCGTCGACCTGCGGGTGGCGGAGCTGGTCGAGGCCGCCGCGGCCGCCTTCCCCGGGCTGGTCCCCACCGCCGACATGATCGCCGTCGAACGGTCCCGGCCGCAGGCCGCCAAGGAGGGCCGGGAGATCGACCAGGGCATCTTCCTGCGGGGGGTGCTGCGGTCGCCGGTGGCGGGCCCGCACCTGCTCGACGCGATGCTGCGGCCGACGCCCCGCGCGCTGGCGCTGCTGCCGGAGTTCACCCGCACCGGCCTGGTGGAGACCGACTCGGTCCGGCTGGAGCGCCGGGACGGCGTGGCGTACCTGACGATGTGCCGGGACGACTGCCTGAACGCCGAGGACGAGCGGCAGGTCGACGACATGGAGACCGCCGTCGACCTGGCGCTGCTCGACCCGGCCGTGCACGTCGGGGCGCTGCGCGGCGGCGAGATGACCCATCCCCGCTACCGCGGCAGGCGGGTGTTCAGCGCGGGCATCAACCTCAAGCGCCTGCACGCGGGCGGCATCTCGCTGGTCGGCTTCCTGCTGCGGCGCGAGCTGGGCTACATCCACAAGCTCGTGCGGGGCGTGCGGGTCGAGCGGGACGCGTCGTGGCAGTGGCCGACGGTCGACAAGCCGTGGGTCGCCGCCGTGGACTCCTTCGCCATCGGCGGCGGCGCCCAGCTGCTCCTGGTGTTCGACCACGTGATCGCCGCGTCGGACGCCTACTTCAGTCTTCCCGCCGCGCAGGAGGGCATCGTCCCGGGCGCCGGGAACTTCCGGCTCGGCCACGCCGGCGGGCCGCGGCTGTCCCGCCAGATCATCCTGGGGGGTCGCCGCGTGTGGGCGACCGAGCCGGCCGCGCGGACGCTGTTCGACGAGGTCGTCGAGCCGGGCGAGGTCGACGCGGCGATCGAGCGCAGCGTGCGGAGCCTGCAGGGCCCGGCGGTGCTCACCAACCGGCGCATGCTGAACCTGGCCGAGGAGCCGCCGGAGGAGTTCCGCCGCTACATGGCCGAGTTCGCGTTGCAGCAGGCCCTGCGGATCTACGGGCAGGACGTCCTGAACAAGGTCGGCCGGTTCACCGTCCGGCCGTCATGACCGCCCCCGACGGCGCCGCCCGGGTGCGCTACGAGAAGAAGGGCCACCTGGCCCGCGTCACCCTGGACCGGCCGGACGTGCTGAACGCGATGGACCTGCGGATGCACGAGGAACTCGGCGCCGTGTGGGACGACGTCGAACGGGACGACGACGTGCGGGTCGTGGTGCTCACCGGCGCCGGGGACCGGGCGTTCTCCGTCGGGCAGGACCTGAAGGAGCGCGCCCGGCTCACCCGGGAGGGCGCGCCGCCGACGACCTTCGGCAGCCGCGGCCAGCCCGGCTGGCCGCGGCTCACCGAGCGGTTCGCCCTCACCAAGCCGGTGGTCGCGCGGGTGAACGGCTACGCCCTCGGCGGCGGCTTCGAACTGGCCCTGGCCTGCGACATCATCGTCGCCTCCGAGCGGGCGGTGTTCGCACTGCCGGAGGCGCGGCTCGGCCTGGTCCCCGGCGCCGGCGGCGCGTTCCGGCTGGCGCGGCAGCTGCCGCTGAAGGTCGCGATGGGCCACCTGCTCACCGGCCGCCGGATGGGCGCGGCGGACGCGCTGCGGTACGGGCTGGTCAACGAGGTCGTCCCGCACGACGACCTGGACCGCTGCGTCGAGACGTGGACCGACGACCTGCTGCGCAGCGCCCCGCTTTCGGTGCGGGCGATCAAGGAGGCGGTGCTGCGGTCCGTCGACATGCCGCTGGAGCAGGCGTTCGCCACCAGGTTCGTCTGGGAGGAGCGGCGGATGCACAGCCGCGACGCCGCGGAGGGGCCGCGGGCGTTCGCGGAAAAACGCGATCCGCGGTGGTGTGGATATTGACGTCGCGGTGAACGTGAAATGATCAGGGGCGTGCCGGGAGGCGCGCCCCTCACCTTTTTCCGGGCGCTGTCCAACTATCGAGATCGCGCGGTTGGACGGCGCCCCGCCCGGCGGCCGCCGCACACGTCCACCTGCGCCGTCGACCTCGTGTGATCGGCGGATCGAAATCGGCTCCGACGTCCAACCGGCAAAACCCCGGGTGGTGGACAGCGGGACGGTCGAGCAGAATTCCGGTTCGGGACATCTGGGCGAATTTCCAATCCAAGGAGTGATCGTGGCCAATCCGTTCGACGACGAAGACGGGACGTTTTACGCCCTCGTCAACGATGAGGGCCAGTATTCGCTGTGGCCGACGTTCGCGGAGGTGCCGGCGGGCTGGGAGATCGTCCACGGCGAGGACACCCGCCGGGCGTGCCTGGACTACATCGAGGAGAACTGGACCGACATGCGTCCCAAGAGCCTCGTCGCGGAGATGGAGCGCCAGGCGCCATGATCGGCGGCCCGGGACCGGTCATGACGATCCGCGGGTTCGGGGAGGACTCCGACTCGACCCGCCAGCGCGTCACGCCCGGTACGGCGCGGCGCGCCCTTCCGTACGCCAGGCCGTACCGCTGGATCATCGTCGTGCTCCTGCTGCTCACCTCGCTCGGCGCGGTGGCGCAGGTGGCGAGCCCCCTCCTGCTCAAGACGGTCATCGACGAGGGCATCATCCCCAGGGACAAGGGGCTGGTCGTCTGGATCGCGCTCGCGGTCGCCGGCCTGGCGCTGCTGGAGGCGATCCTGGCGTTCACCGAGACCTGGCTCTCGGGGAAGATCAGCGAGGGGCTCGTCTACGACCTGCGCACCCAGGTGTTCGACCACGTCCAGCGGCAGCCGATCGCGTTCTTCACGCGGACGCAGACCGGGTCCCTGGTCAGCCGGCTGAACACCGACGTGGTCGCGGCCCAGCAGGCCGTCACGACCCTGCTGTCGCAGTCGGTGTCGAGCCTGCTGTCGCTGATCCTCGTGCTCGGCACGATGTTCTATCTCTCCTGGCAGATCACCCTGGTGGCGCTGGCGGCGCTGCCGCTGTTCCTGCTGCCCGGCCGGCTGGTGGGCCGCCGGCTGCAGGGCCTGATGCGCGAGTCCATGCAGCTCAACGCCGAGATGGGCACGCTGATGCACGAGCGCTTCAACGTCGCCGGCGCGCTGCTGGCCAAGCTGTACGGGCGTCCCGACAGCGAGAAGCGCCTGTTCACCGACCGCGCCGGACGGGTCCGCGACATCGGCGTGGTCACGACGGTGTACTCGCGGATGCTGCTGGTGTCGGTGACGCTGCTCGGCGCACTGGCCACCGCCGTGGTGTACGGGCTCGGCGGCGTGCTGGTGGTGGACGGCTCGTTCCAGCTCGGCACGCTGGTGGCGCTGGCCGTGCTGCTGACGCGGCTGTTCGGCCCGATCAACCAGCTGTCGTCGATGCAGGCGAGCGTGATGACCGCGCTGGTCAGCTTCGACCGCCTCTTCGAGGTCCTGGACCTCAGGCCGCTCATCGCGCAGAAGCCGGGCGCGGTCGCGCTGAACGGCTCGCGCGGCGCCCCGGAGGTCGAGTTCGACGCCGTGTCGTTCCGCTACCCCAGGGCGTCGGAGGTGTCGCTGGCCTCGCTGCAGGGCTACGCCGCCCCGGCCCCCGAACGCGCCGACGACACGCTGACGCTGGACGGGATCACGTTCCGCGCCCCGGCGGGCACGCTGACGGCGCTGGTCGGACCGTCGGGCGCGGGCAAGACGACGATCACGCAGCTGGTGCCGCGGCTCTACGACCCCGTGTCGGGGACCGTGCGGATCGGCGGGCACGACGTGCGGGACCTGACGTTCGACTGCCTGCGCGACACGGTCGGCATGGTCACCCAGGACGCGCACCTGTTCCACGACACCCTGCGGGCGAACCTGCTGTACGCCCGTCCCGGGGCCGAGGAACGGGACCTGGTCGAGGCGTGCCGGGCCGCGCAGATCTGGGACCTGATCGCCGCCCTGCCCGACGGCCTGGACACCGTGGTCGGCGACCGCGGCTACCGCTTCTCCGGCGGTGAGAAGCAGCGCCTGGCGATCGCGCGGCTGCTGCTCAAGGCGCCGTCGATCGTGGTGCTGGACGAGGCCACCGCGCACCTGGACTCCGAGTCGGAGGCGGCGATCCAGCGGGCGCTGAAGACCGCGCTGGAGGGCAGGACGTCGCTGGTGATCGCGCACCGGCTGTCCACGATCCGCGACGCCGACCAGATCCTGGTCGTCGACGCGGGCCGCGTCGTGGAGCGCGGCGTGCACGAGGAACTGCTGGAGGCGGACGGGCTCTACGCCGAGCTGTACCGCACCCAGTTCACCCGGCAGCCCGCCAGGAACGGCGCGGTGCCCACGCCCGGCGGTCCCGTCTACGGCGACCCGAACGGCGCCGGACTGCCGCCGCTGGAGGGGATGCCGCCCGGCGGCATGATGTTCCCGCCGATGCAGGGCCCGCCGCCGATGCAGGGCCCGCCTCCCGGCGCGCCGCCCATGCAGGGACCGCCGATGCAGGGACCGCCGCCCATGCAGGGACCGCCGATGGGTCCGCCGCCCAACGGGGGCCCCATGCCCGGTGGCCGTCCGCCGCAGGGTTCGGGCTGAGGAGGTGCCGGGGTTGGTCGCCGACCATTCGGCCGGAACGCTGCTGGAGCTGGCCGCGGCGGGTCGCCTGGCCGCCGAGTACCCGCTGGTCTGCCGGATCGTGGCGGCGCTGGCGGAGCAGGAGCCGGCGCGAGGTGAGGTGGCACGGGCCGGACGGCTGCTGGACCGGGTCGACCCGGCCGAGATCGAACGGCTCCACCCGGGACTGCCGGGCGTCTCCGTCGGCATCACCGGGCACGGCACCCTGTCGGCGCTCGCGCCCGCGCTGCGGGCCGAGTTCGCCCGGCACGGCCTGGTCGCCCGTCCGACGGTCACCGGCTTCGACGGGTACGTCCGGGAGCTGGGCGACCCGGCGAGCGAGCTGTCCGCCGCGCGGCCCGACCTGGTGCTGTGCGTGCTCGACCCGGCCATGGTGTTCGACGAGGTCCCGGTGCCGTGGACCCCGGCGGACGTCGAACGCGCCGCCACCGCCAAGGTCGCTCTCATCGAGCGGCTGGCGGAGCGGTACACGCGGGCCGGGCGCGGCACCCTGGTGCTGAACACGATGCCGCTGACGCGCCGCCACACCGCCCAGCTCGTCGACTGGCGCTCCCGGGCGCGGCTCGGCGCGGTGTGGCGGCAGGCGAACGCCCGGCTGCTGGCGCTGGCCGACCACCACCCGTCCGTCGTGGTGGTGGACCTGGACCCGCTGGTCGCCGAGGGCGTTCCGGTCGGCGACGACCGGCTCGGCACCTACGCCAAGGCCCACCTCACCGACGACCTCCTGGCCGCCTACGCCCGCGAGATCGGCCACCTGGCCAGGAATCTCGTCGGCCGCACCAAGAAGTGCCTGGTGCTCGACCTGGACGACACGCTGTGGGGCGGGGTGCTCGGCGACGACGGCGTGGACGGCATCGAGATCGGCGGCGGCTACCGGGGCGAGGCGTTCCTGGCGTTCCAGCGCGTCGCCAAGCAGCTCGGCTCGCAGGGCGTGCTGCTGGCCGCCGTCAGCAAGAACGACCCCGAGCTGGTGGAACGCGCGCTGCGGGAGCATCCGGCGATGGCGCTGCGGGAGGCGGACTTCGTCCAGGTCGTCGCCAACTGGCGGCCCAAGCACGAGAACCTGGCCGGTCTCGCCGACCGGCTCGGCCTGGGCGTCGACAGCTTCGTCTTCGTCGACGACAGCGCCTACGAGCGCGGCCTCGTCCGGCGGGAGCTGCCCGGCGTCGCCGTCGTCGACGTGGACGGCGAACCCGCCCTGCACCCCGGGCGGCTGCTGCGCGACGGCTGGTTCGACCAGCGGGAGCTGACCGGCGAGGACCGGGTCCGCCCCGCCCGGTACCGGGAGGAGGCGGCCCGCAAGGGGTTCCTCGACCGCTTCGACTCCGTCGAGGACTACCTGCGCGAGCTGGACGTCCGGGTGCGGGTGAGCCGGGCGACCGAGCCGGAGGCCGCCCGGATCTCCCAGCTCACGCTGCGCACCAACCAGTTCAACCTGACCGGCCGGCGGCTGCAGCCCCAGGACGTCCGGCGGCTGATGCGGGACCCCGACGCGCTCGTCCTGTCCGTGCACGTCGGCGACCGGTTCGGCGACAGCGGCCTGGTCGGCGCGGTCCTCGCCCGCTGGCACGGCGACCTGCTGCACATCGACAACTTCCTGCTCAGCTGCCGGGTCTTCTCCCGGTCGGTCGAGGAGGCGTGCCTGAACTGGGTGCTGCGGCACGCGCGGGAGCGCGGCGCGGGCGCGGTGCTCGCCGGGTACCGGCCCGGCGGCCGCAACGGCCTGGTCCGCGAGTTCTATCCGCGCAACGGGTTCGTCCACGAGGCCGACGACGGGACCATGCTGACCTTCCGGCACCCGCTCACCGAGATCCCGCCGCCGCCCCCGCACATCCGTCTCGTCGAGGTCCATGAAGCGCCGTGAAACCCGTTCGGGGGGAGCCATGAACAGTGCCGTGGAATTCGTCGCGCTCGTCCGCGCCGAGCTGGGTCTCCCGCTGACCGAGGACGACCTGGAACGCGCGCTGCACGAGATCCCGGGCTGGGACTCGGTGCACCTGCTGTGGCTGGTCACCATCCTCGAACAGCGCACCGGCCGCCGGATCAACGTCGTGGACCTGCTGGAGGCCCCCAACCTGAGGTACGTCTACGACCTCGCGGCGAACGAGCAGAGGGTGCGCGATGCCTGCTGAGAACCGTCGTCTTCCGCTGTCGGCGGCGCAGTACGACCTCTGGCTCGCCCAGCGGGTCGGGGCGCCCAGCGCCACGTACAACTCCGGCGAGTTCCTCGACATCCGGGGCCCGGTGGACGAGGCCGCGTTCGCACGCGCCGTCCGCGCGGCCGTCGCCGAGGCGGACGTGCTGAACGTCCGGGTCGTCGAGGACGACGAACGGCCCTGGCAGGTCCCGCACGCCGCCGGGGACTGGGACCTTCCCGTGCTCGACGTCAGCGGGGAGCCCGATCCGGAAGGGGCCGCGCGACGCTGGATGCGCGACGAACTCGCGGCACCGGCCGACCCCCTGCGGGACCGGCTGTTCGCCTTCGCCCTGTTCCGCCTCTCGCCCGACCGGTACTTCTGGTATCAGCGCTACAACCACGTGGTGATGGACGCCTACGGCTGGTCGCTGATCGCCCGCCGCGTCGCCGAGGTCTACACCGCGCTGGTGCTGGGCCGTGAACCGGGGCCGGCGCGGTTCGGCTCACTGCGCGACCTGCTGGAGGAGGAGCACGCCTACCGCGAGTCCGCGGACTTCGCCGCCGACCGCGCGCACTGGACCGAGGGCTTCGCCGACCGGCCCGACCCGGTGACCCTCGGCTCCGGCGCGGCGCCCGGCGAGTTCCGCCGGGACGCGGTGCGGGCACCGCTCGGCGAACGGCTCCGGGACCTGGCACGGCGCGCCGGCACCAACTGGTCCAGCGTGGTCACCGCGGCCACGGCGGCGTACTTCGGACGGCTGACCGACAGCGGCGACACGGTGTTCAGCCTCGCGATGACCGGCCGCATCAGCCCGCTGGCCGGACGCACCCCCGGCACGCTGGCCAACGTCCTGCCGTTCCGGCTGGACGTCTCGCCCGGCGCGACCCTGCTCGACCTCACCGGGCGGGTGCGCGACTCGCTCAGGGACACGGTGCGGCACCAGCGCTTCCGGGGCGAGGACCTGCGGCGGGAGCTCGGCTGGCCCGCCGGGCGGTACTTCGGCCCCGTCCTCAACATCATCGGCTTCGAACGGGTCCTGGACTTCGCCGGCGCCCCCGCGACCGCCCACGACCTGTCCATCCGCCCGGTGGACGAACTGTCGATCGTGGTGCGCGGCGGCGACGAACCGTCCATCGAGTTCGAGACGAACTCCGCCCCCGAGGCCCTCGCCCACCGGGAACCGTTCGTCCGCTTCCTGGAAGCCGTGGTCGCCTCCCCGGACCTCCCGGTGGGCCGCGCGACCCTGCTGAACCAGGCCGGCCGCGACCTGGTGGTGACGCGCTGGGGCGGCACCGGCGGTTCCGGCGGCTCGCTGGTCGACCTGTTCGAGGAACGGGTCGAGGCGGCGCCGGATGCGGTGGCGGTGGTCGAAGAGGGCCGGGTGTGGTCGTACGCGGATCTGGATGTGTTCGCGGATCGTGTGGCACGCGGGCTGGTGGGTCGTGGTGTGGGTCGGGGTGATCTGGTCGGTGTGGTGATGGGCCGGTCGGCTGAGCTGGTCGGTGTGTTGTTGGGTGTGTTGAAGGCGGGGGCCGCGTATGTGCCGGTGGATCCGGGGTGGCCGGAGGCGCGGCGTCAGGCGGTGCTCGCCGGTGTGAACGTGGTGGTGGACGACCCTTCGGAGGTGCCGGCCGAGGGGACCGATGGCGGTCGGGTCCGGGTCCCTGTGGGCGCGGAGGACGCGGCGTATGTGATGTTCACGTCGGGGTCGACCGGTGTGCCCAAGGGGGTCGTGGCCACGCATGGTGGTGTGGCGGGTTTGGCGACGGATGGCGGCTGGGGTGTGGGGGCGGGGGATCGGGTGCTGCTGCACGCGCCCCATGTGTTCGACGCCTCGACCTATGAGATCTGGGTGCCTTTGGTCAGTGGTGGTGCGGTTGTCGTCGCGCCACCCGGGGCGGTCGAAAGCCGTGAGCTACAGCGGCTGATCGACGTGCATGGGTTGTCTCATGTGCATGTGACGGCCGGGTTGCTGGGGTTGCTGGCGGAGGAGTCGCCGGGGTCGTTCGCGGGTGTGCGTGAGGTGTTGACCGGTGGTGATGTGGTTCCGGTTTCGGCGGTGGAGGCGGTGCGGGCGGCCTGTCCGGGTGTGGTGGTGCGGCATCTGTACGGGCCGACCGAGGTGACGCTGTGCGCGACCACCTTCGAGCTGGCCGCGGACGAGGAGTTGGCGGGTGTGCTGCCGATCGGCGGTCCCCGCGACGATGCGCAGGTGTTCGTGCTCGACCGGTATTTGCAGCCCGTCCCGGCTGGAGTGGCGGGTGAGCTGTATGTGGCCGGGGGCGGGCTCGCCCGGGGGTATCTGGGGCAGCCGGGGTTGACGTCGGAGCGGTTTGTGGCGTCCCCGTTCGGGGCCGGGGAGCGGGTGTATCGCACGGGTGACCTGGTGCGGTGGACGCCCGACGGTGACCTGGTGTTCGTGGGGCGTGCGGATGAGCAGGTGAAGATTCGTGGGTTCCGGGTGGAGCCGGGCGAGATCGAGACCGTGCTGGCGGGTCATGAGTCGGTGGGGCGGGCGAGTGTGGTCGCGCGTGAGGACCAGCCGGGCGTCAAGCGTCTGGTGGCCTACGTGGTTCCGGCCAATGGTTCTGTGGATGCCGCTGCTTTGCGGGAGTACGTGGCGGGGCGGTTGCCGGAGTACATGGTTCCGGCGGCGGTGCTGGAGCTGGAGTCGTTGCCGTTGACGGTGAACGGCAAGGTCGACCGCGCGGCGCTGCCCGCCCCGGACTTCGCGGGCCTCGCGGGCGGCAGAGCACCGGCCAACCAGACCGAGGCGGTTCTCTGTGGTCTGTTCGCCGAGGTGCTGGGGTTGGACACGGTCGGCGCGGACGACGGCTTCTTCGCGTTGGGCGGCGACTCGATCATGTCGATGCTGCTGGTGTCGCGGGCGCGCCGCGCGGGGCTGGTGTTCACCGCCCGGCAGGTGTTCGAGCATCGCTCGCCGGCCGGGATGGCGGCTGTGGCCGTTCCCGTCGAAGACGACATCGTTGCCGCCGATCAGGTCGAGGCGACCGGGCGGGTGCCGCTGCTGCCGGTGATGCGGGAGGCGGTCGAGCGATCGGGCGGTATGGCACTGGAGGGCGGATTCTTCCAGTCGATGCTGCTGTCGGTCCCGGCCGGGCTCGACTTCGAGCGTCTTGCCCGCGCGGTCGGGGCCGTCCTGGATCGCCATGACGTGCTGCGCGCCCGGCTCGACGGAACCGAGCTGGTCGTCCCCGAGCCGGGAACGATCTATCCCGCTGGGCTTGTCCGCTGGGTGCCCTGCGAGGGGACGCCGGACGACGAGGTGGTCGACGAGCACACCCGGTCGGCGGTGTCCCGGCTCGATCCGGCGGCCGGGGTGATGACCCAGCTCGTCTGGTTCGACGCGGGCCCCGACGCCGAAGGCACGCTTCTGTGGCTCGTCCATCACCTCGTGGTGGACGGCGTCTCGTGGCGGATTCTGCTGCCTGATCTCGCCGGCGCCTACGACGCGCCGGACGACGAGCTGGAACCGGTGCCGGTTCCGTTCAGGCGCTGGGCCCTGGATCTGGTCCAGCAGGCCGCCAAGGCGGAACGGATCGCGGAGCTGCCGCTGTGGACCGCGATGCTGGACGGCGCCGAGCCGGTGCTCGGAGACCGGCCCCTGGACCCGGACCGCGACGTGGTCGGCACGATGAACACGCGCACGGTCACGCTTCCGCCCGAGGTGACCGCCGAACTGCTGACCCGCGTTCCCGCGGCCTTCCACGCGGGTGTGGACGATGTCCTGCTCGCCGGGCTGACGGCGGCCGTCGCCGACTGGCGGCGGCACAGCGGCGGCGTACTCATCAACGTCGAAGGCCACGGCCGGTCATCTGAGACGCTCGACCTGTCGCGGACCGTCGGCTGGTTCACCGACGTCCATCCGGTCCGACTCGACCCCGGAACGATCGATCTCGCCGACGTGCGAGCCGGCGGCGCCGACGCGGGCCGGCTGCTCAAGCGGATCAAGGAACAACTGCGCGCGATCCCCTCCGACGGCCTCGGCTACGGACTGCTCCGCCACCTCAACCCCGACACCGCCGCCGAACTGGCGGCCCTGCCCACACCGCAGATCGGCTTCAACTACCTCGGCCGCTTCAGCGGCCGCACCGCCGACGCCCCCGCCACATCGTGGCAGCCGGCGGGACGCGGTGGCCTGGTCGGCGGAGCGGACGCGCGGACGCCCGCAGCGCACGTCCTGGAAGCCTCCGGGCTCGTCCACGACCTCCCCGAAGGCCCGGAACTGACCCTGACCCTGGAATGGCCGTCGGAGCTGCTGACCGAAAGCGCGGTCGAGGAACTGGCCGAGGCATGGGCGGCCACGCTGACCGGCCTGGTCGCGCACACCGGCGCCGGGTTCACCCCCTCGGACTTCCCGCTGGTGTCGCTGGCCCAGGACCAGATCGAAGAGCTGGAAGCCGCCGTTCCCGGGCTGATCGACGTGTGGCCGGTGGCGCCCCTCCAGGAGGGGTTGCTGTTCCACTCCGTCTACGACGAGCGGTCCGCCGACGTGTACGTGGGGCAGCGGGCCCTTGACCTCGAAGGTCCCCTGGACACCGCGCGGCTGCGCGGGGCGTGGCAGGCGCTGCTGGACCGGCACGCGAGCCTCCGCGCCGGAGTCCGCCTCCTCGCCGGGTCGCAGGAGATCGTCCAGGCCGTCGCCCGCGAGGTGACGCTTCCCTGGCGCGAGGCCGACCTCTCAGGACTGACCGGGGAAGCGGCGCTCGCGGAGGCCGAACGGCTGGTCGCCGAGGACCACCGGCGGCGGTTCGACCTCGCGACACCCCCGCTGATCCGGTTGCTGCTGGCGAAGCTGGGGCCGCGCCGGTTCCGGATGGTCATCACGATGCACCACATGGTCCTGGACGGCTGGTCGCTGCCGGTGCTCATGGAGGAGCTGTGGGCGCTGTACGAGGCCGGCGGCGAACCGGCGGCGCTGCCCGCCGTCACCTCCTACCGGGAGTACCTGGCGTGGCTGGCCCGGCAGGACCGGAACGCGGCGCGGGCCGCCTGGCAGCAGGCACTGTCCGGGCTCGACGAGCCGACCCTCGTGGCCCCCGCCGTCACGGGAGGCGAGCCGGTCGTGCCGCACCGGGTGGCGGTCCGGGCGGGCGAACCGCTGGCGGCGGCCCTGCGCGAGATGGCCAGGGCGCACGGCCTGACGTTGAACACGGTCGTGCAGGGCGCGTGGGCGGTGCTGGTGGGCAAGCTGACGGGCCGTCGCGACGTGGTGTTCGGCGCGACCGTCTCCGGCCGACCGGCCGAGATCGCGGGCGTCGAGCGCATGCTCGGACTGCTGATCAACACGGTTCCCGTCCGGGTACGGCTGGACCCCGCCGAGACGGTGACCGAACTGCTGGTGCGCGTGCAGGCCGAGCAGGCCGCGTTGCTGGCCCATCGGCATCTCGGACTCACCGACATCCAGCGCCAGGCCGAAGGCGGTGCCGTCTTCGACACGCTGCTGGTCTACGAGAACTACCCGGGAGATCCGTCCGGGCCCACGCGGATCGGCGAGCTGCGTCTTCTCGGCACTCACGTCCAGGACCCCGCGCACTACCCGCTCACGCTCGCGGTCCTGCCGGGCGAGGAACTCGAACTGTCGCTGGACTACCGGCCGGACGTCTTCACCGAGGCCACCGCGCAGGCGTTCTCCGGACACCTGCTGTCGATCCTTGAGCAGTTCGCCGCCTCTCCAGGCAACGGAGTGGGACGGCTCGACATCCTCGACCCGGACGAACGTGAACTCCTGCTCACCGGCTGGAACGCCACCGACGCATCCGTCCCCGACCTGCTGATCCCCGACCAGATCCGGGCGTGGGCGGACCGCACGCCGGACGCGGTGGCGTTGCGGTGCGGCGCTGCGGCCCTGACGTATGCCGAGCTGGAGGAGCGGTCGAACCGGCTGGCCCGGTATCTGCGGGATTCCGGGGTCGGTCGTGAGTCGGTCGTGGGTCTGTGCCTGCCGCGCGGGATCGACGCTGTGGTGGCGATGGTCGGGGTGTGGAAGGCGGGCGCGGCCTATGTGCCGCTGGACCCCGAATATCCGGCTGACCGGCTGGAGTTCATGCTCGCCGACAGCGGCGCCTCCCTGCGGATCGACTCCCTCGATGAACTGATGGCCAACCAGTCCGCCGAGCCCTTGGGTATTGAACTGGATCCGTCCAGCCTGGCGTACGTCATCTACACCTCCGGATCCACGGGCCGTCCCAAGGGTGTGATGGGCCACCACGGCGGCATGGTCAACCTGGTGGAGTCCTTGCGCCCGGTCCTGGGCGCGGCTCCGGGTAAGGCGATCCTGCAGTTCGCGTCGTTCAGCTTCGACGCCTCGGTACTCGATATCGCCGTGGCGTTGTCGTCAGGGGCCACCCTCGTCATCGCGACTACGCAGGAGCGTGCCGAGTCGGCGGCGCTGACGCGGATGCTCAACGAGCGGGGTGTGGATGCGGCGAGTATCGTGCCGTCGCTGTTGAGCGTGCTCGATCCGGCCCAGGTCGAAATCGTGGACCGGTGGGTGCTGGGTGCCGAGCGGTTGTCGGCGGACCTGGCGGCCCGGTGGGCAGGCGGGGATCGGCTGTGGAACACCTACGGCCCGACCGAGACGACCGTCATGGCGACGGTCGGCGTGGTGGACCGCCCTGGCGCTCCGCCTATTGGTCGTCCGATCGGTAACACGCAAGTGTTCGTGTTGGACGAGTTCCTGCGTCCGGTGCCGGTGGGCATGACCGGTGAGTTGTATGTGGCTGGCGCAGGCGTGACGCGCGGGTATGTCAACCGTCCGACGCTGACCGCCGAACGGTTCGTGGCCTCCCCGTTCGCCGCAGGGCGGATGTATCGCACCGGCGACCTGGCCCGCTGGACGCCGGATGGGGCGTTGGAGTTCGTCGGGCGTGCGGACGAGCAGGTGAAGATTCGCGGGTTCCGTGTGGAGCCGGGCGAGGTCGAAGCCGTGCTGACGAAGCACGAGAGCGTCGACCGCGCCGTGGTGCTGGTCCGCGATGAACGCCTGGTCTCCTACGTCGTCCCATCAAACGGCGCTGTCGACGCCGCCGTTCTCCGCGAGCACCTGTCGGCCACTGTGCCCGAGTACATGGTCCCGGCGGCGTTCGTTGAGCTGGAGGCGCTGCCGCTGACGGTCAACGGCAAGCTGGACCGGGCGGCCCTCCCCGCGCCCGACTTCGCGGGCCGGTCGGTCAGTCGGGGGCCTGCCACCCAGGCCGAGGGGATCCTCTGCGGCTTGTTCGCCGAGGTTCTCGGGCTGGAGCGGGTCGGCGCCGAAGACTCGTTCTTCGATCTGGGTGGGGACTCGCTGCTGGCCATGCGGTTGATCGCCCGGATACGGGCGGTCTTCGACACCGAGATCGGCATCCGAACCCTGTTCGCCGAACCCACGGTCGCCGGCGTCGCGAAGGCTGTCACGGCGGGCACGGACCAGGGCCGTCCACCGCTGACGGCCCGTCCCCGGCCGGACAGGCTGCCGCTGTCGTACGGGCAGCAGCGCATGTGGTTCCTCAACCGGCTCGAAGAGGCGGGCGCCTCGTACAACATGCCGTTCGGCCTGCGGCTGTCCGGTGCCCTCGACATCGCGGCGCTTGAGGCGGCACTGCGGGACGTGGCCGACCGGCACGAGACCCTCCGCACCGTCTACCCGGAGGTCGACGGGACTCCCTACCAGCTTCCCTTGGCGGACGGCTATCCCGAACTCGTGATCAACCAGGCGGCCGGTGAGGACGGGCTCAGAGCGCTCCTGGAGATCGAGGCTGGCCGGGGCTTCGACGTGGAGTCCGAACCGCCGTGGCGGGTCCGCCTGGTGGTGCTCGGTGAGAACGAGTACGTCCTGCTCATGGTGGCCCACCACATCGCGGCCGACGGGCTTTCGATGGGCGTCCTGGCCCGTGATCTGGGCGTCGCGTACGCGGCGCGCCGGGCGGGCCGTGCCCCGGACTGGCCGCCGCTGCCGGTCGGGTACGCCGACTACGCGATCTGGCAGCGTGCGGTGCTCGGCGACGGCGACGACCCCGGCAGCGTGATCAGCCGTCAGCTCCGTCACTGGCGGGAGGTGCTGCGAGACCTGCCGGAGGAACTCGTCCTGCCGACCGACCGGCCCCGGCCGTCGGTGGCCACGTTCGAGGGGGCGTCGGTGCCCCTGAACGTCGGCCCCGAGACCCATGCCGGTCTGCTGCGGGCGGCGCAGCGCGGCGGCGCGACGGTGTTCATGGTGGTGCAGGCGGCGCTGGCTGCGGTGCTGGCGCGGATGGGCGCGGGCACCGACGTTCCGATCGGCACGGTGGTGGCGGGCCGGGGTGACGCCGCGCTGGACGGGCTGACGGGGTTCTTCGTCAACACGCTCGTGCTGCGCACCGACGTCAGCGGCAATCCCTCGTTCACCGAGTTGCTGGCTCGCGTCCGTGAGACCGACCTCGCCGCCTACGCCCACCAGGATCTGCCGTTCGAACGGCTGGTGGAGGATCTCAACCCGGCGCGGTCGCTGGTGCGGCATCCGCTGTTCCAGGTCATGCTCGCCTATGGCAACGTCCCGCCGATCCGGTGGGAGCTGCCGGGGCTGAGCGTGAGGCCGATGCAGTCGGACTCCCTGCCGCCGACGGTGGTGGGTGCCCGCTTCGACTTGTCCATCATGCTGGCCGAGCACGCGTCCGGGCTCGAAGGCAGCATCCAGTACCCGACCGACCTGTTCGACGAGAGCACCGTCCGCGCGCTGGCCGACCGGCTGGTCCGGGTGCTGGAGCAGGTGGCGGCCGAGCCCGAAGCACCAATGGACCGGCTGGAAATCCTCGATCCCGCCGAGCGCGAACTGCTGATCGAAGGATGGAATGCCACCGCTCGGCCGGTGCCGGGGGGTTCGCTGGTGGATCGGTTCGCCGAGTGGGTGGCTCGTTCGCCCGAGGCGACGGCGGTGGTGGGTGCCGATGGCTCGTGGACATTCACAGAGCTGGACGCGGCGAGTAATCGGGTCGCGCATGAGCTGGTGGCTCGTGGTGTGCGGCGTGGTGATCTGGTGGGTGTGGTGGTGGAGCGGTCGGCCGAGCTGGTGGCGGTGCTGCTGGGTGTGTTGAAGGCCGGTGCGGGTTACGTGCCGGTCGACCCCGGCTATCCGTCCACACGGATCGAGCTGATGCTCACCGACGCGCGTCCGGCCCTCGTGATCTGTGCGGAGCGGACACGGCATGTCGTCCCGGACGGAACGCCGGTGTTCGTCCTGGGTGACCTGGACGGCCGGCCGGTTGCGGCGCCGAACGTGGCGGTCTCGGCTGACGACGTGGCCTATGTGATCTTCACGTCGGGTTCGACGGGTGTGCCGAAGGGTGTGGCGGTCCCGCATGGCGGCGTGGTGAATCTGGTGGCTGCTCAGTCCGAGGGTTTCGGGGTGGGCTGTGACGCGCGGGTGTTGCAGTTCGCGTCGTTGGGTTTTGACGCGGCGGTTTCTGAGGTGTTCGTGGCGTTGTTGTCGGGTGCGGCGGTGGTGATGGTGGACGTGCCGGGCGGTGACCTGGCGGGGGTCGTCGCGTCGTATGCGGTGACGCATGTGACGGTGCCGCCTTCGGTGCTGGGTGTGGTGGACGACCTGCCTGCCGGGGTGACGCTGGTGGTGGCCGGGGAGGCGTGTCCGCCGTGGCTGGCGCGGCGCTGGTCGGCCGGTCGCCGGTTCATCAACGCCTACGGTCCGACCGAGACAACGGTGTGCGCGACCATGACCGACCCGCTGACCGGCGGAGACGTCGTCCCCATCGGCCGTCCCATCACCAACACCCAGGTGTTCGTGCTGGACGAGTTCCTGCGTCCGGTGCCGGTGGGGGTGACGGGTGAGCTGTACGTGGCCGGCGCCGGGGTGGCTCACGGGTACGTCAACCGTCCCGGCCTGACCGCCGAGCGGTTCATGGCGTGCCCGTTCGGCACAGGCGGCCGGATGTACCGCACCGGTGACCTGGCGCGGTGGACGCCAGACGGTGAGCTGGTGTTCGCCGGGCGAGCCGACGAGCAGGTGAAGATCCGCGGGTTCCGGATCGAGCTGGGAGAGGTCGAGACGGTGCTGGCGGCCCATGAGGACGTCGCTCAGGTCGCGGTCGTGGCCAGGGAGGACCGTCCAGGCGACAAACGCCTGGTCGCCTACACCGTCCCGGCCGCGAACCGTTCCGCGGGTGCGGCGGCGCTGCGCGAGTACGTCGCCGAGCGGTTACCCGACCACATGGTCCCGGCCGCCGTGGTGGAACTCGACGCGCTCCCCGTCACCGCCAACGGCAAGCTCGACCGCACCGCCCTACCCGCCCCCGACTACGGCGGACGCGCGGGCGGACGGGCCCCGCTGAACGCCACGGAAGAGGTCGTGTGCGGCCTGTTCGCCGAGGTCCTGGGCTTGGAGCGGGTCGGGGCGGAGGACTCGTTCTTCGAGCTGGGCGGTGACTCGCTGCTGGCGATGCGGCTGCTCGCCCGCGTGCGGGCGGTCTTCGACGCCGAGATCGGCATCCGGGCGTTGTTCGCCGCGCCTTCGGCGGCGGGCGTGGCGCGGGCCGTCTCGGCGAAGGACGGCGCGGGACGTGCCGCGCTCACCGCGCGTCCCCGTCCGGACCGGGTGCCGCTCTCCTTCGGCCAGCAGCGCATGTGGTTCCTGAACCGGCTGGAGAAGGAGGGGACGGGCGCGGGCTACAACCTTCCGCTGGCGCTGCGCCTGTCGGGCAGGCTGGACGTGACGGCGCTGGAGGCGGCGCTGGCGGACCTCGCCGACCGGCACGAGACCCTCCGCACGATCTTCCCCGACGACGGTGACACGCCCCACCAGCGGATCCTGGCGGGCACGGCCGGACATCCCCGCCTGGAGGCCGTCCGGATCGCCGCGGAGGACCTCGGAACCGCTCTTGCCGCCGACGCCAACGTCCGCTTCGACCTCGCCCGCGAGCTGCCCTGGCGGGCCCGGCTGCTCGTGCTGGACGACGACGAGCACGTCCTGAGCGTCGTCGCCCACCACATCGCGGTGGACGGCTGGTCCATGAGCGTCCTGGCCCGTGATCTGGGCGTCGCGTACGCGGCGCGCCGGGCGGGCCGCGCCCCGGACTGGCCGCCGCTGCCGGTCGGGTACGCCGACTACGCGATCTGGCAGCGTGCGGTGCTCGGCGACCTGGACGATCCGAACAGCCTGATCAGCGGCCAGCTCGGTTACTGGCGCGACGCCCTGGCGGGTGCTCCGGAAGAACTCGTCCTGCCGACCGACCGGCCCCGCCCGGTCACGGCGTCGTTCCGGGCCGGGACGGTCCCGATGGACGTCGACCCCGAGACCCACGCCGGTCTGCTGCGGGTGGCGCAGCGCGGCGGCGCGACCGCGTTCATGGTGGTGCAGGCCGCGTTGGCGGCGCTGCTCGCACGGCTCGGCGCGGGCACCGACATCCCGATCGGGACGGCGGTGGCGGGCCGTGGCGACGCCGCCCTGGACGGGCTGACCGGCTTCTTCGTCAACACGCTCGTGCTGCGGACCGACGTCAGCGGCAATCCGTCCTTCCTCGATCTGCTGGCCCGGGTCCGCGAGACCGACCTCGCCGCCTACGCCCACCAGGACCTGCCGTTCGAACGGCTCGTCGACGACCTCAGCCCGACCCGCTCGCTGGTCCGGCATCCGCTGTTCCAGGTCATGCTCGCCTTCGGGAACATCCCCTCGGCCTCCTGGACGCTGCCGGGCCTCCAGGTCGAACCCCTGCCCCTGCAGGAGGGCACCGAGGCGGCCCGCGTCGACCTGTCGCTCTCGCTGGCCGAACACCGGGACGCCGACGGCGCGCCGGCCGGCCTGGAGGGCGGGCTGCACTACGCCGCCGACCTGTTCGACGAGTCCACCGTCCGCGCGCTGGCCGACCGGCTCACCCGGGTGCTCCGACAGGTCGTGGCCGCCCCCGAGCTGCCCGTCGACCGGCTCGACATCCTGGACCCGGCCGAACGGCACACGGTCGTCGAGGGATGGAATGCCACCGCTCGGCCGGTGCCGGGGGGTTCGCTGGTGGATCGGTTCGCCGAGTGGGTGGGTCGTTCGCCCGAGGCGACGGCGGTGGTGGGTGCTGATGGCTCGTGGACGTTCGCGGAGCTGGACGCGGCGAGTAATCGGGTCGCGCATGAGCTGGTGGCTCGTGGTGTGCGGCGTGGTGATCTGGTGGGTGTGGTGGTGGAGCGGTCGGCCGAGCTGGTGGCGGTGCTGCTGGGTGTGTTGAAGGCCGGTGCGGGTTACGTGCCGGTCGACCCCGGCTATCCGTCCACACGGATCGAGCTGATGCTGGCCGACGCCCGCCCGACGGTCGTCGTCTGCGGGCCCGCCACGCGGAACGTCGTCCCCGAGGGAACACCGGTGTTCGTCCTGGGGGACCTGGACGGCCGGCCGGTCGCGGCGCCGAACGTGGCGGTCTCGGCTGACGACGTGGCTTATGTGATCTTCACGTCGGGTTCGACGGGTGTGCCGAAGGGTGTGGCGGTCCCGCACGGTGGCGTGGTGAATCTGGTGGCTGCTCAGTCCGAGGGCTTCGGTGTGGAGGCCGGGGCGCGGGTGTTGCAGTTCGCGTCGTTGGGTTTTGATGCGGCGGTTTCTGAGGTGTTCGTGGCGTTGTTGTCGGGTGCGGCGGTGGTGATGGTGGACGTGCCCGGCGGTGACCTGGCCGGGGTGGTGGAGTCGCATGGGGTGACGCATGTGACGGTGCCGCCTTCGGTGCTGGGTGTGATGGACGCCCTGCCAGGTGGGGTGACGCTGGTGGTGGCCGGGGAGGCGTGTCCGCCGTGGCTGGCGCGGCGCTGGTCGGCCGGCCGTCGGTTCATCAACGCCTACGGTCCGACCGAGACGACGGTGTGCGCGACCATGACCGGCCCGCTGACCGGCGGAGACGTCGTCCCCATCGGCCGTCCGATCACCAACACCCAGGTCTTCGTGCTGGACGAATTCATGCGCCCCGTCCCGGCCGGCGTGACCGGCGAGATGTATGTCGCGGGCGTCCAGCTCGCCCACGGATACCTGCGTCGGGCCGGCCTGACCGCGGGGCGTTTCGTGGCCTGCCCGTTCGGGACGGGTGAGCGGATGTACCGGACCGGTGACCTGGCGCGGTGGACGCCAGACGGTGAGCTGGTGTTCGCCGGGCGCGCCGACGAGCAGGTGAAGATCCGCGGGTTCCGGATCGAGCTGGGAGAGGTCGAGACGGTGCTGGCGGCGCATGAGGACGTCGCTCAGGTCGCGGTCGTGGCCAGGGAGGACCGTCCAGGCGACAAACGTTTGGTCGCCTACACCGTCCCGGCCGCGAACCGTTCCGCGGGTGCGGCGGCGCTGCGCGAGTACGTCGCCGAGCGGTTACCCGACCACATGGTCCCGGCCGCCGTGGTGGAACTCGACGCGCTCCCCGTCACCGCCAACGGCAAGCTCGACCGCACCGCCCTACCCGCCCCCGACTTCGCCGACCGCGCCGAGGGACGCGCCCCCGCCACGCCCGCCGAAACCCTGCTGTGCGAGCTGTTCGCCGAGGTGCTCGGCGTGGAACAGGCCGGCGCCGACGACTCCTTCTTCGAACTCGGCGGCGATTCCATCCTCGCGATCCTCCTGGTGTCCAAGGCCCGCCGCGCCGGGCTGCAGATCACCACCACGCAGCTGTTCCAACTCCGCTCGCCCGCCGGGCTCGCCACCGTCGCCGAAGCCGTCACCGGGGCCCACGAGGAGCCCACGGCCGCGGCCGAAGCGGTCGGCCGGGCACCGCTGACCCCGGTGATGCGCGAGCTGGCCGAACGGTCGGGGCGCACGGCACTGGAAGGCGGCTTCTTCCAGTCGATGCGGCTGGCCGTCCCCGCCGGGATCAGCCTCGATCGTCTCGTCGCCGCGCTGGGCGCGGTCATGGACCGCCATGACGTGCTGCGCGCCCGGCTGGAGGAGCCGTGGGAACTGGTGATCCTCGAGCCGGGCACCGTGGACGTCGCCGCGCTGGTCCACCGCGTCACGGCCGAAGCCTCGGAGCAGGCCGTCGCCGAACAGCTTCGCCTGGCCGGCACCCGGCTCGACCCGGCGGCCGGGGTGATGACCCAGATCGTCTGGTTCGACGCGGGCCCCGACACCGAGGGAACGCTGCTCTGGCTCGTCCACCATCTCGCCGTGGACGGCGTGTCCTGGCGGGTGCTGCTGCCCGACCTCGCCGACGCCTACGAGAAACCGGACGAGCCCCTGGATCCCGTGCCGGTGTCGTTCCGCAGCTGGGCCCTGGCACTGTCCGCCGAGGCGCGCGGCTCCGAGCGGACGGCCGAGCTGCCGTTGTGGAAGGCGATGCTCGACCACCCCGAACCACCGCTCGGCGGGCGGCCGCTGGACCCGGCTCGCGACCTGCTCACCCGGATGCGCCGGGTGACGGTGACCGTCCCGCCCGAGACGACCGGCGCGCTGCTGACGCGCGTCCCCGCCGCCTTCCACGCGGGAATGGACGATGTCCTGCTCGCCGCGCTGGCCGCCGCGCTCACCGAGACCCGCGGCACCACCGGCGTGCTGGTGGACGTCGAAGGCCACGGCCGGGTCGCCCTGTCCGACGACATGGACCTGTCCCGGACCGTCGGCTGGTTCACCAGCGCCCATCCCGTCCGTCTCGACACCGGGCCGATCGACCCCGCCGGCGTGCGCGCCGGCGGCCCGGACGCCGGGGAGCTGATCAAGAGGGTGAAGGAGCAGCTGCGCGCGGTCCCGTCCGACGGGCTCGGCTACGGCCTGCTCCGCCACCTCAACCCCGGCACCGCCGCCGAACTGGCGGGGCTGCCGGTGCCGCAGATCGGCTTCAACTACCTCGGCCGTTTCACCGGCGGCACCGCCGGCGGCGCCCGCGCCGCCTGGCGGCAGGTCGGCGAGGGCGGCGGCGCCGACCCCGCGATGGCGGCCCCGCACGCGCTGGAGCTCACCGGCCTGGTCCGCGAACGACCGCACGGGCCCGAGCTGGAACTCTCCCTCAGCTGGCCGGAGGACCTGCTGGACGAGGCGGAGGCCGGCGCCCTGGCCGCCGGGTGGACGGCGATGCTCACCGGCCTCGTCGCGCACACCGACGGCACCGGTTCCGGAGGCCACACGCCGTCGGACTTCCCGCTGGTCACGCTGGCCCAGGACATGATCGACGAGCTCGAAGCCGAGTACACGGACGAAAGGGGAACGCGGTGACGCAGAGGCGGGTCGAGGACGTCTGGCCCCTGTCGCCGTTACAGGAGGGGCTGCTGTTCCACGCCCTGTACGACGAGCGGACCCTCGACGTCTACACCGTCCAGCAGATCGTCGAGCTGGACGGCCCCCTCGACGCGGACCTGCTGCGCCGCTCCTGGGAGGCGCTCCTGGACCGGCACGCCAGCCTGCGCGCCGCCTTCCGCCAGCCCGCCGGATCGCAGCAGCTCGTCCAGGTGGTCATCCGCGGCGTGGAGCTTCCCTGGCGGGAGGTCGACCTGTCCGGCTGGGCGCCGGGCGCCGCGTCGGCGGAGGCTGCCCGGCTCGCCGACGACGAGCGGGGCCGCCGCTTCGACCTGGAGGTGCCGCCGCTGCTGCGGCTCCTGCTGGTCCGGCTCGGCGAGACCCGGCACCGGCTGGTCGTCACCGTCCACCACATCGTCATGGACGGGTGGTCCATGCCGATCCTGATGCGGGAACTCTGGGCGGTGTACGCGGCGGGGGGCGACACCTCCGGGCTGCCCTACGTGACCCCCTACCGCGAGTACCTGGCCTGGCTCGCCCGCCACGACAAGGACCGCGCACGTGCCGTGTGGCGTGAGACGCTCGCCGGCGTTGAGGAGCCGACCCTGCTCGTCCCGTCCGTCCGGGACGCGGCCCCGGTCATGCCGGAAGAGGTCATCGTCGACGTGGGCGACCGGCTCAGCGGCGAGCTGCGCGACCTGGCCCGTGGCGTCGGGGTGACGCTGAACACGGTCGTTCAGGCGGGTTGGGCGTTGCTCGTCGGCAAGCTGACGGGGCGTCGTGACGTCGTGTTCGGTGCGACCGTCGCGGGCCGTCCGGCCGACCTGCCAGGCGTGGAGCAGATGCTCGGCCTGTTCGTGAACACGGTTCCGGTGCGGGTGGCATTGCAGCCTGGTGAGACGGTGGCGGCGCTGCTGGGGCGTGTGCAGGCGGAGCAGTCGGTGTTGCTCGACCACCAGTACCTGGGCCTGGCGGAGATCCAGCGGCTCGCGGGCTCCGGCGCCACCTTCGATACCCTTCTCGCCTACGAGAGCTTCCCCGGCGACCCGGCGGGGCCGCCCGACCTCGGCGGGCTCCGCGTCGCCGGCACGGACGGCAGCGACGCCGCCCACTACCCGCTGACCCTGGCCGTCGCACCGCTCGACGTCCTCAAGCTGCGCCTCAGCTACCGGCCCGACGCGTTCGACGAACGGTCGGCACGGGCGGTGGGCGAGCGGTTGGTGCGGTTGCTGGAGCAGATGGCGGCTGATCCCGGGTTGTTGGTGGGGCGTTTGGAGGCGTTGGGCGCTGACGAACGCGAGGTCGTGGTGTCGGGTTGGAACGACACCGGGCGTGGGGTGGCATCGGCGTCGTTGGTGGGTTTGTTCGCTGAGCAGGCGGCCCGGACGCCGGATGCGTTGGCAGTGGCGGACGAGCGGGTGCGTTGGTCGTATGCCGAGTTGGACGCGGCGAGCGATCGGGTGGCGGGGGAGTTGGTGGCGCGTGGTGTGGGTCGGGGTGACTTGGTGGGGGTGGTGGTCGACCGCTCCGTTGAGCTGGTGGCGGTGTTGGTGGGGGTGTTGAAGGCGGGTGCGGGTTATGTGCCGGTGGATTCGGGTTATCCGGCGGCACGGATCGAGTTCATGCTCGGCGACGCCCGCCCGGCCGTCGTGGTGTGCACGTCGGCCACTCGGCACGTGGTGACGGGAGAACCGCTTGTCGTGGACGCCCTGCCGCTGGAGGGGGCGGCAGCGGCTCCCGTGACGTCGTTGGACTTGGACGCCGATGACGTCGCGTATGTGATTTACACGTCGGGTTCGACGGGGCGTCCGAAGGGTGTGGCGGTCTCGCACGGGGCGATCGTGAATCGTCTGCTGTGGATGCAGGACCAGTACGGCCTGGACGCCTCGGATCGGGTGCTGCAGAAGACCCCGTCGGGGTTCGACGTGTCGGTGTGGGAGTTCTTCTGGCCGCTCATCACGGGTGCGGGGTTGGTGATGGCGCGTCCGGGTGGTCATCAGGATCCGGCGTATTTGGTGGAGGTGATCGAGCGGGAGCAGATCACCACGGTGCATTTCGTGCCGTCGATGCTGGGTGCGTTCCTGCCCGAGGTGTCGCCGGGGCGGTGCGACAGTCTGCGGCGGGTGGTGTGCAGTGGTGAGGCGCTGCCGGCGGAACTGGTGGCCGAGTTCCACCGGCGGTTGCCCGTGGAGTTGCACAACCTGTACGGCCCGACAGAGACCGCGGTTGATGTGACGTTCCGGCCGTGCCCGGCCGAGGAGGACGCGACCGTCATCCCGATCGGTCGTCCGGTGTGGAACACCCGGATGCTGGTACTCGATGACTTCCTGCAGCCGGTACCCGTCGGCGCCGCCGGAGAGCTGTACGTGGCCGGTGTGCAACTGGCCCGGGGCTACCTGGGTCGCCATGGCTTGACCGCTGAGCGGTTCGTGGCGTGCTCGTTCGGCTCCGGTGAGCGGATGTATCGAACCGGTGACCTGGCCCGATGGACCCCCGATGGTGAGCTGGAGTTCTTGGGCAGGGCCGATCACCAGGTAAAGATCCGGGGATTCCGGATCGAACTGGGCGAGATCGAGGCGGCGCTTGCCGCGCACGCCTCCGTGGGGCGGGTGGCGGTGGTGGTGCGGGAGGACCAGCCCGGCACCAAACGCCTCGTCGCCTACATCGTCCCGGCCGATGGTTCGGTCGACACCGGAGCGCTGCGAGAGCACGCGGCCGAGCGCTTACCGGAGTACATGGTTCCGGCGGCGTTCGTGGTGTTGGAGGCGTTACCGACCACCCCGAACGGCAAGCTGGACCGGGCCGCCCTGCCCGCCCCGGACTTTGGTGGCCGGTCGGGTGGGCGTGGCCCGGCGAACGCGACCGAAGAGGTGTTGTGCGGCCTGTTCGCCGAAGTCCTCGGCCTCGACCAGGTCGGCGCCGAGGACTCGTTCTTCGAACTCGGCGGGGATTCGATCGCTTCGATGCTGCTGGTGTCGCGGGCCAGGCGGGCGGGCTTGGCGCTCACCGTCCGCCAGGTGTTCGAACACCGCTCGCCCGCCGGTCTCGCGGCCATCGCCGTTCCCGCCGGCCAGGCCGCCGCAAAACCTCGCGAGGACGCCGCGACGGGACGGCTCCCACTCGTCCCGATCATGCGTGACGTCGCGGAACGCGCCGGACGGGTCGCGCTTGAGGGCGAGTTCTACCAGTCGATGCTCGTCTCGGTTCCCGCCGGCCTGGACCACGGGCGGCTGTCCCGGGCCGTCCGGGCGGTTCTCGACCAGCACGACATGCTGCACGCCCGCCTCGAAACCACTGACGAACTGCTGGTCACCGAGCCCGGCTCCGTCGATGTCGACGCCGTGTTGCGCCGCGTGGACGGCATCGCCCCCGACGTCGTCGCCGAACAGTCGCGGGCGGCGGGCCGCAGGCTGGACCCCCAGGCGGGGGTGATGACGCAGCTGGTCTGGTTCGACGCGGGTCCGGACGTCGACGGTCTGCTTCTGTGGGCGGTTCACCATCTCGCGGTCGATGGCGTGTCCTGGCGCGTCCTGCTGTCCGATCTGGCCGACGCCGGCACGGCGGTGGCGGAGGGCCGGACCCCCGACCTCGCCCCCGTTCCCGTGTCCTATCGGGAGTGGGCGCGGGAACTGCGCGCTCGCGCCGGGAGCCCCGAGACCCTGGCCGAGCTTCCGGCCTGGATCGACCTGCTGAGCGGCCCGGACCCGGCGCTGGCCGACCGTCCCCTCGACCCGGACGTGGACGTGGTGGCGGCCGGGGTCGGCCAGGTGACGGTGACGGTCCCCGCAGAGGTGACGCGTGCACTGCTGACCCGCGTCCCCGCCTCCTTCCACGCCGGAATCGACGACGTTCTGCTCGCGGCCCTGACCGGCGCCGTCACCGCATGGCGTCCCGAAACACGCGCGGGGATGCTCGTGGACGTCGAGGGGCACGGACGAGTCCCCCTCACCGACGGCATGGACCTGTCCCGGACGGTCGGCTGGTTCACCAGCCTTCACCCCGTCCGCCTGGATGCGGGCGACCTGGACGTCACGCCGGGCGGCCAGGACGCCGGACGGCTGGTCAAGCGCGTCAAGGAGCAGTTGCGCGCGGTCCCGTCCGACGGGCTCGGCTACGGGCTGCTGCGCCACCTCAACCCGGAGACCGCCGCCGAGCTGGCCGGGCTCCCGGTGCCGCAGATCGGCTTCAACTACCTCGGCCGCTTCGCCGCGGGCGAGCCCGGCCGGCACTGGCAGCCCACAGGCGCGGGCGGGCTGAGCGGCGGAGCCGACCCCCGGCTCGCGGCCACGCACGTGCTGGAGGCGGCCGGGCTCGTGCACGACCTGCCCGGCGGTCCCGAACTCGAACTGTCGCTCAGCTGGCCGGTGACGCTGCTGGACGAGCCGGACGTGCGGTCCCTGGCGCAGGCCTGGGCCGACCTGCTGAACGGGCTCGCCGACGCGCCGGGCGGTCACACCCCGTCGGACTTCCCGCTGGTGAGCCTGGACCAGGACCAGATCGAGGAACTGGAGGAGACGGGCCTGGCCGACGTGTGGCCCCTGTCGCCGCTCCAGGAAGGGCTGCTGTTCCACGCGCTCTACGACGAGCAGGCCCCCGACGTCTACACCGTCCAGCACCTGGCGACGTTCACCGGCACGCTCGACACCGCACTGCTGCGCCGGTCCTGGGACGCCCTGGTGGCCCGGCACGCGGGCCTGCGCGCGGGATTCCGCAGGCCGACCGGAGCGGAACAGTACGTGCAGGTGGTGGTGCCCGAGGCCACGGTCCCCTGGCACGAGGCGGACCTGTCCGGGCTCGGCCGGGACGAGGCCCGCGAGAAGTCGGAACGTCTGGCCGCAGACGAACGACGACGCCGGTTCGACGTCGGAACACCGCCGCTGATCCGGTTGCTGCTGGTGAAGCTGGGCGCGGACCGGTACCGGATGGTCGTCACCATGCACCACCTCGTGCTGGACGGCTGGTCGCTGCCGGTGCTGATGAGCGAGCTGTGGCAGGTGTACGAGGCGGGCGGCGACACGTCGACGCTGCCGCCCGTGGTCCCGTACCGCGGCTATCTAAACTGGCTGTCCCGGCAGGACCGGGACGCGGCGCGGACCGCCTGGCAGCAGGCACTGTCCGGAGTGGACGGACCTACGCTCATCGCGCCCGCCACGGCCGAGGCCACGGTGCTCCCGGCCAGCCTGACCATCCGGCCGGACGACCGGCTGGTCGACGCGCTGCGGGACACCGCCCGCACCCACGGCCTGACGTTGAACACGCTCATGCAGGGCGCCTGGGCGGTGCTGGTCGGCAAGCTGACCGGCCGCGACGACGTGGTGTTCGGCGCGACCGTGTCGGGGCGCCCCGCCGACCTGCCCGACGTGGACCGGATGCTCGGCCTGTTCATCAACACCGTCCCCGTGCGGGTGCGCCTGGACGCGGCGGCCTCGCTCGTCTCGACGCTGTCAGCGCTCCAGGACCGGCAGTCGGAACTCATCGACCACCAGTACCTGGGGCTCGCGGAGATCCAGCGGATGGCCGGCGCCGGCGCCACGTTCGACACGCTGCTGGTCTACGAGAACTACCCGATCGAGGCGGCCGGGCCGCCGATGCCCGGCGAACTGCGCCTGCTCGACGCGGAGGCGCAGGACGCGGCCCACTACCCGCTGACGCTCGCGGTGGCACCCGTGGACCCGTGGGAACTGCGGCTGACCTACCGTCCGGACATCTTCGACGAGCCGACCGTCCGGACCTACGCCGACCGGCTGCTGCGGGTGCTGGAACAGCTCGCCACCGACCCGGAACGCGCGATCGCCCGGATCGAGGTCCTGGACCAGACCGAACGCTTCACCCTGCTGGAGAGCTGGAACGACACCGGCGCGTCCGTCCCCGACACCCTGATCCCCGGCCAGATCCGGGCCTGGACGGAGCGCACTCCGGACGCGGTGGCGTTGCGGTGCGGTGACGCGGCCCTGACGTATGCCGAGTTGGAGGAGCGGTCGAACCGGCTGGCCCGGTATCTCCGGGATTCCGGGGTCGGTCGTGAGTCGGTGGTGGGTCTGTGCCTGCCGCGTGGTGTGGACGCTGTGGTGGCGATGGTCGGGGTGTGGAAGGCAGGCGCGGCCTATGTGCCGCTCGACCCCGAATATCCGGCTGACCGGCTGGAGTTCATGCTCGCCGACAGTGGCGCGACCCTGCGGATCGACTCCCTCGATGACCTGATCGCGGATCAGTCCCCAGAGCCCATCGATGCCGCCCTGGACATGTCCAGCCTGGCGTACGTCATCTACACCTCCGGCTCCACAGGCCGCCCCAAGGGCGTCATGGGCCACCACGGCGGCATGGTCAACCTGGTCGAATCGCTGCGCCCGGTCCTGGGCGCGGCGCCAGGCGAGAAGGTGCTGCAGTTCGCCTCGTTCAGCTTCGACGCCTCGGTCCTGGATGTTGCGGTGGCGCTGTCGTCGGGGGCCACGCTCGTCATCGCGACCGCGCAGGAGCGTGCCGAGTCGGCGGCGTTGACGCGGATGCTGAACGAGCAGGCGGTCAGTGCGGCGAGCATCGTGCCGTCCCTGCTGAGCGTGCTCGACCCGGCCCAGGTCCAGACCGTGAATCGCTGGGTGCTGGGTGCCGAGCGGCTGTCAGCAGAGCTGGCCGCGCGCTGGGCAGGCGGCGACCGGTTGTGGAACACCTACGGCCCGACCGAGACGACCGTCATGGCCACAGTCGGCGTGGTCGACGGCCCTGGAACACCGCCCATCGGCCGCCCGATCGGCAACACGCAGGCGTTCGTCCTGGACGAATTCTTCCAGCCTGTCCCAGCCGGAGTGACCGGCGAACTCTACGTCGCCGGCGCAGGCGTCACACGCGGATACGTCAACCGCCCCACCCTGACCGCCGAACGGTTCGTGGCCTGCCCCTTCACCACCGGACGCATGTACCGCACCGGCGACCTGGCCCGCTGGACGAACGACGGCGAACTGGAGTTCATCGGACGAGCCGACGAGCAGGTCAAGATCCGCGGATTCCGCGTGGAGCCGGGCGAGGTCGAAACCGTGCTGGCTGGGCACGAGAGCGTCGACCGCGCCGTGGTGACGGTGCACGACGGCCGCCTGATCGCCTACGTCGTCCCGGCGAACGGTGGCATCGACGTCGCCGTCCTGCGCGAGTTCGCGGCGGTGCACCTGCCCGAGTACATGATCCCCTCCGCGTTCGTTGAGCTGGAGGCGCTCCCCCTCACCGTCAACGGCAAACTCGACCGGGCCGCACTCCCCGCCCCCGACTTCGCGGGCCGGACGTCGAGCCGGGCCCCCGCCACCCCCACCGAGGAGCTCCTCTGCGGCCTGTTCGCCGAGGTCCTCGGGGTGGAGCGGGTCGGGGCGGAGGATTCGTTCTTCGAGCTGGGCGGCGACTCGATCATGTCGATGCTGCTGGTGGCCCGGGCCCGGCGTGCGGGGCTGGTGCTCACCGCGCGGCAGGTGTTCGAGCAGCGGTCACCGGCGGCGCTGGCGGTCGTGGCCGCGCCGCTGGACGGCGCCGCCGCCTCGGACGCGCCCGCCGCGACGGGCCGGATTCCGCTGGTGCCGGTGATGCGGGAGGCGGCGGAGCGGTCCGGCCCGGCGGCCTTGGAAGGCGAGTTCTTCCAGTCGGTGCTGGTCGCGGTGCCCGCGGGGCTGGACGCCGACCGGCTGGCGCGGGCGGTGCGTGCGGTCATGGACCGGCACGACGTGCTGCGCGCCCGGCTCGACGGCACCGAACTCGTGGTCCCCGAAGGCGGCGTGCACGCACCGGCGCCGCCGCTGCGCAGGGTGCCCGCGGAGGAGCCGGTGCACGAGCAGGTCCGCGCGGCCGCCGCACGGCTCGATCCGTCCAACGGGGTCATGACGCAGCTCGTCTGGTTCGACGCCGGTCCGCAGGGTGACGGGCGGCTGCTGTGGCTGATCCACCACCTGGTCGTGGACGGGGTCTCGTGGCGGATCCTGCTGCCGGATCTGGCGGCGGCCTACGAGTCGCCGGACACGGACCTGGAGCCGGTACCGGTGTCGTTCCGGCAGTGGGCCCTGGACCTCGCGGCCCAGGCCACCGCGCCCGAACGCGTCGCCGAGCTGCCGCGCTGGACGGCGCTCCTGGACGGCCCGGAACCGCCGCTCGGCGACCGGCCGCTCGACCCGGAACTGGACAAGGTCACGACCCTGCGCCAGGTGACGGTGACCGTCCCGGCCGAGGTGACCGGGGCGCTGCTCACCCGGTTGCCGGCGGCCTTCCACGCGAGCGTCGACGATGTCCTGCTGGCGGCGTTCAGCGCGGCGCTCGCCGAGACCCGCGAGGACTACCGGGCGACGGGTGTTGTCGTGGACGTCGAAGGCCACGGACGGGAAGGAATGGACCTGTCACGGACCGTCGGCTGGTTCACCAAGGTGCATCCCGTCAGGCTGCCCGTCCCGGAGACCGGCCCCGGCGACGTGCGTGCGGGCGGTCCTGCCGCGGGCGAGCTGATCAAGAGGGTGAAGGAGCGGTTGCGCGCGGTCCCGTCCGACGGCCTCGGCTACGGCCTGCTGCGCTACCTGAACCCGGACACCGCCGCCGAACTGGCGGCCCTGCCCGCCCCGCAGATCGGCTTCAACTACCTCGGCCGCCTCGCCTCCGGGTCCGCCGGCGCCCCCGGTGACGGGGGACGGCACTGGCAGCCGGTGGACCGCACCGGTCTCGGCGGCGGCGCCGACCCGCGGATGGCGGCCGGTCATGTGCTGGAGGTGTCGGGGGTCGTCCACGACCTGCCGGACGGCCCCGAACTCGTCCTCGGCCTGATGTGGCCGGAACGGCTGCTGACCGAGGCGGCCGTCCGGGAGCTGGCCGACGCGTGGGCGGCGATGCTGGCCGGCCTGGCCGCGCACGCCGCCGACCCGGCGGCGGGCGGCCACACCCCGTCCGACTTCCCGCTGGTCCCCCTGGACCAGGGCCAGGTCGAGGAGCTGGAACGCGCCGTCCCCGGCCTGGCCGAGGTGTGGCCGGTGACGCCCCTGCAGGAGGGGCTGCTGTTCCACGCGGGCTACGACGAGGAACTCCCCGACGTCTACGTCAGCCAGCGCGTGCTCGACATCGAAGGACCGCTCGACACGGCGGCCCTGCGCCGGTCGTGGCAGACGCTGCTCGACCGGCACGCCGGCCTGCGCGTCGGCTTCCTCACCCCGGCCGGTGCGCGCGAGCCGGTGCAGGTGGTCGCCGAGGGCGTCGCCGTCCCGTGGCGGGAGGCGGACGTGCCGGGCGGCGACGCGGACGAGGCGGAGCGGCTGGTCGCCGAGGAGGCGGAATGCGGGTTCGACCTGGCGTCGCCGCCGCTGCTGCGGCTGCTGCTGATGAGGCTCGGCCCCGGCCGTCACCGGCTGGTGGTCACGATGCACCACATCGTCATCGACGGCTGGTCGATGCCGATCCTGATGGAGGAGCTGTGGGCGGCGTACGAGGCGGGCGGCGCACCGGCCGCGCCGCCCCCCGCCGCATCCCCCCGCGACTACCTCGGCTGGCTGGCCCGGCAGGACCGGGACGCGGCACGCCGGGCATGGCGGGACGCCCTGGACGGGCTGGACGAGCCGACGCTCGTCGCGCCCGCCGTCAAGGGCGCCGATCCGGTGCCGCCGCGCGGCGTCACCGTCCGGGCGGGCGAACGGCTCACCGGGGCGCTGCGCGACACCGCGCGGGCCCGGGGCCTGACCGTCAACACCCTGGTGCAGGCCGCGTGGGCGGTGCTGGTCGGCAAGCTCACCGGCCGCCGCGACGTGGTGTTCGGCGCGACCGTCTCCGGCCGTCCCGCCGAGGTGCCGGGCGTGGAGCGCATGCTCGGCCTGCTGATCAACACGGTTCCGGTGCGGGTGCCGCTGGACCCCGCCCGCCCGGTGGGCGCGCTGCTGGCCGACCTTCAGCGGCGGCAGGCCGAGCTGCTGGCGCACCAGCATCTGGGGCTGTCGGAGATCCAGCGGCACGCCGGGCAGGGCGCCGTGTTCGACGCGCTGCTGGCGTTCGAGAACTACCCGGCCGACCCGGCGGGCCCGGCGGTCGCCGGTGGGCTGCGGCTGACCCGGGGGGAGATCCGGGACGCCGCGCACTACCCCCTGACCCTCGTCGTCAACACCGGCGACGACCTGGAACTGCGCCTGGACTACCGGCCCGACGCCTTCACCGGCGAGGAGGCCCGGCGGCTCATCGACCGGCTGCTGCGGATCCTCGGCCAGTTCGCCGCCGACCCCGGCACCCGTGTCGGCGCGCTGGACGTGCTCGACCCGGCCGAACGCCGTCTCGTCCTCGCCGACTGGAACGCCACCGAGCGTCCGGTGTCCGCCGCCACCCTGGTCGACCTGCTGGAACGGCAGGCGGCCCGCACCCCGCACGCCCCCGCCGTCACGCACGGGGCCGCCACCTGGACCTACGCCGAACTCGCCGCGGCCGCCAACCGCGTCGCCCGCGAGCTGATCGCCCGCGGCGCCGGCCCGGAACGGATCGTCGGCGTGGCGCTGGAACGCTCGCCCGAACTCATCGCCGTCCTGCTGGGCGTGCTGAAGGCCGGTGCCGCCTACCTGCCGCTGGATCCCGGCTACCCGGCGGCGCGGCTCGCTGTCATGGTGGCCGACGCCGACCCCGCCGTGGTCGTCTGCACCGACGCGACCGCCCCGGCGCTGCCCGCCGGAGTGCCGCTGCTGCGCTGGGACGACCCCGCGATCGCCGCCCGGCCGGACACCCCGCCCACCGACGCCGACCGGACGGCCCCGCTGCTGCCCGCCCACCCGGCCTACGTGATCTACACGTCCGGGTCCACGGGCGAGCCCAAGGGCGTCGTCGTCCCCCACGCGGGCGCGGTGAACTACGTGACGTGGCGCAGCTCCGCCTACGGGTTCGGGCCCGGCGACCGGGTGCTGCAGTTCGCGTCGGTCTCGTTCGACACGTCCGTCTGCGAGATCTTCCCCGCGCTGACGTCCGGCGCGACCCTGTGCGTCGCCGACCGCGACGGCGACCTCGGGCAGGAGGTGCGGGACCTCGCCGTCACCTCCGCCACCTTCACCCCGACCGTCCTGGACACCCTCGACCCGGACGCGCTGCGCACCGTCACCCGGCTGATCACCGCGGGCGAGGCGTGCGGGCCGGACCTGCTGCGCCGCTTCGCGCCCGGCCGGGCGTTCTTCAACGAGTACGGGCCGACCGAGGCGACGGTCGACGTGACCTGCTGGACCTGCCCGCCCGACGTCCCCGGCACCGTGCCGCTCGGCCGGCCCATCGCCAACGTGCGGGTGTACATCCTGGACGAGTGCCTCCAGCCGGTGCCGCCCGGCACGGTCGGCGAGCTGTACGTGGCGGGCGCGGGCATCACCCGCGGATACGTGCGGCGGCCCGGCGTCACCGCCGGACGGTTCGTGGCCTGCCCGTTCGCCGCGCCGGGCGAGCGCATGTACCGCACCGGCGACCTGGCCCGCTGGACGCCCGGCGGGGAACTGGAGTTCGCCGGACGCGCCGACGAACAGGTCAAGATCCGCGGCTTCCGGATCGAACCCGGCGAGATCGAGACCGTGTTGACCGGGCACGAGAGCGTCGCGCAGGCCGCCGTGGTCGCCCGGCGCGACGGGCCTGGCGGGCGGCTGCTCGTCGGCTACGTCGTCCCGGCCGGGGACGGCGCCGCAGGCGTCGACGGCGCGGCGCTGCGCGCCCACCTGGCCGAGCGGCTGCCCGAGCACATGGTCCCGGCCGCGTTCGTGGAGCTGGCGGAGCTGCCGCTGTCGGTGAACGGCAAGCTGGACCGGGCACGGCTGCCCGCCCCCGACTTCGCGGCGCTCGCGGGCGGCCGGGAGGCGCGCACCCCGCGGGAACGGCTGCTGTGCGAACTGTTCGCCGACGTGCTGAACCTCGACCGGGTCGGCGCCGACGGCGGGTTCTTCGCGCTCGGCGGCGACTCGGTCATGTCGATGCTGCTGGTGTCGCGGGCCCGCCGCGCCGGGGTGCGGTTCACCGCCCGGCAGGTGTTCGAGCACCGCACACCGGCCGCGCTCGCCGCCGTCGCCGAGTTCGGCGGGGCCGAGTTCGGCGGGGCCGGGCAGGCCGGGGACGCGCCCGCCCCCGGAGAAGAAGCGGCGGGGGAGGGGCGGCTGCCGCTGCCCCCGGTCGCGCACGAGATCGCCGCGCGGGCCGGGCGGACGGCCCTGACCGGCGAGTACTTCCAGTCGATGCTGGTCACCGCCCCGGCGGGACTGGACCCGGCCCGGCTGTGCGGCGCCGTCCAGACGGTGCTGGACCACCACGACCTGCTGCGGGCCCGCCTGGACGGCGACGAGCTGGTCGTCCCCGGCAGGGGCGCCGTCGACGCCGCCGACGTCGTCCAGCGCGTCGAGGGCACCGACGAGGAGACCGTGGCCGCGTGGATGCGGCAGGCCGGCGGCAGCCTCGACCCCCGGTCCGGGCACCTGACCCGCGTCCTCTGGTTCGACGCGGGCCCGGACACCGGCGGGCTCCTGCTGTGGGTGATCCACCACCTCGCCGTCGACGGCGTGTCCTGGCGGATCCTGCTGCCCGACCTGGCCGACGCCTACGCGGGACGGGCCCTGCAACCCGTCCCGGTGTCGTACCGGCACTGGGCCCGCACGCTCGCCGAGCAGGCCACCGGCCCCGACCGCCTCGCCGAGCTGCCGCACTGGACCGGCACGCTGCGCACCCCCGAGCCGCCGCTCGGGGACCGTCCGCTCGACCCGGACCGCGACCTGGCCGCCCAGATGCGGCGCATGGAGACGACCGTCCCGCCCTCCGTCACCGAGGCGCTGCTGACGCGCGTGCCCGAGGCGTTCCACGCGGGCGTCGATGACGTCCTGCTCGCCGCGCTGGCCTGCGCCGTCGTCCGCCATCGCGCGGAGCCCGGGGCGGGGCTGCTGGTCGAGGTCGAAGGCCACGGCCGGTCCCCGGAGTCGATGGACCTGTCGCGGACGGTCGGCTGGTTCACCACCACCTACCCCGTGCGCCTGGACCCGGGCGACCCCGCCGACCTGGGCGGCGCGGTCAAACGCGTCAAGGAGCAGCTGCGCGCGGTCCCGTCCGACGGACTGGGCTACGGCCTGCTGCGTCACCTCAACCCGCGGACCGCCGCCGAGCTGGCCGCGCTGCCGGCACCGCAGATCGGCTTCAACTACCTGGGCCGGTTCGCCGCCGCCGGCGACGCCGACGACCGGCCGTGGCAGCCCACCGGCATCGGCCTGGCCGGCGGAGCGGACGCCACGCTGGCCGCCACGCACACCCTGGAGGCGGCGGGCCTGGTCCACGACCTGCCCGGCGGGCCGCGGCTCACCCTCACCCTGACCTGGCCCGCGGACGTGCTCGCCGACACGGCCGTCGAGGAACTGGCCGAGGCGTGGACGGGCGTCCTCGCGGATCTCGCCGACCACGTCGCCGACCCCGCCGCGGGCGGCCACACCCCGTCGGACTTCCCGCTGGTCACGCTGGACCAGGACCAGATCGAGGAACTGGAACGCGCCGTCCCCGCGCTCGCCGACGTCTGGCCTCCCGCACCGCTGCAGGAGGGCCTGCTGTTCCACGCCGCCTACGACGACCAGATCCCCGACGTCTACACCATCCAGCAGACCGTCGAGCTGCACGGACCCGTGGACGCCGCGCTGCTGCGGCGGTCCTGGGACGCCGTGATGGCCCGGCACGCCAGCCTGCGGGTCGCCTTCCGGCGGCCCGCCGGAGCGGACCACCCGGTGCAGGTCGTCGCCGGTGACGTGACCGTCCCGTGGACCGAGACGGACCTCTCCGGCACCGACCGCCCCGACGAGCGGGCCGAACGGCTCGCCGCGCAGGACCGGGCCCGCCGGTTCGACCTCGCCGAGCCGCCGCTGATCCGCCTGCTCCTGCTGCGCCTGGCCGCCGACCGCTACCGGCTCGTGATCACCATGCATCACATCCTGCTGGACGGCTGGTCGTTCGCGGTGCTGATGCGCGAACTGTGGACCGTCTACGGGGCGGGCGGCGACGCGGACGTCCTCCCGCCGGTCACCCCCTACCGGTCGCACCTGGAATGGCTGGCCCGCCAGGACAAGGCGGACGCGCGGGAACACTGGCGCCGGGCCCTCGCCGGACTGGACGGCCCGACCCTCGTCGCCCCCGCCGCCGCCCCCGGTGTCTCGGTCATGCCGCGCAGCGTCGTCGCCCGCGCGGACGCGCCGCTGACCGGCGCCCTGCGCGAGATGGCCCGCACCCGCGGCCTGACGGTCAACACCGTGGTGCAGGGCGCGTGGGCGCTGCTGCTCGCCGGTCTCACCGGCCGCGACGACGTCGTGTTCGGCGCGACCGTCTCGGGCCGCCCCGCCGACCTGCCCGGCGTCGAACGCATGCTCGGCCTGTTCATCAACACCGTCCCGGTCCGGGTGCCGTTCGACCCGGCCGCGACCGTCGCGGACCTGCTGACGGACCTGCAGGAACGGCAGGCTGAGCTGATCGCCCACCAGCATCTCGGCCTCACCGAGATCCAGCGTCTGGCCGGCCCCGGCGCCGCCTTCGACACCCTCCTGATCTACGAGAACTACCCCGTCGACGCGACCGCGCCGCCCGGCGGCGGCCTGCGCATCGAGGTGACCGGCGACCGGGACGTCTCCCACTACCCGCTCACCCTGGCCGTCGCGCCCTTCACCGAACTCGAACTGAAGCTGGACTACCGCCCCGACCTGTTCGACGAGCCCACCGCCGACGCCCTCGCCCGGCGCCTGGTGCTCGTCCTCGAACAGTTCGCCGCCGACCCGGAGACGCCCGTCGGCCGGATCGGGCTCCTCGATGACGACGAACGCCGCACCGTACTGACGGACTGGAACAACACCACGTCACCGGCCTCCGCCCGTTCCGTCGTGGACCTGTTCGAGGAGCGGGTCGAGGCGGCGCCGGATGCGGTGGCGGTGGTCGAAGAGGGCCGGGTGTGGTCGTACGCGGATCTGGACGTGTTCGCGGACCGTGTGGCACGCGGGCTGGTGGGGCGCGGGGTCGGCCGGGGTGATCTGGTCGGTGTGGTGATGGGCCGGTCGGCTGAGCTGATCGGTGTGTTGTTGGGTGTGTTGAAGGCGGGTGCTGCGTATGTGCCGGTGGATCCGGGGTGGCCGGAGGCACGGCGTCAGGCGGTGCTCGCCGGGGTGAGCGTGGTGGTGGACGACCCTTCGGAGGCGCCGGCCGAGGAGACTGATGGCGGTCGGGTTCGTGCCGGGGTGGGTGCCGATGACGCGGCATACGTCATGTTCACGTCGGGCTCGACCGGTGTGCCCAAGGGGGTCGTGGCCACGCATGGCGGCGTGGCGCGGCTGGCCGTCGACAGCGGCTGGGGTGTGGGGGCGGGGGATCGGGTGCTGCTGCACGCGCCCCATGTCTTCGACGCCTCCACCTACGAGATCTGGGCGCCGCTGGTCAGCGGGGGAACCTTGGTCGTCGCGCCGCCCGGACAGGTCGAAAGCCGCGAACTGGAACGGCTGATCAAAACCCACGGGTTGTCTCATGTGCATGTGACGGCCGGGTTACTGGGGCTGCTGGCGGAGGAGTCGCCGGGGTCGTTCGCGGGTGTGCGCGAGGTGTTGACCGGTGGTGACGTGGTGCCGGTCTCGGCGGTGGAGGCGGTGCGGGAGGCCTGCCCGGGTGTGGTGATCCGGCACCTGTACGGGCCGACCGAGGTGACGCTGTGCGCCACCACCTTCGAGCTGCCCGCCGAAGCCAAACTGCCGGGCGTGCTGCCCATCGGGCGCCCCCGCGACGATGCCCGCGTGTTCGTGCTCGACCGGCACCTGCAGCCGGTCCCCGCCGGGATGGTGGGGGAGCTGTATGTCGCCGGGGGCGGGCTCGCTCGCGGCTACCTGGAGCAGCCTGGCCTGACCGCCGAACGGTTCGTCGCATGCCCGTTCGGGGCCGGGGAGCGGATGTATCGCACGGGTGACCTGGTGCGGTGGACGCCCGACGGTGACCTGGTGTTCGTGGGGCGGGCCGATGAGCAGGTGAAGATTCGTGGGTTCCGGGTGGAGCCGGGCGAGATCGAAACCGTGCTGGCGGGTCATGAGTCGGTGGGGCGGGCGACGGTGGTCGCGCGTGAGGACCAGCCGGGCGTCAAGCGTCTGGTGGCCTACGTGGTTCCGGCCAATGGTTCTGTGGATGCCGCTGCTTTGCGGGAGTACGTGGCGGGGCGGTTGCCGGAGTACATGGTTCCGGCGGCGGTGCTGGAGCTGGAGTCGTTGCCGTTGACGGTGAACGGCAAGGTCGACCGCGCCGCGCTGCCTGCTCCGGACTTCGCGGGCCTCGCGGGCGGCAGAGCACCGGCCACTCCGGTGGAGGAGGTGCTGTGCGGTCTGTTCGCCGAAGTGCTCGGGCTCGACCGGGTCGGCGCGGACGACAACTTCTTCACCCTCGGCGGCGACTCGATCATGTCGATGCTGCTGGTGTCGCGGGCGCGCCGCGCGGGGCTGGTGTTCACCGCCCGGCAGGTGTTCGAGCATCGCTCCCCGGCGGGGGTGGCGGCCGTGGCCGTCCCCGTAGCCGATGACGAAGGTGCCGCGAACGAGGTCGAGGCGACGGGACGGCTGCCGCTGCTGCCGGTGATGCGGGAGGCGATCGAACGGTCGAGCGGCGAGGCGTTCTACCAGTCGATGCTGCTGTCGGTCCCGGCCGGGCTCGACTTCGAGCGTCTTGCCCGCGCGGTCGGGGCCGTCCTGGACCGCCATGACGTGCTGCGTTCCCGGCTCGACGGCACCGAGCTGGTCATTCCGGAACGCGAAGAGTCGGTGAACCCGCCGCTGCTTCGTGTGCCGGCTGCCGAGCCGGTGAACGAGCAACTCCGCGCGGCTGAGTCTCGGCTCGATCCGGCGGCCGGGGTGATGACCCAGCTCGTCTGGTTCGACGCGGGCCCCGACGCCGAAGGAACGCTTCTGTGGCTCGTCCATCACCTCGTGGTGGACGGCGTTTCGTGGCGGATTCTGCTGCCTGATCTCGCCGGCGCCTATGACGCGCCGGACGACGAGCTGGAACCGGTGCCGGTTCCGTTCAGGCGCTGGGCCCTCGAACTCCAAGCCCAGGCGACCGGCCCCGAACGCGTCGCTGAGCTACCGGCCTGGAAGGCGGTGCTGGAAGGCCCCGACCCGCGGATCGGCAAGCGCCCGTTGGACCCGGCCCGCGACGTGGTGGCGCGGATGCGGCGGTTCGACGTGTCGGTGTCCTCCGAGGTGACCGAGGCGCTGCTCACCAGGGTTCCGGCGGCCTTCCACGCGGGGGTGGACGATGTCCTGCTCGCCGGGCTGACGGCGGCCGTCGCCGACTGGCGGCGGCACAGCGGCGGCGTACTCATCGACGTCGAAGGCCACGGCCGCTCATCCGAAACGCTCGACCTGTCGCGGACCGTCGGCTGGTTCACCGACGTCCACCCGGTCCGACTCGACCCCGGAACGATCGACCTCGCCGACGTGCGAGCCGGCGGCCCCGACGCGGGCCGGCTGCTCAAGCGGATCAAGGAACAACTGCGCGCGATCCCGACCGACGGCCTGGGCTACGGACTGCTCCGCCACCTCAACCCCGACACCGCCGCCGAACTGGCGGCACTGCCCACACCGCAGATCGCCTTCAACTACCTCGGCCGCTTCACCGCGACCGCCGACGCGCGGCAGCCCCGCCCGTGGCAGCCGCTCGGGGGCCTGGACGGCGGAGTCGATCCCGGCATGGCCGCCACGCACACGCTGGAGATCTCGGGCGTCGTCCAGGACCTGGCGGACGGTCCCGTCCTCGCCCTGACCCTGTCCTGGCCGGAAGAACTGCTGGACGCCGAGGCGGTCGAGGAACTGGCCGGGACATGGGCGGCCATGCTGTCCGGACTGGTCGCGCACACCGACGGCGGCGACGCCGGAGGCCACACCCCGTCCGACTTCCCCCTGACGGATATCTCCCAGCACGAACTCGACGAATTCGAAATGACGGCGAAGAAGATGGCGCGGAAGGGGCCGAAGTGAGCGAGTCCATGTTGGAGGAAGTGTGGCCGCTGTCGCCCTTGCAGGAGGGCCTGCTGTTCCACGCCGTCTACGACGAGGACGCCCCGGACGTGTACGTCGGGCAGCGGGTGCTCGACCTTGACGGCCCCCTGGACACCGAGGTCCTCCGAAGGTCGTGGCAGGCGCTGCTCGACCGGCACGCGAGCCTGCGCGCCGGCTTCCGGCAGCGCGCCACGGGCGCGCCCGTCCAGGTGATCTTCCGGGGCGTGCGGGTTCCGTGGCGGGAGGTCGACCTGTCCGGCCGGGCACCGGACGCCGCGTCGGCGGAGGCCGCCCGCCTCACCGCCGAGGAGCACCGCCGTCGCTTCGACCTCGCGGTCCCGCCCCTGTTCCGGCTGCTCCTGCTGAAACTGGCGCCGGACCGGCACCGGCTGGTCATCACCACCCACCACATCGTCCTGGACGGCTGGTCCCTGCCGGTCCTGATGAACGAACTGTGGGCCGTCTACACCGCGGGAGGCGTCACCACCGGCCTGCCTCGGGCGACCTCCTACCGGGCATACCTCGCGTGGCTGGCCCGCCAGGACAAGGACCGCGCGCGGGCCGTCTGGCGCGAGGCTCTCGCCGGAGTCGAGGAGCCGACGCTCGTCGCCCCCGCGAGCGACGTCCCGGTGGCGCCGTCCAGCCTGACCGTCCAGGCGGGGGAACGACTCGCCGACGGTCTGCGCGACCTGGCCCGCGGTGTCGGGGTGACGCTGAACACGGTCGTTCAGGCGGGTTGGGCGTTACTCGTCGGCAAGCTGACGGGGCGTCGTGATGTCGTGTTCGGCGCGACCGTCGCGGGCCGTCCACTCGACCTGCCCGGCGTGGAACAGATGCTCGGCCTGTTCATCAACACCGTTCCCGTGCGAGTGGCGCTGGAGCCTGGTGAGACGGTGGCGGCGCTGCTGGGCCGCGTGCAGGCGGAGCAGTCGGTGTTGCTCGACCACCAGTACCTGGGCCTGGCGGAGATCCAGCGGCTCGCGGGCTCCGGCGCCACCTTCGACACGCTGCTGGTGTTCGAGAACTACCCCATGGACCAGCAGGGTCCGCCGGACCTCGGCGGCCTGCGCTTCACCGGAGGCGACGTCCAGGAGACCACCCACTACCCGCTGTCGCTCGTGGTGGGGCCGGGTGACGGGCTCGAACTGAAGCTGGACTACCGCCCCGACGCGTTCGATGAGGCCTCGGCGCGGACGTTGGCCGAGCGGTTGGTGCGGTTGCTGGAGCAGATGGCGGCTGATCCCGGGCTGCTGGTGGGGCGTTTGGAGGCGTTGGGCGCTGACGAACGCGAGGTCGTGGTGTCGGGTTGGAACGACACCGGGCGTGGGGTGGCGTCGGGGTCGTTGGTGGGTTTGTTCGCTGAGCAGGTGGGGCGGACGCCGGGTGCGTTGGCGGTGGCGGACGAGCGGGTGCGTTGGTCGTATGCCGAGTTGGACGCGGCCAGTGATCGGGTGGCGGGGGAGTTGGCGGCGCGTGGCGTCGGCCGGGGCGACTTGGTGGGGGTGGTGGTCGACCGCTCCGTCGAGCTGGAAGCGGTGCTACTGGGCGTGCTGAAAGCGGGCGCCGGTTACGTGCCGGTGGACCCGGGTTATCCGGCGGCGCGGATCGAGTTCATGCTCGCCGACGCCCGCCCGGCCGTCGTCGTCTGCACGGACGCGACCCGCGACGCCGTGCCCGAGGGCTTCGACGTCTTCGTGGTGGACGACCTGTCGGCTGCCAACACCCCGAAGCCTCCAGCGGTGCGACTTGGCGGGGATGACGTCGCGTATGTGATCTACACGTCGGGTTCGACGGGGCGTCCGAAGGGTGTGGCGGTCTCGCACGGGGCGATCGTGAATCGTCTGTTGTGGATGCAGGACGAGTACGGGCTGGACGCCTCGGATCGGGTGCTGCAGAAGACGCCGTCGGGGTTCGATGTGTCGGTGTGGGAGTTCTTCTGGCCGCTCATCACGGGTGCGGGGTTGGTGATGGCGCGTCCGGGTGGTCATCAGGATCCGGCGTATCTGGTGGAGGTGATCGAGCGCGAGCAGATCACCACGGTGCATTTCGTGCCGTCCATGCTGGGTGCGTTCCTGCCCGAGGTCTCACCGGGGCGGTGCGACAGTCTGCGGCGGGTTGTGTGCAGCGGTGAAGCGCTGCCGGCGGAACTGGTGGCCGAGTTCCACCGGCGGTTGCCCGTGGAGCTGCACAACCTGTACGGCCCCACCGAGACCGCCGTCGATGTGACGTTCCGGGCCTGCCCGGCCGACGAGGACGCTTCGGTGATTCCGATCGGTCGTCCGGTGTGGAACACCCGGATGCTGGTACTCGATGACTTCCTGCAGCCGGTACCCGTCGGCGCCGCCGGAGAGCTGTACGTGGCCGGTGTGCAACTCGCCCGGGGATACCTGGGACGCCAAGGCTTGACCGCTGAGCGGTTCGTGGCGTGCCCGTTCGGCTCCGGTGAGCGGATGTATCGAACCGGTGACCTGGCTCGATGGACCCCCGATGGTGAGCTGGAGTTCTTGGGCAGGGCCGATCACCAGGTAAAGATCCGGGGATTCCGGATCGAACTGGGCGAGATCGAGGCGGCGCTTGCCGCGCACGCCTCCGTGAGCCAAATCGCTGTCGTGGTGCGGGAGGACCAGCCCGGCACCAAGCGCCTCGTCGCCTACATCGTCCCGGCCGACGGTTCGGTCGACACCGGAGCGCTGCGAGAGCACGCGGCCGACCGGCTTCCCGAGTACATGGTCCCAGCGGCTTTCGTCGTGCTGGAGACGCTGCCCACCACGCCGAACGGCAAGCTGGACCGGGCCGCACTGCCCGCCCCCGACTTTGGTGGCCGGCCGGGTGGGCGTGGGCCGGCGAACGCGACCGAAGAGGTGTTGTGCGGCCTGTTCGCCGAAGTCCTCGGCCTCGACCAGGTCGGCGCCGAAGACTCCTTCTTCGAACTCGGCGGTGACTCCCTTCTCGCCATGCGGCTCGTCACTCGCCTGCGGGCGGTGTTCGAGGTCGAGGTCGGGATCAGGGCGTTGTTCGCCGAGCCCACGGTCGCCGGGGTCGCCAGAGCCGTCACTGCGAGCGCGAGCCAGGCCCGGCCGCCGTTGGAGGCCCGGCCCCGTCCGGACGTGGTGCCGCTGTCGTACGGGCAGCAGCGCATGTGGTTCCTCAACCGTCTGGAGGAGGCCGGCGAGGGCGCGGCCTACACCCTGCCGCTGGTACTGCGAATCTCCGGCGAACTGGACGTCGCCGCGCTGGAAGCGGCCCTCGCCGACGTCGCCGACCGGCACGAAAGCCTGCGCACGACCTTCCCTGAGATCGACGGGGAACCGCACCAGCGGGTGCTGACGGGGCGCGCCGGTCATCCCCGGCTGGAGGTCACCCGGCCTGACGAGGACGTTGACCGCGCTTTCGATCTCCGGAAGGACCTGCCCTGGCGGACCCGGCTGGTGGAGCTGGGCCGGCACGAATACGTCCTGGAGATCGTGGCGCATCACATCGCCGTGGACGGCTGGTCGCTGGGGGTACTGGCACGTGATCTCGGTGTCGCGTACGCGGCTCGCCGGGAGGGGCGAGCGCCAGGCTGGGCGCCGCTGCCGGTCCAGTACGCCGACTACGCGGTGTGGCAACGCGAGGTGCTGGGCGATCCGGACGACCCGGACAGCGTGATCAGTGGCCAGCTCGGCTACTGGCGCGAAGCCCTGCGCGATCTGCCGGAGGAACTGACGCTCCCGACCGACCGGCCGAGGCCCGCCTCACCGTCCTTCCGGGGCCGTTCCGTACCGGTGACCTTGGGCCCGGATGCTCACGCGGGCCTGGTCCGGGTGGCGCAGCGGGGCGGCGCGACCGTGTTCATGGTGGTGCAGACGGCGCTGGCGGCGTTGCTGGCCCGGCTCGGGGCGGGCACAGACATCCCGCTCGGCACGCCTGTCGCGGGCCGGGGTGACGCCGCGCTGGACGGGCTGGCGGGGTTCTTCGTCAACACGCTGGTGTTGCGCACGGACGTGAGCGGAGATCCGTCGTTCCTGGAACTCCTGGCGCGCGTTCGCGAAACCGATCTGGCCGCCTATGCGCATCAGGATCTGCCCTTCGAACGGCTGGTGGACGAACTCAGCCCCACCCGGTCACTGGATCGACACCCGTTGTTCCAGGTGATGTTCACCCTCCAGAGCGCTACGGGCGACCGGCAGGGACAGTGGGAGCTGCCGGGGCTCCGGGTCGAGCCGATGCCGCCCGGCGAGGAGGCCGAGACTGCCCGGTTCGACCTGTCGATCACCCTGTCGGAACGCCGCGACGAGGACGGCGTCCCCGTGGGCATCGGCGGAGAGGTCCTCTACGCCACCGATCTGTTCGACACCGCGACCGCCCAGGCCCTGTCCGACCGCCTCGTCCGGGTCCTCGAACAGCTCGCGGCCGACCCGGAACTGCGCGTCAGCCAGGTCGAGGTTCTGGACGAGGCCGAGCGGCGTGCCGTGGTGGCGGACTGGAACGCCACGCAGGCGCCGGTCGCCGATGTCCTGATCCCCGAGCAGATCCGGGCGTGGGCGCAGCGCACACCGGATGCCGTGGCGTTGCGGTGCGGTGACGCGGCGCTGACGTATGCCGAGCTGGAGGAGCGGTCGAACCGGCTGGCCCGGTATCTGCTGGGTGCCGGGGTCGGCCGTGAGTCGGTGGTGGGTCTGTGCCTGCCGCGCGGGATCGATGTAGTCGTCGCCATGGTCGCCGTCTGGAAGGCGGGCGCCGCGTATGTGCCGCTCGACCCGGAGTATCCGGCTGACCGGCTGGAGTTCATGCTGGCCGACAGCGGCGCGTCCCTGCGGATCGACTCCCTCGATGACCTGATCGCGGATCAGTCCGCCGAGCCGTTGGGTATCGAGGTGGACGCGGCGAGCTTGGCGTATGTCATCTACACCTCGGGCTCCACGGGCCGCCCCAAGGGGGTGATGGGGCACCACGGCGGCATGGTCAACCTGGTGGAGTCCTTGCGTCCGGTCCTGGGCGCGGAGCCGGGTAAGTCGATCTTGCAGTTCGCCTCGTTCAGCTTCGACGCCTCGGTGCTGGATGTTGCTGTGGCGTTGTCGTCAGGGGCCACGCTCGTCATCGCCACTGCGCAGGAGCGTGCCGAGTCGGCGGCGCTCACCCGAATGGTCAACGAGCAGGAGGTCAGCGCGGCGAGCATCGTGCCGTCGCTGCTGAGCGTGCTTGACCCGGCCCAGGTGGAGAACGTGGGCCGGTGGGTGCTGGGTGCCGAGCGGTTGTCGGCGGACTTGGCCGCACGCTGGTCGGGTGGCGACCGGTTGTGGAACACCTATGGTCCGACGGAGACGACCGTCATGGCGACGGTCGGCGTCGTCGATGCTTCGGGTACGCCACCGATCGGTCGTCCGATTGGCAACACCAAGGCGTTTGTGCTGGATGAGTTTCTCCAGCCCGTTCCGGCAGGGGTGACCGGCGAACTCTACGTCGCTGGCGCAGGCGTGACGCGCGGGTACGTCAACCGCCCGACCCTGACCGCTGAGCGGTTCGTGGCCTGCCCGTTCGCCGACGGGCGGATGTACCGGACCGGCGACCTGGCCCGCTGGACGGACGACGGCGAGCTGGAGTTCGTCGGGCGTGCGGACGAGCAGGTGAAGATTCGCGGGTTCCGTGTGGAGCCGGGTGAGGTCGAAGCCGTGCTGGCGGAGCACGAGAGCGTCGACCGCGCGGTAGTGCTGGTCCGCGATGACCGTCTGGTCTCCTACGTCGTCCCATCAAACGGCGCCGTGGACGCCACGGTTCTCCGTGAGCACCTGTCGGGAAGCCTGCCCGAGTACATGGTCCCGGCCGCGTTCGTGCAGTTGGAGGCGCTCCCCCTCACCGTCAACGGCAAGCTCGACCGGGCCGCCCTCCCCGCGCCCGACTTCGCCGGACGGTCGGTCAGCCGCGCCCCCGCAACCCAGACCGAGGAGATCCTCTGCGGCCTGTTCGCCGAGATCCTCGGGCTGGAGCGGGTCGGAGCCGAAGACTCGTTCTTCGATCTGGGTGGGGACTCGCTGCTGGCGATGCGACTGATCGCCCGCGTGCGGGCGGTCTTCGACACCGAGATCGGCATCCGGGCCCTGTTCGCCGAACCGACCGTCGCGGCCGTGGCCAGGGCGGTCACGGAAGGCTCGGCCGTGGCCCGGCCGGCGTTGACTCCGCGCACTCGCCCGCACATCCTGCCGCTGTCCTACGGGCAGCAGCGCATGTGGTTCCTCAACCGGCTCGAAGAGGAAGGGTCCGGCGCCGCCTACAACGTCCCTCTGGCGCTGCGGCTCTCGGGGGAGCTGGACCCGGACGTCCTGGAGGCGGCCCTGGCGGACGTCGCCGACCGGCACGAGACCCTCCGCACCGTCTACCCGGAGACCGCGGCGCTGCCGCAGCAGAAGATCCTCACCGGTCCGGCCGCGCACCCGGCGCTGACCGTCACCCGCCTCACCAGGGCCGAGTCGTCCGAGCCGTCCGCGGTGATCGCCGAGGTGATCGGACGGGGCTTCGACGTCGGCGCCGAGCTGCCGTGGCGGGCCGAACTGCTCGTGGTCGGCGACGGGGAGTACATCCTCGTCGTGACCGCCCATCACATCGCGGTGGACGGCTGGTCGATGGGCGTCCTGGCCCGTGATCTGGGCGTCGCCTACGCCGCCAGGCTGGAAGGCCGGGAACCGGACTGGGAGCCGCTGCCCGTCCAGTACGCCGACTATGCGCTGTGGCAGCGGGATGTGCTCGGCGAGCTGGACGATCCGGACAGCGCGATCAGCTCCCAGCTCGGCTACTGGCGGGACGCGCTCGCAGGACTGCCCGAAGAGCTCGCGCTGCCGACCGACCGGCCCCGCCCGCCCGTCCCGTCGTTCCGGGGAGCCGTGGTTCCCCTCGCGGTTCCGGCGGCCGCGCACGCGCGGCTGGTGGAGCTGGCCCAGCGCACCGGCTCGACGGTGTTCATGGTGGTGCAGTCGGCGCTGGCCGTCCTGCTCTCCCGGCTCGGCGCGGGCACCGACATCCCGGTGGGCACCACCGTGGCGGGGCGGGGTGACGCGGCGCTGGAAGACCTGGTGGGGTACTTCCTCAACACGCTGGTGCTGCGCACCGACGTCAGCGGGAACCCGACGTTCACCGAACTGGTCCGGCGCGTCCGGGAGACCGACCTGGCCGCGCTGGCCCACCAGGACGTGCCGTTCGAACGGCTCGTGGACGACCTCAGCCCGTCCCGCTCGCTGTCGCGTCACCCGCTGTTCCAGGTGACCCTGTCGATCGAAAACCTGCCGCCCGCCCGGTGGGAGCTGCCCGGGGTGAGCGTGCGGCCGGTGCGGCCGGACACCGAGGCCGCCCGTTTCGACCTGTCGGTCAGCCTCACCGAGAGCCGGGCCGCCGACGGGGCGCCGGCCGGGTTGCAGGGCGGGCTGCTGTACGCCACCGACCTGTTCGACGAGGCCACCGCCCGGCGGATCGCCGAACGGCTGGTCCGCGTGCTGGAACAGGTCGCCGCCGACCCGGACGTCGACGTGGCCGGCGTCGAGCTGCTGGACGACGCCGAGCGGCGGGCCACGCTCACCGACTGGAACGGCACCGCGCGGCCCGTCCCCGAGGCGACGCTGCCGGAGATCATCAGCGGGTGGGCGGAGCGGACGCCCGACGCGGTCGCGCTGCGGTTCGGCGACGCCGCCCTCACCTACGCCGGGTTGGAGGAGCGGTCGAACCGGCTCGCCCGCCACCTGCTGGACGCCGGGATCGGCGGGGAGTCCGTGGTCGGCCTGCGCCTGCCGCGCGGGATCGACGCGGTGGTCGCGATGGTGGGGGTGTGGAAGGCGGGCGCGGCGTACGTTCCGCTCGACCCCGAATACCCCGCCGACCGGCTGGAGTTCATCCTCGCCGACAGCGGCGCGGCCCTGGTGATCGAGTCGCTGGACGAGCTGGTCGCGGGCCGGTCCGCGGAACCCGTCGGCACGCGGGCGCACCCGGACGGCCTGGCCTACGTCATCTACACGTCGGGCACGACGGGACGGCCGAAGGGCGTGCTGGCCCGGCACGGCGGGATGGTGAACCTCGCGGAGGCGTTCCGTCCCGTGCTGGGGGTGGCGCCCGGCGTGGCCATGCTGCAGTTCGCGTCGTTCAGCTTCGACGCGTCGGTGCTGGACGTGGCGGTGGCGCTGGCGTCGGGCGCGACGCTGGTGATCGCCTCGGACGAGGAGCGGGCCGACCCGGAGCTGCTGACCCGGATGGTGAACGAGCGGGGCGTCGGCGCGGTGAGCCTCGTTCCGTCCCTGGTGCGGGAGCTGGACCCGGACCGGTTCGACGGCGTGGCCCGCTGGGTCGTGGGGTCCGAGCGGATGCCGGAGGAGCTGGCGCGGCGCTGGGGCCGGGGCGAGCGGCTGTGGAACGCCTACGGCCCGACCGAGATCACCGTCATCTGCACCACCGGACCCGTCGGGGAGGACGGCGGCGGCTGGGTCGGCGGGGTGCCGTCGATCGGGCGGCCGATCCTCAACACCCGGGTGTTCGTACTGGACGAGTACCTGCGGCCGGTGCCGCCGGGGGTGACCGGTGAGCTGTACGTGGCGGGCGCGGGCCTGGCGCGCGGCTATCTGAACCGGCGCGGGCTGACGGCCGGACGGTTCGTGGCGTGCCCGTTCTGGCCGGGGCGGCGCATGTACCGGACCGGTGACCTCGCCGCATGGAGCCCCGACGGGCTGCTGGTGTTCGCGGGCCGCGCCGACGAGCAGGTGAAGATTCGCGGTTTCCGGATCGAGCCCGGCGAGGTCGAACACGTCCTGGCCGGGCACGACGCCGTGGAGCGGGTGGCGGTGGTCGCCCGGGACGACCGGCTCGTCGCCTACGTCGTCCCGGTCGCCGGCGGCTCGGTCGACACGGCCGCGCTCCAGGAGTTCGCGGCGGGCCTGCTGCCCGCCTACATGGTGCCGGGCGCGGTCGTCGAGCTGGAGGCGCTGCCGCTGAACGCCAACGGCAAGCTGGACCGGGCCGCCCTGCCCGCCCCGGACTTCGCCGGCATGGTCGGCGGCCGCGCCCCCGCCACCCCGGCGGAGGAGACGCTGTGCGGGCTGTTCGCCGAGGTGCTCGGGCTGGAACAGGTCGGCGCGGACGACGGCTTCTTCACCCTGGGCGGCGACTCGATCCTGTCGATGCTGGTGGTGGCGGGGGCGCGCCGCGCCGGGCTGGCGATCACGGCGCGGCAGGTGTTCGAGCACCAGACCCCGGCGGGGCTGGCGGCGGTGGCGGTCCCGATCGAGGACGACGAGGACGGCGGCGTCGCGGCGACCGGCCCGGTCCCGTGGACGCCGGTGATCCACCTGGCCGCGGAACGGTCGGGGGATGCGGCCCTGACGGGCGGGTTCTACCAGTCGATGCTGCTGTCGGTGCCCGCCGGAGTGGACCACGACCGTCTCACCGGCGCGGTCCAGGCCGTGCTCGACCGGCACGAGCTGCTCAGCGCCCGGCTGGAGCCCGGCGAGCATCGGCTCGTGGTCCCCGAGCGGCCGGTCGCGGCCGCCGACGTGCTGCGCAGGCTGGAGGCCGGCGACGACCTGGAACGCGTCGTCGCCGAGCGGGCCCGCGAGGAGGCGTCGCGGCTGGACCCGGCGGCCGGGGTGATGACCCGGCTGGTGTGGTTCGACGCGGGCCCGGACGCGGACGGCCTCCTGCTGTGGCTGATCCACCATCTCGTGGTGGACGGGGTGTCCTGGCGGATCCTCCTGCCGGACCTCACCGCCGCCTACGAGGCTCCGGACGCGGAACTGCCGCCTGTGCCCGTCCCCTACCGGCAGTGGGCCCTGGACCTCGCCGAGCAGGCGACCGGCCCGGAACGGACGGCCGAGCTGCCGGTCTGGAAGGCGATGCTGGACGGCCCCGACCCGCTGCTGGGCGCACGCCACCTCGACCCGTCCCGCGACCTGGTGAGCGCGATGCGCCGGGTGGACGCCTCCGTGCCCGCCGACGTCACCGACGCGCTGCTGACGCGGGTGCCCGCGGCGTTCCACGCGGGCGTCGACGACGTCCTGCTCGCGGCGCTGGCCGCCGCGCTCGTCGAGTGGCGGCGCGGCCACGGCGGCGCCGCGGACGGCGGCGTGCTCATCGACGTCGAAGGCCACGGACGCACGTCCGACACGCTGGACCTGTCGCGGACGGTCGGCTGGTTCACCAGCGTCCACCCCGTCCGCCTCGACCCCGGGACGCTGGACCTCGCGGACGTGCGGGCCGGCGGACCCGCCGTCGACCGCCTGGTGAAACGCGTCAAGGAGCAGTTGCGCGCGGTGCCGTCCGACGGCCTGGGCTACGGGCTGCTGCGGCACCTCAACCCGGACACCGCCGCCGAGCTGGCGGCGCTGCCCGCGCCGCAGATCGCGTTCAACTACCTGGGGCGGTTCGCCGCGGCCGCCGACGACACGAACCGCCCGTGGCAGCCCGTCGGCCGCACCGGGCTGGGCGGCGGCGCCGATCCCCGCATGGCCGCCGGGCACGTGCTGGAGGTCTCCGGCGTCGTCCACGATCTGCCGGACGGCCCGGCCCTTGCCTTGACACTGGCCTGGCCCGAAGACTTGCTGCCCGAGGCGGCGGTCTCCGGTCTGGCCGCGGGGTGGGCGGCGATGCTGACGGGGCTGGCCGCGTACGCCGACCGCGCGGACGCGGGCGGCCACACCCCGTCCGACTTTCCGCTGGTGACGCTGGCGCAGGGCCAGATCGACGAGCTCGAATCCGAACTTGAAGGGGGCGCATGGTGACGCAGAGGCGAGTTGAGGACGTCTGGCCGCTGTCTCCGTTACAGGAGGGCCTGCTCTTCCACGCCCTCTTCGACGACGACGCCCTCGACGTCTATGTCGGCCAGGAGGTCGTCGACCTGGAAGGCCCCCTGGACGCCGCCGTGCTGCGCCGCTCGTGGGAAGCGCTGCTGGCCCGGCACGCCGGGCTGCGCGTGGGTTTCCGCCGCCCCGCCGGGGCCGAACAGCTCGTCCAGGTCGTGATGCGCAGCGTCGGCCTGCCGTGGCGCGAGGTCGACCTGTCCGGCCTGGACAGCGGCGCCGGCATGCAGGAGGCCGACCGGCTCGTCACCGAGGAGCGGCTGCGCCGGTTCGACCTGTCCGCCCCGCCGCTGTTCCGGCTGCTGCTGGTGAAGCTCGGACCCGGCCGCCACCGGCTGGTGATCACCCTGCACCACATCGTGCTGGACGGCTGGTCGCTGCCGATCCTGATGGGCGAGCTGTGGGCGGTCTACGGTGCGGGCGGCCGCGCCGGCGGCCTGCCGCCCGTCACCCCCTACCGCGAGTACCTGGCGTGGCTGGCCCGCCAGGACAAGGACCGGGCGCGCGCGGCGTGGGGCGCGGCGCTGGCGGGCCTGGACGAGCCGACGCTGGTCGCCCCCGCCGCGGGCAACGGCGTGCCGGTGCTGCCGGAGACCGTCGTCGCCCGGGCCGGGAGCCGCCTCACCGAGACGCTGCGCGAACTGGCCCGCGGCCGCGGCCTGACGCTGAACACCGTCACCCAGGCCGCCTGGGGGATCCTGCTGGGCGGCCTGGCCGGACGCGACGACGTGGTGTTCGGCGCGACCGTCGCGGGCCGTCCCGCCGAGATCCCCGGCGTGGAGCGCATGCTGGGACTGCTGCTCAACACCGTCCCCGTCCGGGTGCGTCTCGACCCGGCCCTGACCGTCGCCGACGTGCTCGCCCGCCTCCAGGAGCAGCAGTCCGCGCTGCTCGACCACCAGTACCTGGGCCTGGCCGAGATCCGGCGGGTCGCCGGGCCCGGCGCCGGCTTCGACACCCTCATGGCGTTCGAGAGCTACCCGGCCGGTGAGGGCCGCGCGCCCGACCTCGGCGGGCTGCGGCTCGCCATGACCGGCGGCCGGGACGCCGCCCACTACCCGCTGACCGTCGCCGTCGCCCCCGGCGACGACCTGGACTTCCGGATCAGCTACCGGCCCGACGTGTTCGCCGAACGGGACGTGCAGGCGCTCGCCGACCGGCTGGTGCGGATCCTCGGGCAGATCGCCGCCCACCCCGATCTTCCGCTCGGTAGGCTCGACCTGCTGGACCCCGCCGAACGCGACGCCGTCCTGGACACCTGGAACGACACGTCCGCCCCCGTCCCCGAGGCCACCGCGCCCGCCCTCATCCGGGCCCGCGCCGAGGCCGCCCCCGACGCCCTCGCCGTGCTGTGCGGGGAGGAGTCGCTGACCTACGCCGGGCTGGAGGAACGGTCGAACCGCCTGGCCCGGTACCTGCGCGACCGCGGCGCGGACGCCGAGACCGTCGTCGGGCTGTGCCTGCCGCGCGGCGTCGACCTGATCGTCGCGATGCTCGCGGTGTGGAAGGCGGGCGCGGCGTACGTGCCGCTCGACCCGGAGTACCCGGCGGACCGGCTCGGGTTCATGCTCGCCGACAGCGGCGCGTCCCTGCTGGTCACCACCGCCGGGACGGGCACGGACGTGCCCGCCGCCGGGGTCCGGCGGGTGCCGCTCGACGACCCCGGAGTGCGCGCGGCCGTGGCCGCCCAGTCCCCGGAACCGCCCGCGGCGGAGCCGCACCCGGCGGGCCTCGCCTACGTCATCTACACCTCCGGCTCCACCGGACGGCCCAAGGGCGTGATGGCCCAGCACGGCGGCCTGCGCAACCTGGCCGAGGCGTTACGTCCCGTGCTGGGCGCCGCGCCCGGCGTGACGGTCCTGCAGTTCGCGTCCTTCAGCTTCGACGCGTCCGTCCTGGACGTCGTGGTCACGCTGGCGTCCGGCGCGACCCTGGCGATCGCGACCGCCGGGGAACGCGCGGAACCGGCGGCCCTCACCCGCATGATGAACGAGCGGGGCGTCGGCGCCGCCAGCATCGTCCCGTCGCTGCTCGGCATGCTCGACCCGGCCGACCTCGGCGGCGTGGAACGCTGGGTGCTGGGCGCCGAACGGCTCCCCGCCGACCTGGCCGCCCGCTGGACCCGCGGCGAACGCCTGTGGAACACCTACGGGCCCACCGAGACCACGGTCATCGCCACCGCCGGGCCGGTCCACCCGCGGGGCCACGGCCGCGGATGGGCCGACGGCCTGCCCGCGATCGGCCGACCCGTCGCCAACACCCGCGTGTACGCCCTCGACCGGTCCCTGCGGCCGGTGCCGCCCGGCGTCACCGGCGAGCTGTACCTGGCGGGCGCGGGCCTGACCCGCGGCTACCTCGGCCGCGCCGGGCTGACCGCGGAACGGTTCGTCGCCTGCCCGTTCGCCGCCGGCGAGCGGATGTACCGGACCGGCGACCTCGGCCGCTGGACGCCGGACGGCGAGCTGGCGTTCGTCGGCCGCGCCGACCAGCAGGTCAAGATCCGCGGCTTCCGGATCGAGCCCGGCGAGATCGAGCACGTCCTGGCCGGGCACGACGGCGTCGACCGGGTCGCGGTCGTGGCGCGCGAGGACCGCCCCGGCGACCGCCGCCTGGTCGCCTATGTCGTCCCGGCCGACGGCGCCGCGCTCGACGGCGCGGCGCTGCGCGAGTTCGCCGCGCGCCTGCTGCCCGAGCACATGGTGCCCTCCGCCGTGGTGCTCCTGGACGCGCTGCCGCTCACGGTGAACGGCAAGCTCGACCGCGCCGCGCTGCCCGCCCCCGACCTCGGCGGCGGCAGCGGGGGACGCGGCCCCGCCACCGTCACCGAGGAGGTCCTGTGCGGCCTGTTCACCGAGGTGCTGGGCGTGGCGCGGGTGGGCGCCGAGGACTCCTTCTTCGACCTCGGCGGCGACTCGCTGCTGGCGATGCGGCTGATCGCCCGGGTGCGGGCCGTCCTGGAGGCCGAGATCGGCATCCGGGACCTGTTCGCCGCGCCGTCCGTGGCGGGCCTGGCCCGCCTCATCGACGACCTCGGCGGCGAGGGCGTCCGCCCGGCGCTGACCGCCGGTCCCCGCCCCGAGACGCTGCCTTTGTCGTTCGGCCAGCAGCGGATGTGGTTCCTCAACCGGCTGGAGAAGTCGGGCGAGGGCGCCGGGTACAACGTGCCGATGGTGCTGAGCCTGTCCGGCGCGCTCGACACGGCGGCGCTGCGGGCGGCCGTCGCCGACGTCGCCGACCGGCACGAGAGCCTGCGGACGATCTTCCCCGAGACCGACGGCGCCCCCGGCCAGCGCATCCTCACCGCACACCCCGCCCTGGACGTCACCCCGGTGGACGCCGCCGACGTCGAAGCCGTGGTGCGCGAGGAGTCGGCCCGCGGCTTCGACGTCGAACGCGACCTGCCCTGGCGGGTCCGGCTGCTCCGCCTCGGCGCCGGCGAACACCTCCTGCTGGTCGTCGCCCACCACATCGCGGTGGACGGCTGGTCGATGGGCGTGCTCGCCCGCGACCTCGGCGCCGCCTACACCGCCAGGAGACGCGGCGAGGCGCCCGGCTGGGCGCCGCTGCCCGTCCAGTACGCCGACTACGCGCTGTGGCAGCGCCAGGTGCTCGGCGAACTCGACGACCCCGCCAGCGCGATCACCGCCCAGCTCGGCCACTGGCGCAAGGCCCTGGAGGGGCTGCCCGAGGAGCTGACGCTGCCGGCCGACCGGCCCCGCCCCGCCACCCCGTCGTTCGCCGGCGGGTCGGTGCCGCTGCGCGTCCCGGCGGCGGCGCACGCCCGTCTCGTGCGGCTCGCGCAGCAGAAACGCGCGACGATGTTCATGGTCGTGCAGGCGTCGCTGGCCGCCCTGCTCGCCCGGCTCGGCGCGGGCACCGACATCCCGCTCGGCACCGCCGTGGCGGGCCGCGGCGACGCCGCCCTCGACGACCTCGCCGGATTCTTCGTCAACACCCTCGTGCTGCGCACCGACGTCGGCGGCGACCCCACGTTCGCCGACCTGGTCGCCCGCGTCCGCGAGGCCGACCTGGCCGCCTACGCCCACCAGGACCTGCCGTTCGAACGGCTCGTGGACGACCTCAGCCCGACCCGCTCGCTGTCCCGGCATCCGCTGTTCCAGGTCGCGATGAGCGTGCAGAGCATGCCGGAGCCCGACGCCGAGACCGGCGGCTGGGAGCAGTCCGGGCTGACGGTGCGGCAGGCGATGTCCCGCGCCGAAGCCGCCCGCTTCGACCTGTCCCTCAGCCTGTCCGAGCACCGCGACGCCGCAGGCGCCCCCGCCGGCATGGGCGGCGGCCTCCTCTACGCCGCCGACCTGTTCGACGAGACGACCGCGCGGACCCTCGCCGACCGGCTGGTGCGCGTGCTCGACCAGGTCGCCGCCGATCCCGGCCTGCGCGTCAGCCAGATCCAGGTGCTCGACCCGGCGGAACGGCACGTCCTGCTCGCCGAACGCAACGACACCGCCGCCGGGACGCCCGCGCCGACCCTGGTGGAACTGCTCGCCGCGCAGACCGCCCGCACTCCTGACGCGGTGGCCGTCGTCGGCGCCGGCCGCTCCTGGACCTACACCGACCTGGACCGGCACGCCGCCCGGATCGCCGCCGGCCTGGCCGCGCGCGGAGTCCGCCGCGGCGACCTGGTCGGCGTCGCGATGGAACGCTCACCCGACCTGCTCGCGGTCCTGCTCGGCATCCTCAGGTCCGGCGCCGCGTACGTGCCGGCGGACCCGTCGTGGCCCGCCGCCCGCACCCGCCACGTCCTCGCCGGACTCGACGTGGTCGTCGCCGACGGCGGGCTCGCCCGGCAGCTCGTCGCCGACGAGGTGATCGCCGCCGGGACGGTCGTCACCGTCGAGGACCTGCCGTCCGACGCGGCCCCGCCCGCCGTCGCCCTCGCACCGGCCGACCTCGCCTACGTCATGTACACGTCGGGGTCGACCGGCGTGCCGAAGGGCGTCACCGCCACCCACGGCGCGGTCGCCGCCCTCGCCACCGACCCGTGCTGGGGCCCCGGCGCCCGCGGCCGCGTCCTGCTGCACGCGCCGCACGCCTTCGACGCCTCCACCTTCGAGATCTGGGTTCCGCTCGCTCACGGCGGCGCCGTCGTCGTGGCGCCGCCCGGCAAGGTGGACGCGGCGACGCTCACCCGCTTCGTCCGCGACCACGCGCTGACCGCCGTGCACCTGACCGCCGGCCTGTTCGGCGTGCTCGCCGAGGAATCCCCCGCAGCCCTCACCGGCGTGCAGGAGGTCCTGACCGGCGGCGACGTGGTCCCGCCCGGCGCCGCCGCGAAGATCATGGCGGCCTGCCCGGACGTCACCCTCCGGCACCTGTACGGGCCGACCGAGGTGACGCTGTGCGCCACCACCCACGAGGTCCGCTCCGACCCGCCCGCGGTGCTGCCGATCGGCCGCCCGCGCGGCAACACCCGCGTCTACGTCCTGGACGAGTTCCTCCAGCCCGTGCCCGACGGCGTCACCGGCGAACTGTACGTCGCGGGCGACGGCCTGGCCCGCGGCTACCTGGACCGGCCCGCGCTCACCGCCGAACGGTTCACCGCCTGCCCGTTCGCCCCGGGCACCCGCATGTACCGGACCGGCGACCTCGCGCGCTGGCACGACGGCCGGCTGATGTTCGCCGGCCGCGCCGACGAGCAGGTGAAGATCCGCGGCTACCGGGTCGAGCCCGGCGAGATCGAGGCGCTGCTGGCCACCTGCGACGACGTCGCGCGCGTCGCCGTCGTCGTCCGCGAGGACACCCGCGGCGACAAGCGCCTGGTCGCCTACGTCGTCCCCGCCGGCGACGACCGCGGCATCACCGCGCGGCTGCGCGACCTCGCCGCCGCCCGCCTGCCCGAGTACATGGTCCCGGCCGCGTTCGTGGTGCTGGAGTCGCTGCCCCTGACGTCCAACGGCAAGCTCGACCGGCGCGCCCTGCCCGCACCGGACTTCGGCGGCCTCACCGGCGGGCGCGCCCCGGCGACCCCCGTCGAGGAGCTGCTGTGCGGCCTGTACGCCGAGCTGCTCGGGCTGGACGAGGTCGGCGCGGACGACTCCTTCTTCGACCTCGGCGGCGACTCGCTGCTGGGCATGCGGCTGCTCGCCCGCATCCGCGCCGTCCTCGGCGCCGAGATCAGCATCGGCGACCTGTTCGCCGGCCCGTCCCCCGCCGACGTGGCCCGGCTGGTCGACACGACCGGCGGCACCGCCCGGCCCGCCCTGACGCCCCGGCCCCGGCCCGACGCGGTCCCGCTCTCCTACGGCCAGCAGCGCATGTGGTTCCTCAACCGGCTGGAGAAGGCGGGCGCCGGCGCGGGCTACAACGTCCCCCTGGCCGTCCGGCTGCGCGGCGAACTCGACACGGCGGCCCTGGAAGCGGCCCTCGCCGACGTCGCCGACCGGCACGAGACCCTCCGCACGATCTACCCCGACCAGGACGGCACCCCCCGCCAGGAGATCCTGACCGGCCCCGCCGGACACCCGCGCCTCACCGTCGGCGACCCCGGCGAGGATCTCGGCGACGTCCTGCGCGCCGAGGCGGTCCACCGCTTCGACGTCGCCCGCGACCTGCCCTGGCGGGTCCGGCTGGTGCCCCTCGGCGAGGACGAGCACGTGCTGAGCGTCGTCGCCCACCACATCGCCGTCGACGGCTGGTCCATGGGCGTCCTGCTGCGCGACCTCGCCGCCGCCTACACCGCGCGGCGCCAGGGCACCGCCCCCGCCTGGACCCCGCCGCCCGTTCAGTACGCCGACTACGCGCTGTGGCAGCGCGAGGTGCTCGGCGAACTCGACGACCCCGACAGCGCGATCAGCGCCCAGCTCCGCCACTGGCGCGAGGCGCTCGCCGGACTCCCCGAGGAACTGGCGCTGCCGGCGGACCGTCCCCGGCCGTCGATGCCCACGTTCCAGGGCGCGGCCGTGCCGGTGCACGTCCCCGCCGCCGTGCACGCCCGTCTCGTGCGGATCGCCCAGCAGAGCGGCGCGACCGTCTTCATGGTCGTCCAGGCCGGCCTGGCGGTGCTGCTGGCCCGGCTCGGCGCGGGCGACGACATCCCCCTCGGCACCGCCGTCGCGGGCCGCGGCGACGCCGCCCTCGACGACGTCACCGGCTTCTTCGTCAACACCCTGGTGCTGCGCACCGACGTCAGCGGAAACCCGTCGTTCGCCGACCTGGTCGCCCGCGTCCGCGAGGCCGACCTGGCCGCCTACGCCCACCAGGACGTGCCGTTCGAACGGCTCGTGGACGACCTCAGCCCGTCCCGCTCGCTGTCCCGGCACCCGCTGTTCCAGGTCGAGTACACCCTGCAGAACCTGCCCCGCTGGCAGGAACGTACCGCCCTGCCCGGGCTGGCGTTCGAAGCGCTCCCGCCCGAGGACGGAACCCAGGCGGCACGCTTCGACCTGTCGGTGACGCTCGCCGAACACCGCGACGACGAGGGCACCCCGGGCGGCATCGGCGGCGTCATCCAGTACGCCACCGACCTGTTCGACGAACACACCGTCGCGGAAATGGCCGACCGTCTCGTCCGCGTCCTCGAACAGGTGGCCGCCGACCCGGCCGTCCGGGTGAACCGGGTGGAGGTCCTCAACTCCGCCGAACGCGAGGTCGTGGTGTCGGGTTGGAACGACACGGCGCGTGGGGTGGCGTCGGGGTCGTTGGTGGGGTTGTTCGCTGAGCAGGTGGGGCGGACGCCGGGTGCGTTGGCGGTGGCGGATGAGCGGGTGCGTTGGTCGTATGCGGAGTTGGACGCGGCCAGTGATCGGGTGGCGGGGGAGTTGGTGGCGCGTGGTGTGGGTCGTGGTGACTTGGTGGGGGTGGTGGTCGATCGTTCTGTTGAGCTGGTGGCGGTGTTGGTGGGGGTGTTGAAGGCGGGTGCGGGTTATGTGCCGGTGGATTCGGGTTATCCGGCGGCGCGGATCGAGTTCATGCTCGGCGACGCCCGCCCGGCCGTCGTGGTGTGCACGGAGGCGACCCGGGATGTCGTGCCCGAGGGCACTGACGTCCTTGTGGTGGACGACGGCCTGGTCGGCGGCGACGGTCCGAAGCCCTCTGAGGTGCCGGTGGGCGGGGACGACGTCGCGTATGTGATTTACACGTCGGGTTCGACGGGGCGTCCGAAGGGTGTGGCGGTCTCGCACGGGGCGATCGTGAATCGTCTGTTGTGGATGCAGGACCAGTACGGGCTGGACGGGTCGGATCGGGTGCTGCAGAAGACTCCGTCGGGGTTCGATGTGTCGGTGTGGGAGTTCTTCTGGCCGCTCATCACGGGTGCGGGGTTGGTGATGGCGCGTCCGGGTGGTCATCAGGATCCGGCGTATCTGGTGGAGGTGATCGAGCGGGAGCAGATCACCACGGTGCATTTCGTGCCGTCGATGCTGGGTGCGTTCCTGCCGGAGGTGTCGCCGGGGCGGTGCGGGAGTCTGCGGCGGGTTGTGTGCAGCGGTGAAGCGCTGCCGGCGGAGCTGGTGGCGGAGTTCCACCGGCGGCTTCGGGTGGAACTGCACAACCTGTACGGCCCCACGGAAACAGCGGTTGATGTGACGTTCCGGCCCTGCCTGGCCGACGAGGACGCGACCGTTATCCCGATCGGCCGTCCGGTGTGGAACACCCGCGCCTACGTCCTCGACTCGTCCCTGCAACCGGTCCCGGTCGGTGTCGCGGGGGAGTTGTATGTGGCCGGTGTGCAGCTGGCCCGGGGTTATCTGGGGCGCCAGGGACTGACTTCCGAGCGGTTTGTTGCTTGCCCGTTCGGGTCGGGTGAGCGGATGTATCGGACCGGTGACCTGGCCCGATGGTCCGCTGATGGTGAGCTGGTGTATCTGGGGCGGGTCGATGACCAGGTGAAGATCCGGGGATTCCGGATCGAGCTGGGCGAGATCGAGGCCGCGCTTGCCGCACACACCTCCGTGGGCCAGGTCGCGGTGGTGGTGCGCGAAGACCAGCCCGGCACCAAACGCCTCGTCGCCTACATCGTCCCCGTCGACGGGGCCGGTGTGGATGAGGCCGTGTTGCGGAAGTTCGCGGCCGAGCGCTTACCGGAGTACATGGTTCCGGCGGCGTTCGTGGTGCTGGAGGCGTTACCGACCACCCCGAACGGCAAGCTCGACCGGGCCGCCCTGCCCGCCCCGGACTTTGGTGGCCGGTCGGGTGGGCGTGGCCCGGCGAACGCGACCGAAGAGGTGTTGTGCGGCCTGTTCGCCGAAGTCCTCGGCCTCGACCAGGTCGGCGCCGAAGACTCGTTCTTCGAACTCGGCGGTGACTCACTGCTGGCGATGCGGCTGATCGCCAGGATCCGGGCGGTGTTCGAGGTCGAGGTGGAGATCAGGGCGCTGTTCGCGGCGCCGACGGTCGCGAGCGTCGCCCGGATCGTCTCGGCGGAGGGCCGGGGCACCACCCGCAGGGCGCTGACGGCCCGGCCCCGCCCGGACGTGGTGCCGCTGTCGTACGGGCAGCAGCGCATGTGGTTCCTCAACAGGCTCGAAGGAGAAGGGGTCGGCGCCGCCTACAACCTGCCGCTGGCCCTGCGGATCTCCGGCGAACTGGACGTGACCGCGCTGGAAGCGGCCCTCGCCGACGTCGCCGACCGGCACGAGAGCCTGCGCACGATCTTCCCCGAGACGGGTGGCGTCCCGCGCCAGCACATTTTGACGGGCCGCGCCGGTCACCCCCGGCTGAACGTCACGCCCGTCCAGGCGGCCGATGTGGACCGGGTGCTCGCCGAGGAGAGCGGGGCGGGCATCGACGTGGAGCGCGAACTGCCGTGGCGAGTCCGGTTGCTGGTTCTCGGGGACGACGAGCACATTCTGGTGATCATCGCGCACCACATCGCGGTGGACGGCTGGTCGCTCAGTGTTCTGGCCCGGGAGGTGGGCATCGCGTATGCCGCCCGGCTGGAGGGCTCGGCGCCGGACTGGGAGCCGCTGCCCGTCCAGTACGCCGACTACGCGCTGTGGCAGCGCGAGGTTCTCGGTGAACTGGACGATCCGGACAGCGTGATCAGTGGCCAGCTCGGCTACTGGCGCGAAGCCCTGCGTGACCTGCCGGAGGAGCTGGTCCTGCCGACGGACCGGCCGCGTCCCGCCGTCCCGTCGTTCGAGGGCGCGATGACGCCCATGGGCGTGTCCGCCGAGGTCCACGCGGCGCTGGCCGAGGTGGCGCAGCGGCAGGGCGCGAGCGTCTTCATGGTCGTGCAGGCCGCGCTGGCGGTGCTGCTGGCCCGGCTCGGGGCGGGCACCGACATCCCCCTCGGCACCGCGACCGCCGGCCGGGACGAGGCGGTCCTCGACGGCCTCGCCGGGTTCTTCGTCAACACCCTCGTACTGCGCACCGATGTCGGCGGCGACCCGTCGTTCGCCGATCTGGTGAAGCGCGTCCGCGATGCCGACCTGGCGGCCTACGCCCACCAGGACCTGCCGTTCGAACGGCTCGTGGACGACCTCAACCCCGTCAGGTCGCTGTCGCGTCAGCCGCTGTTCCAGGTGATGTACTCGCTCCAGAGCGCTGCGGGCGACCGGCAGGGCCGGTGGGAACTGCCGGGGCTCCAGGTCGATCTGCTGCCGCCTCGCGAGGGTTCCGAGGCGGCCCGGTTCGATCTGTCGGTCAGCCTGTCGGAGCGGCGCGACGAGGACGGCGCGCCGGCGGGGATCGGCGGCGGGATCCAGTACGCCACCGATCTGTTCGACGAGTCCACCGCTCGTTCCATCGCCGACCGCTTCGTGCGGGTGCTGGAGCAGGTCGCGGCCGACCCGGAGTTGAGGGTCAGCCAGATCGGGGTTCTGGAGGACGCCGAACGGCGCGCGGTGCTGGCGGACTGGAACGCCACCGCGCGGCCTGTCCCGACGCTGACGGTGCCGGGCCTGGTCAAGGACTGGGCCGCGCGGACGCCGGATGCAGTGGCGTTGCGGTGCGGTGACGCGGCGCTGACCTACGCTGAGTTGGATCAGCGGTCGAACCGGCTGGCCCGGTATCTGCGGGATTCCGGGGTCGGTCGTGAGTCGGTGGTGGGTCTGTGTCTGCCGCGTGGTGTGGACGCTGTGGTGGCGATGGTCGGGGTGTGGAAGGCGGGTGCGGCTTACGTTCCGCTCGACCCGGAGTATCCGGCTGACCGGCTGGAGTTCATGCTCGCCGACAGCGGCGCGTCCCTGCGGATCGACTCGCTCGATGACCTGATCGCCGACCAGTCCGCCGAGCCGTTGGGGATCGAGGTGGACGCGGCGGCCCTGGCGTATGTCATCTACACGTCCGGCTCCACGGGACGTCCCAAGGGCGTGATGGGCCACCACGGCGGCATGGTCAACCTGGTGGAGTCCCTGCGGCCGGTCCTGGGCGCGGCCCCGGGGAAGGCCATCTTGCAGTTCGCCTCGTTCAGCTTCGACGCGTCGGTGCTGGACGTTGCGGTGGCATTGTCGTCGGGGGCCACGCTCGTCATTGCCACGGCGCAGGAGCGCGCGGAACCGGCGGCGCTTACCCGGATGCTCAACGAGCAGGCGGTCAGTGCGGCGAGCATCGTGCCGTCCCTGCTGAGCGTGCTCGACCCGGCCCAGGTGGAGAGCGTGGATCGCTGGGTGCTGGGCGCCGAGCGGCTGTCGGCGGACCTGGCCGCGCGCTGGGCAGGCGGCGACAGGCTCTGGAACACCTACGGCCCCACCGAGACCACCGTCATGGCGACGGTCGGCGTCGTGGACGGCCCAGGGACGCCGCCGATCGGCAGCCCGATCGGCAACACCAGCGTGTTCGTGCTGGACGAGTTCCTGCAGCCGGTGCCGGTGGGAGTGACCGGCGAACTCTATGTCGCCGGCGCAGGCGTGACACGCGGGTACGTCAACCGCCCCACCGTGACCGCCGAACGGTTCGTGGCCTGCCCCTTCGCCGCCGGGCGGATGTACCGGACCGGTGACCTGGTCCGCTGGGCGCCTGAAGGCGTGTTGGAGTTCGTCGGCCGGGCGGACGAGCAGGTGAAGATCCGTGGGTTCCGTGTGGAGCCGGGTGAGGTCGAAGCCGTCCTGTCCGGGCACGAGAGCGTCGACCGCGCGGTGGTGCTGGTTCGGGATGACCGTCTCGTCGCCTACGTCGTCCCATCAAACGGTGCCGTGGACGCCGCCGTTCTCCGTGAGCATCTGTCGGTGAGCCTGCCCGAGTACATGGTCCCGGCCGCGTTCGTGCAATTGGAGGCGCTGCCGCTGACGGTCAACGGCAAGCTCGATCGGGCCGCGCTGCCCGCCCCTGACTTCGCGGGCCGGTCGGCGAGCCGGGGACCGGCCACCCAGACCGAGGAGATCGTGTGCGGTCTGTTCGCCGAGATCCTCGGGTTGGAGCGGGTCGGGGCGGAGGACTCGTTCTTCGAGCTGGGCGGGGACTCGTTGCTGGCCATGCGGCTGCTCGCCCGCGTGCGGGCGGTCTTCGAGGCCGAGATCGGCATCCGGACGCTCTTCGCCGACCCCACCGTCGCCGGAGTCGCCAAGGCCGTCGTGGCGGGCACGGACCAGGCCCGGCCGCAACTGACGGCCGGCCCCCGTCCGGACAGGCTGCCTCTGTCGTACGGGCAGCAGCGCATGTGGTTCCTCAACCGGCTCGAAGGGGAGGGCTCCGGCGCCGCCTACAACGTCCCGCTGACGCTGCGGCTGTCCGGCCCCCTGGACGTGACCGTGTTGGAGGCCGCGCTCGCAGATGTCGCGGAACGCCACGAGACCCTGCGAACGATCTTCCCCGAGGTCGATGGCGCCCCCTCCCAGCGCATCCTGACCGGCGAGGCGGGACGTCCCCCGCTGACGATCAGCCGGGTGCCCGAGGCGGAACTCGCCGAGCTTGTCGAAGCCGAGGTGGCCCGGGGATTCGACGTCGGCACGGAGCCGCCGTGGCGGGTCCGGCTGGTGGTCCTCGATGAGGACGAACACGCCCTGGTGGTCACCGCGCATCACATCGCGGTGGACGGCTGGTCGGTCGGCGTCCTGGCCCGCGACCTGGGCATCGCGTACGCCGCCCGGCTGGAGGGCACGGAGCCGGACTGGGAGCCGCTGCCCGTCCAGTACGCCGACTACGCGCTGTGGCAGCGTGAGGTTCTCGGTGACCTGGACGATCCGGAAAGCGTGATCAGTGGTCAGCTCGGCTACTGGCGCGAGGCCCTGCGTGATCTGCCGGAGGAGCTGGTCCTGCCGACGGACCGGCCGCGTCCCGCCGTCCCCTCGTTCAAGGGCGCGTCCGTGCCGGTCGGGATCTCCGCCGAGGCCCACGGTCGGCTGGTGGAACTCGCCCAGTACAGCGGTTCGACGGTGTTCATGGTGGTGCAGGCAGGGCTTGCGGTGCTGCTGTCCCGGCTCGGTGCCGGAAGCGACATCCCGCTCGGCACCGTCACCGCGGGCCGGGGGGACGCCGACCTCGACGGCCTCGTCGGGTTCTTCGTCAACACGCTGGTGCTGCGCACCGACGTCAGCGGCAACCCCTCGTTCGCCGACCTCGTGGAGCGTGTCCGCGAGACCGACCTGGCCGCCTACGCCCACCAGGACGTCCCGTTCGAACGGCTTGTGGACGAACTCAACCCCGTCAGGTCGCTGTCCCGCCAGCCGCTGTTCCAGGTTTCGTACGCCCTGCAGAGCGTGCCCGTCGCACAGGGCCGGTGGGACCTGCCCGGCCTGCAGGTCGAGCCGATGCCGCCCGGCGACGAGGCCGAGACCGCCCGGTTCGACCTGTCGATCAGCCTCGCCGAGCACCGCGGCCGCGAAGGCGAGCCCGCCGGCATCGTCGGCGCGATCCAGTACGCCACCGACCTGTTCGACAAGCCCACCGCTGAGGCGTTGGCAACCCGGCTGCAGCGGGTTCTCGAACAGGTGGCGTTCGACCCCGGCCTCAAGGTCGGCCAGATCGAGGTTCTGGACGACGCCGAACGGCACGCGGCGCTGGCGGACTGGAACGCCACCGCGCGTCCCGTCCCGGCGGTGACGCTGCCGGGCCTGGTCCAGGACTGGGCGGAGCGCACGCCGGACGCGGTGGCGTTGCGGTGCGGTGACGCGGCCCTGACGTATGCCGAGCTGGAGGAGCGGTCGAACCGGCTGGCCCGGTATCTGCGGGATTCCGGGGTCGGTCGTGAGTCGGTGGTGGGTCTGTGCCTGCCGCGTGGTGTGGACGCTGTGGTGGCGATGGTCGGGGTGTGGAAGGCGGGTGCCGCTTATGTGCCGCTCGACCCCGAGTATCCGGCTGACCGGCTGGAGTTCATGCTCGCCGACAGTGGCGCGTCTCTGCGGATCGACTCCCTCGATGACCTGATCGCGGATCAGTCCCCAGAGCCCATCGAGGCCGCTCTGGACATGTCCAGCCTGGCGTACGTCATCTACACCTCCGGCTCCACAGGCCGCCCCAAGGGCGTCATGGGCCACCACGGCGGCATGGTCAACCTGGTCGAATCGCTGCGACCGGTCCTAGACGCGGCCCCGGGGAAGGCGATCTTGCAATTCGCGTCGTTCAACTTCGACGCGTCGGTCCTGGACGTGGCGGTGGCGTTGTCGTCGGGTGCGACGTTGGTGATCGCCACGGCGCAGGAGCGCGCGGAACCGGCGGCTCTGACGCGAATGATCAATGAGCGGGGTGTTGATGCGGCGAGCATCGTGCCGTCGCTGTTGAGCGTGCTCGACCCGGCCCAGGTCGAAGGCGTGGGCCGATGGGTGCTGGGCGCCGAGCGGCTGTCGGCGGACCTGGCCGCGCGCTGGGCAGGCGGGGACAGGCTGTGGAACACCTACGGCCCCACCGAGACGACCGTGATGGCAACGGTTGGCGTGGTCGACAGCCCCGGAACACCGCCCATCGGCCGTCCGATCGGCAACACGCAAGCGTTCGTCCTGGATGAGTTCCTGCAGCCTGTTCCGGCCGGAGTGACCGGCGAACTGTACGTCGCCGGCGCGGGCGTGACGCGCGGGTATGTCAACCGTCCGACTCTGACCGCTGAGCGGTTCGTGGCCTGCCCGTTCGCCGATGGGCGGATGTACCGGACCGGCGACCTGGCCCGCTGGACGGACGACGGCGAGCTGGAGTTCGTCGGACGGGCCGACGAACAGGTCAAGATCCGCGGATTCCGCGTGGAACCGGGCGAGGTCGAAACCGTGCTGACGAAGCACGAGAGCGTCGACCGCGCTGTGGTGCTGGTCCGCGATGACCGTCTGGTCTCCTACGTCGTCCCATCAAACGGCGCCGTGGACACCGCCGTTCTCCGCGAGCACCTGTCGGCCACTGTGCCCGAGTACATGGTCCCGGCCGCGTTCGTGCAGTTGGAGGAGCTTCCCCTCACCGTCAACGGCAAGCTCGACCGGGCCGCCCTCCCCGCGCCCGACTTCGCCGGACGGTCGGTCAGCCGCGCCCCCGCCACCCAGACCGAGGAGATCCTCTGCGGCCTGTTCGCCGAGCTACTGGGTCTGGAGCGCGTCGGAGCCGAGGACACCTTCTTTGAACTGGGCGGGGACTCGCTGTTGGCCATGCGGCTGCTCGCCCGGGTGCGAGCGGTGTTCGGCGTGGAGATCGGTATCAGGGCGTTGTTCGCCGAACCGACGGTCGCCGGCGTCGCGAAGGCTGTCACGGCGGGCACGGACCAGGCCCGTCCACCGCTGACGGCCCGGCCCCGCCCGGAAAGGCTGCCTCTGTCGTACGGGCAGCAGCGCATGTGGTTCCTCAACCGGCTGGAAGAGGAAGGCTCCGGCGCCGCCTACAACCTGCCGCTCACTCTTGAGCTCTCCGGAGACCTGGACGTGGACGCCTTGGGGGCCGCGCTCACCGACCTCGCCGAGCGGCACGAAACCCTCCGCACGATCTTCCCCCAGATCGACGGCACGCCCTACCAGCGGATACTCACCGTCGCAGAGGCCGGTTCACCGCTGGAAGTGATCCAGGTGGAGGACGACGAGTTCGACCAGATCCTCGCCATTCAGGTCACCCAGGGATTCGACATCGAGCGGGAGGTGCCCTGGCGGGTTCGGCTGCTCGATCGCGGCGACGGCCGCTACGTGCTGGTCATCGTGGCGCACCACATCGCGGTGGACGGCTGGACCATGGGCCTGCTCGCGCGTGACCTGCGCGCTGCCTACACGGCGCGGCGCCAGGGCGGCGCGCCCGAGTGGGCCGCCCAACCCGTCCAGTACGCCGACTACGCGTTGTGGCAGCGGGAGGTGCTAGGCGATCCGGAGGACGCCGAAAGCGTGATCAGTGGTCAGCTCGGCTACTGGCGCGAGGCTCTGCGTGACCTGCCGGAGGAACTGGTTCTGCCGACGGACCGGCCGCGTCCCGCCGTCCCCTCGTTCAGGGGCGCGTCCGTGCCGGTCGGAATCTCCGCCGAGGCACATGGCCGACTGGTCGAGTACGCCCAGCGCAGCGGGTCCACCGTGTTCATGGTGGCCCAGGCCGCCTTGGCGGTGCTGCTGTCCCGGCTCGGCGCCGGCACCGACATTCCCCTCGGCACCGCGATCGCCGGACGCGGGGATGTGGCGCTCGACGACGTCGCCGGATTCTTCGCCAACACCCTCGTGCTGCGCACGGATGTCGGCGGCGACCCGTCGTTCGCCGACCTGGTGAAGCGTGTCCGCGACACCGACCTGGCCGCCTACGGTCACCAGGACATCCCGTTCGAACGGCTCGTGGACGACCTCAGCCCGTCCCGCTCGCTGTCCCGCCAGCCGCTGTTCCAGGTGATGTTCGCCCTCCAGAACCTGCCCCAGGTCCGCGGTGGCTGGGACCTGCCCGGCCTACAAGTCGAGCCGTTACCACCGCAGGACGTCACCGAGGTCGCCCGGTTCGACCTGTCGGTCAGCCTGACGGAGCACCGGGACCAGAACGGCGCGCCGATGGGGATCGGCGGCGGCATTCAGTACGCCACCGATCTGTTCGATGAGTCCACCGCTCAGGCTCTTGCCGACCGTTTCGCACGGGTGCTGGAGCAAGTCGCGGCCGACCCGGAACTGCGCGTCAGCCAGGTCGAGGTTCTGGACGAGGCCGAGCGGCGTGCCGTGGTGGCGGACTGGAACGCCACGCAGGCGCCGGTCGCGGATGTCCTGATCCCCGAGCAGATCCGGGCGTGGGCGGACCGGACGCCGGACGCGGTGGCGTTGCGGTGCGGTGACGCGGCCCTGACGTATGCCGAGTTGGATGAGCGGTCGAATCGGCTGGCCCGGTATCTGCTGGGTGCCGGGGTCGGCCGTGAGTCGGTCGTGGGCCTGTGCCTGCCGCGCGGGATCGACGCTGTGGTGGCGATGATCGGGGTGTGGAAGGCGGGCGCGGCCTACGTTCCGCTGGACCCCGAGTACCCGGCTGACCGGCTGGAGTTCATGCTGTCCGACAGCGGTGCGTCCCTGCGGATCGACTCGCTGGACGACCTGATCGCCGAGCAGTCCGCCGAGCCGTTGGGGATCGAGGTGGACGCGGCGAGCCTGGCGTACGTCATCTACACCTCCGGCTCCACGGGTCGTCCCAAGGGTGTGATGGGCCACCACGGCGGCATGGTCAACCTGGTCGAATCGCTGCGGCCGGTCCTGGGCGCGGCCCCGGGTAAGGCGATCTTGCAGTTCGCGTCGTTCAGCTTCGACGCCTCGGTGCTCGATATCGCTGTGGCGTTGTCGTCGGGGGCCACCCTCGTCATCGCGACCGCGCAGGAGCGTGCCGAGTCGGCGGCGCTGACCCGAATGATCAATGAGCAGGGTGTTGACGCGGCGAGCATCGTGCCGTCGCTGCTGAGCGTGCTCGACCCGGCCCAGGTCGAAGGTGTCGGCCGGTGGGTGCTGGGTGCCGAGCGACTGTCGGCGGACCTGGCTGCACGCTGGGCAGGCGGGGATCGGCTGTGGAACACCTACGGCCCCACCGAGACGACCGTCATGGCCACAGTGGGTGTGGTGGACCGCCCTGGAACACCGCCCATCGGCCGTCCGATCGGCAACATCAAGGCGTTTGTGCTGGACGAGTTCCTGCGTCCGGTTCCGGCCGGGGTGACTGGAGAGCTGTACGTCGCCGGCGCAGGCGTGACGCGCGGGTATGTCAACCGTCCCACTTTGACCGCTGAGCGGTTCATGGCCTGCCCGTTCGCCGCCGGGCGGATGTATCGCACCGGCGACCTGGCTCGTTGGACGCCTGATGGGGCGTTGGAGTTCGTCGGGCGTGCGGACGAGCAGGTGAAGATTCGCGGGTTCCGTGTGGAGCCGGGCGAGGTTGAAGCCGTGCTGGCGAAGCACGAGAGCGTCGACCGCGCGGTAGTGCTGGTCCGAGACGAACGCCTGGTCTCCTACGTCGTCCCATCGAACGGCGCCGTGGACGCCACGGTTCTCCGTGAGCATCTGTCGGCCACTGTGCCCGAGTACATGGTCCCGGCCGCGTTCGTGCAGTTGGAGGAGCTTCCCCTCACTGTCAACGGCAAGCTCGACCGGGCGGCGCTCCCCGCGCCCGACTTCGCCGGACGGTCGGTCAGTCGCGCCCCTGCCACCCAGACCGAGGAGATCCTCTGCGGCCTGTTCGCCGAAGTTCTCGGGCTGGAGCGCGTCGGAGCCGAAGACTCGTTCTTCGAACTGGGCGGAGATTCGCTGCTCGCCATGCGGCTCATCGCCCGCGTGCGGGCGGTCTTCGACACCGAGATCGGCATCCGGGCCCTGTTCGCCGAACCCACCGCCGCGGCCGTCGCCAGGGCGGTCAGCGCGGCCGGGCCGGGCGGCGTCCGACCGGCGCTCACGTCCCGGCCACGGCCGCAGGTGCTGCCGCTGTCCTATGGGCAGCAGCGCATGTGGTTCCTGAACCGGCTGGAAGAGGCCGGTGCGGGCGCCGGTTACGTCCTGCCGATGGCGCTGCGCCTTTCGGGTCGGCTGGACCCGTCCGTCCTGGAAGCGGCCCTGGGCGACCTCGCCGACCGGCACGAGACCCTTCGCACCATCTACCCCGAGACCGGCGGGACCCCCGTCCAGCGGATCCTGACCGGACCGGCCGGACGCCCGCCGCTGGTCGTCACCGAGGTCACGCAGGACGAGCTGGGCGAGGTGCTGGCGGCCGAGGCCGGCCGGGGCTTCGACGTCGGCAGGGAGCTGCCCTGGCGGATCCGGCTGATGGCGCTGGGAGACGACGAGTACCTGCTCCTGATCGTCGCCCATCACATCGCGGTGGACGGCTGGTCGATGGGCGTCCTGGCCCGTGACCTGGGCGTCGCCTACGCCGCCCGGCTGGAAGGCCGTGAACCGGACTGGAACCCGCTGCCCGTCCAGTACGCCGACTACGCGCTGTGGCAGCGCGAGGTTCTCGGCGAGCTGGACGATCCGGACAGCATGATCAGCTCCCAGCTCGGCTACTGGCGGGACGCGCTCGCAGGACTGCCCGAAGAGCTCGCGCTGCCCACCGACCGGCCGCGTCCCGCCGTCCCGTCGTTCGAGGGCGCGTCCGTGCCCCTCCGGCTCGACCCGGAGGTCCACGCCGGCCTCCTGGAGGTCGCCCGGCACGGCGGCGCGACCGTCTTCATGGTCGCGCAGGCCGCGCTGGCCGTCCTGCTCGCCCGGCTCGGCGCCGGTACCGACATCCCGTTCGGCACCGCCATCGCGGGACGGGGCGAGGCCGCACTGGAGGACCTGGCCGGGTTCTTCGTCAACACCCTCGTGCTGCGCACCGACGTCGGCGGCGACCCGACGTTCGGTGAGCTGCTCGGCCGGGTCCGCGAGGCCGACCTTTCCGCCTACGCCCACCAGGACGTACCGTTCGAACGGCTCGTGGACGACCTCAGCCCGTCCCGCTCGCTGTCCCGCCACCCGCTGTTCCAGGTGATGCTCGCCGTCCAGAACACTCCGCGTGCCGAGGGCGAGTGGGAGCTGCCGGGCCTGAGCGTGCAGCCGATGCCGCCGCTGGAGGGCACGGAGGCGGCCAGGTTCGACCTGTCGGTCACGCTGGTCGAACAGCGCGACCCCGACGGCGCGCCCGCCGGGATCGGCGGCGACATCCAGTACGCCACCGACCTGTTCGACGAGGCCACCGTCCGCCGGATCGCCGAACGGCTGGTCCACGTGCTGGCACAGGTCGCCGCCGACGCCGACACCCGCGTCAGCCGGATCGAGATCCTCGGCGAGGGGGAGCGCGACGCGCTGCTCACCGGCTGGAACGACACGGCCGCGGCGATCCCCGAAACCACGATCCCCGACCGGATCCAGGAGTGGGCGGACCGCACGCCGGACGCGGACGCGCTGCGGTGCGGTGACGCCGCCCTGACCTACGCCGAGCTGGAAGAACGGTCGAACCGGCTGGCCCGATACCTCCGAGACGCCGGGGTCGGCCCAGAGTCGATCGTTGGCCTGTGCCTGCCGCGCGGGATCGACGCTGTGGTGGCGATGGTCGGGGTGTGGAAGGCGGGCGCGGCCTACGTGCCGCTCGACCCGGAGTATCCGGCTGACCGGCTGGAATTCATGCTCACCGATAGCGGCGCGACCCTACGGATCGACTCCCTCGATGACCTGATCGCGGATCAGTCCGCCGAGCCCCTACGGATCGAACTGGACTCCTCCAGCCTGGCCTACGTCATCTACACCTCAGGCTCCACGGGCCGTCCCAAGGGTGTGATGGGCCACCACGGCGGCATGGTCAACCTCGTGGAGTCCCTACGCCCGGTGCTGGGTGCGGCCCCGGGGAAGGCGATCCTGCAGTTCGCCTCGTTCAGCTTCGACGCGTCCGTCCTGGACATCGCGGTGGCGCTGTCGTCCGGTGCGACGCTGGTGATCGCCACGCAGCAGGAGCGCGCGGAACCGGCGGCGCTCACCCGAATGATCAACGAGCAGGCGGTCAGCGCGGCGAGCATCGTGCCGTCGCTGCTGAGCGTGCTCGACCCGGCCCAGGTCCAGGGCGTGAACCGTTGGGTGCTGGGTGCCGAGCGGTTGTCAGCAGAGCTGGCCGCGCGGTGGGCAGGCGGCGACCGGTTGTGGAACACCTACGGCCCCACCGAGACGACCGTCATGGCGACAGTCGGTGTGGTGGACGGCCCCGGAACCCCGCCCATCGGCCGTCCGATCGGCAACACGCAAGCGTTCGTCCTGGACGAATTCCTCCAGCCTGTCCCGGCCGGAGTGACCGGCGAACTGTACGTCGCCGGCGCAGGCGTCACACGCGGGTACGTCAACCGTCCGACCCTCACCGCAGAACGGTTCGTGGCCTGCCCGTTCACCGCCGGGCGGATGTACCGCACCGGCGACCTGGCCCGCTGGACGAACGACGGCGAACTGGAGTTCATCGGCCGAGCCGACGAGCAAGTCAAGATCCGCGGATTCCGTGTGGAGCCGGGCGAGATCGAAGCCGTCCTGTCCGGTCACCGGAGCGTCGACCGGGTGGCGGTCGTCGCCCGTGAGGACCGGCCCGGGGACAGGCGCCTGGTCGCCTACGTCGTGCCCGCGACCAGCGGCACCGACGCCGCCGACCTGCGCGAGCACCTGGCGGCGGTCCTGCCCGACTACATGGTCCCGTCCGCGTTCCTGATGCTGGAGGCGCTGCCGCTGACGGTCAACGGCAAGCTCGACCGGGCCGCACTGCCCGCCCCCGGCGCCGTCGGCGCCGCCTCCGGTCGCGAGCCGGAGACGGCGGTGGAGGAGGTGCTGTGCGGCCTGTTCGCCGAGGTGCTCGGGCTGCCCAAGGTCGGCGCGGACGTCAGCTTCTTCGATCTCGGCGGTGACTCGCTGCTGGCCATGAAGCTCATCGCGCAGATCCGCGGCAGGCTCGACACGGAACTGAGCGTCCAGACGCTGTTCCTCACCCCGACCGTCGAGGCCCTGGCGGCGGCGCTGAACGAGGGGGGAGAGTCCTACGACTTCGACCCGGTGCTGCCGTTGCGGGCGGCCGAAGGCGGCGAGCGGCCGGTGTTCTGCGTCCACGCGGGGCACGGGCTGAGCTGGTGCTACACCGAGCTCATCCGCCACCTGCCCGGCCGGTATCCGGTGTACGGGCTGCAGGCCCGCGGCCTGGACGGCGAGGAGCCGCTGCCGGAGACCGTCGAGGAGATGGCGGCGGACTACTTCCAGCGGATGCGGGCCATCCAGCCCGAAGGGCCGTACCGGGTGCTCGGCTGGTCGTTCGGCGGCCTGGTCGCGCACGCCCTCGCCACCCACATCCAGGAGTGCGGCGAGCAGGTGGAACTACTGGCGATCCTGGACTCCTACCCCTTCCAGGTGGTGGACCGCCGGGACGAACTCCCCGGCACGGCCGAACCCGGCGGACAGGCCGGCGAACAGGCCGGGGAACCGGTGACGGAGTGGTTCGACAACCGTCCGGAGCGGGACGCCGAGGAGGGGGCCGACGAGACGCTCGCGGCGATCGACCGGATCGACGCCAACAACGAGGCCCTGATGAAGGGGTTCACCCCGGCGGTCTTCCACGGCGACCTGCTGCTGTTCGTCGCGGCTCTCGATCGTCCGGAGTTCTCCCCGGCCGAGCAGGCCCCGGAGATCTGGACGCCGTACGTACAGGGCGGCGTGGTGAGCCACCGGGTCGAGTCGGCTCACCGCGACATGGTCAAACCCCGGTCGATGGCCGAGGTCGGCCGGGTGGTGTCCGACTGGCTGGAGGCCTGATGGGGCGGCGGGAAGGTCACCGTGATGGCCAGCCCGCCCTCCGGGCGGGGCACGGCGTCGAGCGCGGCGCCGTGCGCCGTCACGATCGCCTGCACGATGGACAGGCCGAGCCCGAGGCCGCCGTCGCCGCGGCCGCCGCCCCGGCCGGTGCGTTCGGTGCGGTTGAGGCGCTGGAACGGCTGGAACAGCCGTTCCATGTCGCCGTCGGCGACGACCGGGCCGGTGTTGGTCACGGACAGCACGGCCTGCCCGGCGCGGTCCGCCACGGCGACGTCCACCATGCCGCCCGGGACGTTGTAGCGCAGCGCGTTGTCGACGAGGTTGACCGCGAGGCGTTCGACCAGGTCGGCCTTGCCCGCCGCCCGCGCCGGCGCCAGCCGCGCGCTCAGCCGGACGCCGCGGCTCTCGGCGTCGGCGTGCCGGGACGCCACCACCTGCCGCACCACGTCGGCCAGGTCGAAGGGTTTGCGGACGTCCAGCCCGGCCTGGCCCCTGGCGAGGGTGAGCAGGGCGGCGATCAGCCGTTCCTGCTGCTCGCCGGAGACGAGCACCCGCTCGTGGGCGGCGCGCAGGGACTCGACCGTGGCGTCGGGGTCCGACAGCGCGACCTGGACGATGACCCGCTGCCGGGCCAGCGGGGTGCGCAGCTCGTGCGAGGCGTTGGCGATGAACCGGCGCTGCGCCTGGAACGCCGACTCCAGCCGGGCCAGCAGGTCGTCGATGGTGTCGCCGAGTTCCTTCAGCTCGTCGACCGGGCCCTCCAGGGCGAGCCGTTCGTGCAGGTTGTTCGCCGAGATCTCGCGGGCGGTCGTGGTGATGGTGCGGACCCGGCGCAGCACCCGGCCCGCGACGATCCAGCCGAGCAGGATCGACAGGAAGGCCATGATGCACAGCGCGACGCCGGACTGCACGAGCAGCTCGCGCAGCTGGTCGGCGCGCTGCTGCTCGGCCTGCGCCTCCAGCAGCCGGGACTGCTCCATCAGCTGCTCCTGGGTGAGGCCCCGGGCGCTCACCACCACGTTCCCCGGTCCGGGTTCGAGGTGCTTGCCCTCGACCCTGGTGCTCGCGCCGCCCGGCGCGGTGTAGGTGTACCCGTGGTCGGTGGCGTTGCTGACCAGCACGTACGTGATGCCGAGCAGCGCCGCGCCGGAGAGCAGGAACAGCACCCCGTAGAGCAGCGTCAGCCGTAGCCGGACGGTCTGCCGGGGCAGCCGGAACTTTCCGGGCAGGCGAAGCGGCACGCGCATCATCGCTCCCTTCGGGGCGGCGGTCATGACCACATTTCCAGATCAAGGGTTTCCGTCTGGTTTCACCGTACATCGCCGCAATTGGCCGGGCGCTCCGGTGATACCCCCGCGAAACCGTGATTCCCATAGAACAGTGTCGAAGCAAGGTCCGTGCGAAGGAGAACGAAAATGCCCAAGAATGCCGGTGTCGTGATCGCCGCGGTGGCGGCCCTGCCGCTGTTCCTGGCGGCCTGCGGCGGCGGGGACGATTCCTCCGGAAGCGCCGCGCCGTCCAAGCCGGGCACGCAGGGCACCACGCCCGCCACGCCGGGCGGCCAGATGGTGACGCAGACCAACCAGCCGTCCGGGCCGCCGCAGAAGCCGGCCGGCAAGATCGACCGGGCGAAGGTGCTCGAGTACGCCAAGTGCATGCGCGCCAACGGCCTGAAGAACTTCCCCGACCCGGACGCGGCGGGCGCTCTTCAGATGAACGGCGACCTGGTCGACCCGGCCTCGCCGAAATTCCAGAAGGCGCAGCAGAAGTGCGGCAGCCTCATGCCCGGCGGCGGCGCCCCGACCTCGATCTCGACCCGCGGTCCGGAGAGCGGATCCTGACGGTCCGGCCGGGACGATACGGGCCCGAAACCATTACCCCGGTACCAATGTCTCAGGCAATCCCTCCAGAAGGAAATGAAATGAAGCAACGTCACGGCAGGTCCGCCGTCAAGGTGGCGGGCGGCCTGCTGCTCCTGCTGATGTTCACCGGGGCCTGTTCCGGCGACTCCGAGGGGCCCGGCGTCGCCAACGTGGGCACGCAGAGCAGCGCCTCCTCCGGAAACGGCGGCAAGGCGGGATCGGGCGACCCGGTCGCCTACGCCAAGTGCATGCGCTCGCACGGGCTGCCGAACTTCCCCGACCCCGACGCCAACGGCGCCATCCGCATCACCGGCGGACCGGGCAACGAGCTGAGCCCCGACTCCGCCCAGTTCAAGGCGGCGCAGCAGGCGTGCAAGGCCTACCAGCCCACGGCGGGCGCCGGCGCCCCGAAGACCGACCGCAACGCCGCCGTCGAGTACGCCAAGTGCATGCGCGAGCAGGGCGTCACCAAGTTCCCCGACCCCGACCCGCAGGGCGGGATCAAGCTCAACGCCAACGAGGTCGACCAGAACTCGCCGCAGTTCAAGAAGGCGGCGGACGCCTGCGCCAAGCACCAGCCGGGCGGGCCCGGCGCCAACAGGTCCACCACCGGGAACGGAAATGCGGGAGGATGACGTGAGCACCACGCAGCCCGTGCACAGCGCACCTTCCGGCGACTCCGAGCCCACCCCCGGGCGCACCGCCGGCCTGGCCGCCGACCCGGCCGGGCAGACCACCGAACCCCGGCTGAAGCCGCGTCGTCCGCGCCGCCGCCGGCGCCGCCGCATCGTGGCCGCCGGCGCCGCGGTCGCCGTCGTGGGGGCCGCGGGGATCGGCTACGCGGTCTCCACGTCCGGCTCGTCCGGCGAGAAGAACAAGAACTGGACCAACACCTCGCCGACCGCGCTGGCCGCGGTCACCCAGGGCCGCCTGTCGTCCCGCATCCCGGTCAGCGGCACGCTCGGCTACGCCGGCAGCTACAAGATCGTCAACAAGGCGAGCGGCACCTTCACCAAGCTGCCCAAGGTCGGCCAGACGATCAAGTCGGGCCAGGTCATGTACCGGGTGGACGGCAAGCCGGTCATCTTCCTCAAGGGCGGCACGCCGGTCTACCGTGACCTCAAGCGCGGCCTCAAGGGCGCCGACGTGCGGGCGCTCAACACCGCGCTGGTCGCCCTCGGCTACGCCGACCGCAGCGACCTCAACCCCAAGTCCACGTACTACGGCTGGGCAACCGAGGACGCCGTCGAGGAGCTCCAGGACAAGCTGGGGCTCGACGAGACCGGCGAGGTCGGCACCGACCTGGTCGTGTTCCTGCCCCGCGACCAGCTGCGGGTCACCGAGGTCAGCGCCACCAACGGCACCAAGGCCGGCAGCGACATGACCGTGTTCTCCGCCAGCTCCACCGACCGGCAGATCTCGGTCGACCTGGAGGCCAGCAACCAGGGCCAGGTCAAGCCCGGCGACAAGGTGACCATCACGCTGCCCAACCTCAAGACCACCCAGGGCGTCGTGACGGCCGTGGGCGCCGTCGCCAAGAAGTCCGACGAGGGCACGCTCACCGTCGGTGTCACGATCCGGCCGCTCGACAAGAAGGCGACCGGCACCCTCGACAAGGCACCGGTGCAGGTCTCCATCGTCACCGAGACCGAGAACAGCGTCCTGTCGGTGCCGGTGAACTCGCTGCTGGCCCTCGCGGGCGGCGGCTACGCCGTCGAGGTCGTCGGCACCGGCGGCGCGCGCACCCTGGTGCCCGTCACCCTGGGGATCTTCGACAACGAGGCGGGCAAGGTCGCGGTCACCGGCAACGGCCTGACCGCCGGGCAGAAAGTCGTGGTGCCCGCGTCATGACCGGTGACTTCGCGGCGCCGGGAACCGCCGTGGCGCTCCAGGAGGGCCGCGGCGGCCTCCCGGTCCTCCAACTGGACGAGGTGAGCAAGGTCTACCCGGGCGAGTCGCCGGTGCTCGCGCTCGACCAGGTCAGCTTCACCGTCCGGCAGGGCGAGCTGCTGGCGATCGTCGGGCCGTCCGGATCGGGCAAGTCGACCCTGCTGCACCTGATGGGCACCCTCGACCGTCCCACCACCGGCACGATCCGGCTGCTCGGCGAGGACGTGGCCGAGCTCAGCGACGGAGAGCTCGCCGGACTGCGGGCCACCACCATCGGGTTCGTGTTCCAGCAGTTCTTCCTCGCCGAGTACTCCTCGGTGCTGGAGAACGTCGCCGACGGGCTGCTCTACGCGGGCGTGCCGCGCGGCAAGCGGCGCGCCCTGGCCGCCGAGGCGCTGGAACGGGTCGGCCTGTCGCACCGCGCGTCGTTCAAGCCCGGCAAGCTGTCGGGCGGCGAGCGCCAGCGCGTGGCCATCGCCCGGGCCCTCGTCGGCCGCCCGGCGATCCTGCTGGCCGACGAGCCCACCGGCAACCTCGACAGCAACACCGGCAACGACATCTTCCAGCTGCTCAAGGACCTGCACGCCGAGGGCGCCACCATCGCGATCATCACGCACGACCGCGATCTGGCGAACCGGCTGCCGCGCCGCATCGAGGTCCTCGACGGCCACATCATCGCCGACACCACCGAGGAAGGGCGGCTGTCATGAGCGTCGCCGCGCCAATGCGGATGCAGCCCGCCGACCTCACCAGGACGGCCAGCGTCGGACTGCGCACCAGGAAGCTGCGCGCCGCGCTGTCGGCGCTCGGCATCGCGATCGGCGTGGCGTCGATCGTGGCCGTCCTGGGGCTGTCGGCGTCCTCCCAGGCGGGCCTGCTCGCGCAGATCGACCAGCTCGGCACCAACCTGCTGACCGTCACCAACGGCAAGGACCTGGCGGGCGAGGAGACCAAGCTGCCCAAGGAGGCGCCCGGGATGATCCGCCGGATCGGTCCCGTGCAGCAGGTGCAGTACACCGGCGTCATCGACGCCAAGGTGTACCGCAGCCCGCTGATCCCGAAGGTGAACACCAATGCGATCACGGTGGCCGCCACCAGCCTGGGCCTGCCGGACGCGGTCCGCACCTCGGTCGCCCAGGGCCGCTTCCTCAACGCGGCCACGGCCGAGCAGGCCGTCGCCGTGCTCGGCTCCACCGCCGCCAAGCGGCTCGGCATCGACCGCATCAACCAGGGGCAGCGGATCTCGGTGGGCGGCGAGTGGTTCTACATCGCCGGCATCCTGAAGTCCGCGACGCTGGCGCCGGAGGTCGACTCCTCGATCCTCATCGGGTTCCCCGCGGCGCAGCGGTTCCTCGGCTTCGACGGCCACCCGTCCACCATCTACGTCCGCTCCGCCACCGACCAGGTGGAGAACGTCCACGGGGTGCTGGCCGCCACGGCCAACCCGCAGAACCCGACCCAGGTCGAGGTCAGCCGCCCGTCGGCCGCGCTGGTCGCCAGGGCGGCGGCCAAGTCCGCGCTGAACGGGCTGTTCCTGGCCCTCGGCGCGGTGGGACTGCTGGTCGGCGGTGTCGGCGTCGCCAACACGATGATCATCTCGGTGCTGGAACGCCGCTCCGAGATCGGGCTGCGCCGGGCGCTCGGCGCCACCCGGGGCCATATCCGGACCCAGTTCCTGTCGGAGGCGATCCTGCTGACCATGCTCGGCGGTGTCATCGGCGTGGTCGCCGGGGCGGCGGCGGTCGCGGTCTACGCCGTCGTCCAGGACTGGGAGATCGTCATCCCGCCCCTGGCCTGGGGCGGCGGCCTGGGGGCGGCGGTGGCGATCGGGGCGGTGGCGGGCCTGCTGCCGGCGATCCGGGCGGCCCGGATGTCCCCGACGGAGGCGCTGCGCACGGTGTGACCACCCCGCTCCTGGACGCTTCCCGAGCATGCACCGCCCCGCGATACTGAGGCGGAAGTGCGCGGAGATCACGTCTCCGAAAGGGAGCGGAAATGAGATCAGTAAAAATGCGGCGGCCGTTCTTGGCGACGGCCGCCGCATTGGTCACGGGGGGCGTCACCGTCCTTTCGGGCCCGGCCGGCGCGCTGGCGGCCCCCGCCGACGTGCAGAGCCTGGACGGCAGCGGCAACAACATGAGACACCCCCGCTGGGGCGTCGCGGGCTCGAACTATTCGCGGCTGGCTCCCGCCCGGTACGGCGACGGCCTCAACGCGATGTGGAACGGGCCGAACAGCCGTTACGTCTCCAACCGGTTATTCAGCGACCAGGGCCGCGACGCCGACGGCAGGCTCAACTCCGTGAACATCTTCTCGGAGAACCAGGTCTCCCAATGGGGCTGGGTCTGGGGCCAGTTCATCGACCACACCATCGGCCTGGCCCTGGGACGGCAACAAGGCGACCCGCACGGCGAGAAGGCGAACATTCCCCTCAATCCCGAGGACCCACTGGAGAACATGAAGTTCCCCGCAGAGGTCCCGTTCACCCGCTCCGCGCCCGCCACCGGCACCGGTGTCACCTCACCGCGCCAGCAGGTCAACACGGCGAGCTCCTACATCGACGCGTTCAACGTGTACGGGGGGACCAAACAGCGGCTCGACTGGATGCGCGAGGGCACCGTCGACGGCGATCCCGCCAACAACGACGCGCGGCTGCTGCTGCCCGACGGCTTCCTGCCGCGCCGCGACGCCAGGGGCGACGCCGCGAACGCCCCGGCGATGGAACTGGGCGGCAGGCTCCTGTCCGACCCCGCGAGCGCCGTCGTGGCGGGCGACATGCGGGCCAACGAGAACATCCTGATCACCGCGGTGCAGACCCTCTTCGCGCGCGAGCACAACCGGATCGTGGGGCTGCTGCCGAAGTCGATGCCGGCCGAGCAGAAGTTCCAGATCGCCCGCCGCGTCGTCATCGCGGAGATGCAGTACATCACCTACAACGAGTTCCTCCCCGCCATGGGCGTCCGCCTGGCCCCCTACACCGGGTACGACCCGCGGATCGACGCCACCCTCAGCACCGAGTTCGCCACCGTCGGGTTCCGCGTGCACAGCATGATCCACGGTGACGTCGTCCTGGAGACCGACGCGAGCCGCTACAGCCAGGCCGACCTCGACGCGTTCCGCGACGAGGGGCTCATGCCGACGCCCAGCGCCGACGGCAAGAGGATCACGCTGACCGTCGTGCTCAACCGGGCGATGCACAACCCCGCGCTGATGAAGCGGCTCCAGCTCGGCCCGATGCTGCAGGGGATCGGCGGCAAGCCGCAGTACCGCAACGACGAGCTGGTCGAGGAGCTGGTCCGCAACGTGGTGTGCGCCGACCCGCCCACCTGCGTGTCCGACCTCGCCGCCACCGACCTGTCCCGGTCCCGCGACCACGGCATCCCCGGCTACAACCAGCTGCGCAAGGCCTACGGGCTGGCGCCGAAGACGTCGTTCAAGGCGATCACCGGCGAGTCCTCCGACGCGTTCCCCGCCGATCCGGAGCTCACCCCCGGCGACGAGATCAACGATCCCGACAGCATCGACTTCACCCGCCTGACCAACCTGTTCGGCACCGACCTGGACATGCGGGAGGAGGCGGCGCTGACCGACCCGGTCGCCTTCACCCGCCGCACCCCGCTGTCCGCCCGCATGAAGGCCGTCTACGGTTCGGTCGACAACGTCGAGGCGTACTCGGGCATGCTCGCCGAACCGCACGCCCCCGGACAGGAGCTCGGCGAGCTGGAGAAGGCGATCTGGACCAAGGAGTTCCAGCGGCTGCGCGACGGCGACCGGTTCTTCTACGGCAACCAGACCCGCACGCTGGCCGCCATCAAGAAGGCCTACGGCATCGACTTCCGCAAGAACCTCGGCGACCTCATCGCCGACAACACCGACCTGGAGCGGTCCGAGCTGCCCGGCAACGTCTTCTACGTCGGCGGCCAGATCCCGCCCGAACGCTGCCACGCCGCCTACCGGGTCACCGGGCAGGAGGGCACCGGCTCGGGCACCTTCACCGCCCGAGTGAAGATCACCAACACCGGGCGGCGCCCCATCGGCGAATGGGCGCTGCGCTTCCGCTACCTGAACGGGCAGAAGGTCACGGGGGCGCGGGGCGGCACCGCCGCGCAGAAGGGCACCGACGTCACCGTCACCGGCACCACCGGCACCGCGATCCCGCCCGGCCGCAGCCGGGAGGTCGGCATCACGGCCACCTGGAACGGCCGCAACCCGGCCCCGGACCGGTTCACCCTCAACACCACCACCTGCTCATGACGGCGTGACGCTGTGACGGCGTGACGCTGTGACGGCGTGACGGCGTGAACGGCGAGGCCCGGCCGCGGAGGTGATCCGCGGCCGGGCCTCGCCGCCGCAAGCGGCCGTCCCGGGTGCGCCTCAGATGCGGTAGCCGCGCCTGGCGACCGTCTCGATGATCGGCGGATCGCCGAGCTTGGCGCGCAGCCTGCTGATCGTCACCTTCACCGCGTGGGTGAACGGGTCGGCGGTCTCGTCCCACACCCGTTCCAGCAGCTCCTCGGCCGACACCGCCCGGCCCTTGGAGGCCAGCAGCAGCTCCAGCACCCCGAACTCCTTGGGCGTTAGGTCGAGCCGGCGGTCGCCCCGGCTGGCGTTGCGCCGCGCAGTGTCGACCACCAGGTCGCCGTGCCGCAGCACCGGCGGCACCACCGGATGGGCCCGGCGGGCCAGCGCCGTGATCCGCGCCACCAGCACCGGGAAATCGAACGGCTTGGGCAGGTAGTCGTCGGCGCCCAGGCCCAGCCCGTCCACCAGGTCGTCGGTGGACGACGCCGCAGTGAGCATGAGGATCCGGCCGCGGGTATCCGACGACACCAGCGCGCCGCACACCTCGTCGCCGTGGGTGCCGGGCAGGTCCCGGTCGAGGACGATGACGTCGTAGTCGTTGGTCAGCGCGCGTTCCAGGCCGTCGGTGCCGTCGAACGCGACGTCGACGGCCATCCGCATGCGACGCAACCCCGAGGCCACCGCGTTGGCCATCTCCTCGTCGTCCTCGACCACCAGAACGCGCATCCACGCCCCCAGAAACCGGTGTCCAACCTCACCCTTGCGACTCCTCAGAATGCCCCACGGCCGGTTTCGGCGCGGTATCCCCGCGCGCCACAGGCGCGTGTCCAACCGCCCGGGTCTCCCGGTTGGACGGCCGCCCGCGCACCCTTGTTGGGGGCGTCGGCGCCGTTTACGTTCGGACGTCCCGGACAGCCCACGCGTCGTGCGGCCCCGTCCCGCACCGGTCGTCTCAGAGAGGACAGGGAACATGCCAGCCGAGCACATCAAGCCGCTGCTGCGGAGCAAGCCGCGCAGATGGGGGTGGATCTACCGATGACGATCAGCCTGGAAGCCCCGCACGAGTTACCCGCGGTCCCGGCCGTCGCGCTGCCGGAGCTGACGCGGGTCGCGGGCGTGGGCACCGCGGTGTCGGGCGAGCCCGTCACCCAGCCCGAACTGCTCGACCTGCTCGACATCGCCGACCCCCGCATCCGTTCGGTGTTCCTCAACAGCGCGATCCACCGCCGCCACCTCAGCCTTCCCGAACCCGACGAGCACGGCAGGCGGGCCAGCGAACCCCAGGGCGACCTGCTGGACAAGCACAAGCGGCTGGCCGTGGAGATGGGCGCGAGGGCCCTGGAGGCCTGCCTGAAGGACGCCGGGGCGACCCTCGCCGACCTGCGGCACCTGTGCTGCGTCACCTCCACCGGGTTCCTCACCCCTGGCCTCAGCGCCCTCATCATCCGCGAACTGGGCATCGACCCCCACTGCAGCCGCTCCGACATCGTCGGCATGGGCTGCAACGCCGGGCTGAACGCGCTCAACCTCGTCGCCGGCTGGTCCGCCGCGCACCCCGGCGAACTGGCCGTCGTGCTGTGCACCGAGGCGTGCTCGGCGGCCTACGCGCTGGACGGCACGATGCGCACGGCCGTGGTCAACAGCCTCTTCGGCGACGGCGCCGCCGCCCTCGCCCTCGTCGCGGGCACCGCCGACGAGCCCGGCACCGCGCCCGCCGCCGTGCCGACGCGCCCGCGCGTGCTGAAGTTCTCCAGCTTCATCATCACCGACGCGATCGAGGCGATGCGCTACGACTGGGACCGGGACCAGGACCGGTTCAGCTTCTTCCTCGACCCGCAGATCCCCTACGTGGTCGGCGCGCACGCCGAGATCGCGGTGGGCCGCCTGCTCGCCGGGACGGGCCTGCGCCGCAGCGACATCGACCACTGGCTGGTGCACTCGGGCGGCAAGAAGGTCATCGACGCCGTCGTGGTCAACCTCGGGCTGAGCCGCCACGACGTCCGGCACACCATCAGCGTGCTGCGCGACTACGGGAACGTCTCCAGCGGATCGTTCCTGTTCTCCTACGAGCGCCTCCAGGAGGAGAACGTGGCGCGACCCGGCGAGTACGGCGTGCTCATGACCATGGGGCCCGGCTCCACCATCGAGACGGCGCTGGTCCAGTGGTGACGGCGATGGGCGACGAACTCGTGCTCCAGGTCGACGGCTCCCGGCCCGTCACGGCGGCGTCCGTCGACGCGGTCCAGGCGCTGTGCGACGCCGCCGAGGACCACACCGGCCCCGGCATCGTGACCCTGCACGTCTCGGGCGTCCCCGAGGGGGACTGGACCGCCGGCCTCGCCGTGGGCCTGGTCTCCAAGTGGGAACGCGCGGTGCGCCGGCTCGAACGGCTCGGCAGGCTGACGGTCGCGGTGGCGTCCGGGGACGTCGGCGGCACCGCCCTCGACGTCCTGCTGGCCGCCGACCTGCGGATCGCCGACCCCGGCACGCGGCTGCTGGTCGCGCGGGACGGCGAGGCGACCTGGCCCGGCATGGCCTTGTACCGGCTCGTCCAGCAGGCGGGCACGGCCCGCGTCCGCCGGGCGGCGCTGCTGGGCGCGCCGATCGGCGCGGGCGAGGCGCTGACGCTCGGCCTGATCGACGAACTGGCCGGCGACCCGCCGGCCGCCCTCGCCGAGATCGCCGACCAGGCGGCCGGGCTGTCCGGCGGCGAACTGGCGATCCGGCGGCAGTTGATGTTCGAGGCCGCCGCGATCGGCTTCGAGGACGCGCTCGGCGCGCACCTGGCCGCCTGCGACCGCGCCCTGCGCCGCGCGGCGCACTGACCGAACGGGCGGGCCCGGGGAGGCGCCCGCCGCACCGAACCGCCGAGAACGGCGCCGGGTCGCGAGTGCGCGCCCGGCGCCGTCCGGCGTCGAAAAAGCGCGGGTTTCCGGGCCGCCGTCATTACCGATATCCGAGCGGCCGGCCCGAGTTCCGGGCCGGCCGAGAACCGCCGGACACCGATGATTCTGGGTTGGACAACATCTCGTCCGTTCCTGGATCTGTGAGGATGGGCGTACACCGCTCGGCCGGCGTTCAAAAAGGGCGCCGACGCGCACCAACGGAGGTTTGGCGGTATGAAAATCGACTCGATCGACCACATCGAGTTATACGTCGAGGACGCCGAGGGAACCGCGGGACGCCTGTGCGATTCCTTCGGGTTCGCGGTGGCCGGACGCGGCGGCCCCGACACCGGCCTGCACGGCTGCCGGACGATCCTGCTGCGGCAGCGGGAGATCACCCTCCTGGTGACCGAGGCGCTCGACCCCGCGCACCGGGCGGCCGCGTACGTGCGGCGGCACGGCGACGGCGTGGCGGTGATCGGCCTGGCCGTCGACGACGCCCGCGCCGCCTTCGCCACGGCGCTGGAGCGGGGCGCCGAACCCGTCAGCCCCCCGGAGGAGTCCGGCCCGGAAGGCGCGCGGGTCACGTTCGCGTCGGTGACGGGCTTCGGCGACGTCGAGCACCGCTTCGCCTCCCGTGAGGCGTCCTACGCGCCGTTCGCCCCCGGCATCATCGACGAGACCGGCTACACCGGCGACGCGGCCACGCTGCTGCAGGCCGTCGACCACGTCGCCGTGTGCGTGCCCGCCGGCGAGCTGGCCGAGACCATCCGCCGCTACCAGCAGGTGTTCGGCTTCGACCAGATCTTCGAGGAGCGGATCGTGGTCGGCTCCCAGGCGATGGACTCCAAGGTCGTGCAGAGCTCGTCCGGCAACGTCACCTTCACCATCCTGGAGCCCGACACCACCCGCGCCCCGGGGCAGATCGACGAGTTCGTGCGCTCCCACGACGGCGCCGGGGTCCAGCACCTGGCGTTCCTCACCACCGACATCGCGGCCGCGGTGCGGACCTGCGCCGAGCGGGGCGTGCGCTTCCTGACCACGCCGGCCGCCTACTACGACGCCCTGCCCGGCCGTCTCGGCGGCGCCGACCTGCCCGTGGACACGCTGCGCGAGCTCAACGTGCTGGCGGACCGGGACCCCTTCGGCGAGATGCTGCAGATCTTCACCGAGTCGACGCACCCGCGCCGGACCCTGTTCTGGGAGCTGATCGAGCGGCGCGGCGCCCAGACCTTCGGCAGCAACAACATCAAGGCCCTCTACGAGGCCGTCGAGCGGCGCCAGGCCGTCGACCAGCCCGCCGGCCCCTGAATCGGCGCGGTGGCCGGGACGAGCGCGCTCCCGGTCCCGCCGGCAGCGGCTCGCCGCCGCCATCACCGGTCTCACCGGCCCCCGTCGGCGAGGGCGGCGGCGAGCGCCACGGGCCGGCGGCGGGCCCGGCCCCCCAAGGCCGGCATGGCCTCTCCGGGGTATTTCCCGCCGCGAATCCCCTCGGCCGTCAATGGCCGCCGATCAACGAATCGATCCTTTGATGGCGTCCGCCGCCACCGGCGTGCGGACGGGTAATGCATCCCGCCGCTTTTTCGCCCGCCGTTCTCATATGGGCTGGACGGCCGGCGCGGTGGGATACTGCTTCGGCAAAACGCCGGTGACGTGAATGCGGCCACGCCCGCGTGCCATTCATGTTTCCCGGCGACGTCGCACAGGAGATGCCGAGTGATTCGCAGCATGGCCGTCATCGGCACCGGCTTGATCGGTACCTCGGTCGCCCTCGCGGCGAGCCGCCGCGGGCTGACCGTGTACCTGGCGGACCGCGACGAGTCGGCGGCCGCGGCCGCGGCGGCACGGGGCGCGGGACGGGCCGAGCCCCCGCCCGGACCGGTCGACCTGGCGGTCCTGGCCGTACCGCCGAGCCAGGTCGGCCCCGTGCTCGCCGACCGGCAGGCGAAGGGCCTGGCGCTCAGCTACACCGATGTCGCCAGCGTGAAGTCCGAACCCGAACGCCAGGTCCTGGACCGCGCTCCCGAACCGTCGACGTTCGTGGGCGGCCATCCCCTCGCCGGAGGGGAACGCTCGGGGCCGCTGGCGGCTAGCGCCGACCTGTTCGCCGGCCGCGCCTGGGTGCTCACCCCGTCGCCGCTGACCTCCAAGCCCGCCCTGGAGCGGGGGCTCGAGCTGGTCGACCTGTGCGGCGCCGTACCGCTGGTGATGCCGAGCCGGGCCCACGACGAGGTCGTCGCTCTCACCTCCCACCTGCCGCACGTCGTCGCCAGCCTGCTGGCGGCGCGCCTGCTGGACGGCCCCGAGGAGACGCCGCTGCTGGCCGGCCGTGGGCTGGACGACGTCACCCGGATCGCGGGCGGGAGTTCGCTGCTGTGGAGCGACATCCTGCGGGCCAACGCGGCCCCGGTCGCCCGGATCCTCAACGACCTGCAGGCGGACATCACCGGCCTGCTGGCCGCGCTCGACGACCTGGCCCTGACGGGGGAGCGCAGCGGCGCGCAGAGCATGCGCACGGTCATGGACCTGCTGGACCGGGGCATCGCCGGCCGGGCCAGGATCCGCGCCGGCGAAGACGAGCCGCACGGCCCCGGGACGGCCGCCGCGCACAAGACGGCGCAGGGGCCGGCGCACAAGACGGCGCATGAGACCGCGCACGACGCCGCCGACGGCGTGCGGCGCGAGCCACAGCAGCAGGAGGTGATGCCATGACCGTGCGGGCCATCCGCGGCGCCACCCAGGTCGAGGCCGACACCCGGGACCACATCCTGGAGGCGACGACCGAACTCGTCGTCGAGGTGATGAAACGCAACGAACTGGAACCCGACGACGTCATCAGCGTGCTCTTCACCGCCACCCCGGACCTGAGCGCCGCGTTCCCCGCGCTCGCCGCGCGCCGGCTCGGCCTGGACGAGGTGCCGCTGCTGTGCGCCAGCGAGATCGACGTCCCCGGGGCGCTGCCGCGGGTGGTGCGGCTCATGGCGCACGCCCACACGGATCTGCCGGCCGCCGAGGTGGGGCACGTCTATCTGCGCGGAGCCGCCGTGTTGCGTCCCGACCTCGCGCGGTGACCCCGCCGCCGGCGCGCCGGGACGCACGCACACACCAGGAGGAGGCGGCATGGAGATGCCCGTGTTGACGCTGCAGGACTACCGGCGGCTGGCCCAGGAGCGGATGGAGCCCCCGGTCTGGGACTTCTTCGAGGGAGGCGCGGGCGAGGAGCACACCCTCGCGGCCAACGTGCGGGCGTTCGACCGGATACGGCTCCGTCCCACCGTGCTGCGGCCCGCCGTGAGCCCGGACACCACCTGCAAGATCCTCGGCCGTACGTGGGCGGCGCCGATCGGGATCACTCCGATGGCCTTCCACACCCTGGCCCACCCCGAGGGGGAACTGGCCACCGTCCGGGCCGCCGCCGCCCGGGGGATACCCGTCATCATCGGCACGTTCGCCGGGCGCACCTGCGAGGAGCTGGCGGCTGCCGCCGCCGGTGCGCCGCTGTGGCTCCAGGTGTACTGCTTCCGCGACCGTTCGGTGACCCGGCGGCTGGTCGAACGCGCCGAGCGCGCGGGCGTGGAGGCGCTGGTCCTCACGGTCGACGCCCCGCGGCTCGGGCGGCGCCTGCGCGACGTGCGCAACGACTTCCGGCTGCCGCCGGGCATCGTCCCGGCCAATCTCGACGGCGGCGGGTTCTCCTCGCCCGCCGCGCACGCCCGCGCCGAGCTCGACCCGTCGCTGGACTGGTCCGCGGTGTCGTGGCTGCGCTCGGTCAGCTCGCTGCCGATCCTGGTGAAGGGCATCCTGACGGCGTCGGACGCGCTGCGGGCGGTGGAGTCCGGCGTGGACGGCATCGTTGTCTCCAACCACGGCGGCCGCCAGCTCGACGGTGTTCCCGCGACGCTGGAGGCGCTGCCCGAGATCACGGCGGCGGTGCGGGGCGCCTGCCCCGTCCTCATCGACGGCGGCGTCCGCCGCGGCCGCGACGTGCTGGCCTGTCTCGCCCTCGGCGCCGACGCGGCGCTGGTCGGCCGCCCCGTCCTGCACGGCCTGGCGGCCGACGGCGAGGACGGTGTCGGCGGGGTCCTCGACATCCTCGTCGAGGAACTCCAGGACGCCATGACCCTTACCGGCACCCGCTCGCTGGCCGACATCCTGCCCGACCTGGTGCAGACCCGCGCGCCGTGGTGACCCGCGGCCGGACGCGGGGTCGAGGCGGGGGAGGGCGCCGGGGCCGAGCCCCCGGCACCGGCGCCGTGCCAGGGGAAGGCGCGGCGGGGGCGCCCGCGCTCAACCACGTGCGCCGCCGGTCAGGTCCACCAGGAGATCGTTGAGACGGGTGACGAATGGGTCGTCGACGCGTGCGCCGAAGGTGAGGACGGCCTGGGTGAACAGGACGTGGGCCCAGTCGGCCAGGCGCGGGTCGTCCTGCTCGCGGTTGAGCCGCTCGACCAGCGGATGCCGCGGGTTGATCTCCAGCACCGGCTGGTCCGGCAGCCCCGAGCCGGATGGCCGGCCGGCGGCGTTCCCCGCGACGGTGTTCCCGGAAATCAGTCAGCCGGGCGGCGCCAGCCAGTGATCGCGGAAAGAATTCTAGATTTGCGGGTTTTACGGGTCAACGGAGCCGCGGAGGCCCCCGTCCGCGCGCGTTCCGAGACGCAGAGTTCGGCGCTCGTATAAGGGGACGGTTAACGTCGGCGGTCACCTCGCGGGAACCTCTCGCCGGACACCCTGAACGCGTGAACGAGATCTGGCTCGCCGTGGCGGCCCGCGAATGCGAGGGCGTCCGCGCCTACGGAAGCGGAAGGGGGACGGGCAGCCGCGCCGCTCATCGGTGCGCCGCGCCCTTGACCGCCAATGAATGAACATGAGGAATCGGTTGTACGGCTCGAATCGGTGCGCAAGGTCTACGGCGACGTGGCCGCGCTGGACGGGGTGTCCCTGCGAATCCGGCCGGGCGAGGCCGTCGCCGTGATGGGCCCCTCGGGCAGTGGGAAGTCCACGCTGCTCAACATGGTGGCCGGCCTGGACCGGCCGACCTCCGGCTCGGTGGTGGTGAACGGCGAGGACCTCGGCCGGATGGGCGAGTCGGCGCTGGCGCGGTTCCGGCGCCGCCACATCGGGATGGTCTTCCAGTTCTTCAACCTGCTCGACGACCTGCCGGCGCTGGACAACGTGGCGCTGGCCGGCCGGCTGGTCGGCGTCCCGGCGCGCCGGGCGCGGGCCCGGGCGCTGGAACTGCTGGACGAGCTCGGCATCGCCGGCCGCCGCGACGCCTACCCGGCGGTGCTGAGCGGCGGCGAGCGGCAGCGGGTCGGGGTGGCCCGCGCGCTGATGAACCGGCCGGCGCTGCTGCTGGCCGACGAGCCGACCGGGGCCGTCGACAGCGCGACCGGCGAGCAGGTCGGCGACCTGCTGCTCGACCTCAACCGCAGGGGCCAGACGCTGCTGCTGGTGACCCACGACCAGCGGCTGGCCACCCGGTGCGCGACCCGGCTGGTCGACTTCATGGACGGCCGGATCGTCCGGGAGACCGAACCGGAGAGGCGCGAGCCGTGGACCGTTCGCTGAGCGCCGTCCGGGCGGCGTCGCGGGCGGGGGTGCGGCGGCGCATCACGCAGACGGCCGGCATCGGCGTCGTCGTCGCGCTGTCCACGGCGACCCTCGTGTTCGGGTTCGGCCTGCTGGCCGCCTCGAACTCCCTGTTCGACGACGCCTTCCAACAGGCGCGCGGGGCGCACGCGACCGCCACCTTCGACATCGCCAGGGTGACCGCCCACCAGGCCGCCGCGACCGCGCGAGCGAACGGCGTCACCGCCGCCACGGGCCCGTTCCGGACGGCCACACTCCGGCAGGCGCGGTCGGCCGACGGCATGCCGGTCAGGCACGACGGCCTCGTCGTGGCCGGACGGGCCGACCCCGGCGGCCCGGTCGACAGGCTCACCGTCACGTCGGGACGGTGGGCCCGCGCGCCCGGTGAGATCGTGCTGCGCGGCGGGGCGGCCGGCCCCTTCAGGCTGGGCGCCACCGTGACCGCACCGGGACTCCCTTCGCTCACCGTCGTGGGCTTCGCCACGTCGGTGACGGGCGGGGCCGACGGCTGGGTGACGCCCGGCCAGATCGGCGCGCTCAAGCCGGACGGCCTGCTGATGCTGTACCGGTTCGCCCACGCGGCCGACTCGCCCCAGGTGCAGCGGAGCCTCGCCACGGCGACCGGCGGGCTGCCGACGCTCGGCAACGAGTCCTACGTGACCGCCAGGCAGTCGTTCCAGGAGAAGTTCAAGCAGCTGATCCCGTTCGTCACGGTCTTCGGGCTGCTCGCCATGACCGTGTCGGTGTTCATCATCGGCAACGTGGTCGGCGGCGCGGTCGTCTCCGGCTACCGGAACATCGGCGTGATGAAGGCGCTCGGCTACACCCCGGCGCAGGTGACCGCCGTGTACGTGCTGATGGCCGCGTTCCCCGCGCTGCTCGGGTGCGCGGCGGGCATGCTGGCCGGGCACCTGCTCGCCACGGGCACGGCGGAGAACCTGGCGCGCAGCTTCGAACTGCCGTCGGCCGGCGGATCCCTCCTCCTGCTGGACGCGGCGGCGGGCGTCTGCGTCATGACCGTGGTGGTGCTGGCCGCCCTGGTCCCGGCGCTGCGGGCCGGGCGGTTGCCGGCGGTGCAGGCGATCAGCGCCGGGATCGTCTCGCGCGGGGGCCGCGGCCGGCGCGCGCAGCGGTGGCTGGTCCGCACCCGGCTGCCCGTCCCGGTCGGGCTGGGGCTGGGCCTGCCCGTCGCCCGGCCCGCCAGGACGGCGCTCACGCTGGCCGGGCTCTGCCTGGGCGTGACGGCGGTGACCATGGGATTCGGCCTGCACCAGACGGTGTCCAAGATCGCCACGGCGGACCCTGAGGGGCGCACCTCCGTCAGCGTGGGCGTCCCGCCGCCCGACCGGGGCCGGACGGGCTTGTCCGAGCAGGGTGTGTTCGCGCTGCTGCGGTCCCAGCCGGGCACCGCGCACGCGATGTCGCACGGCCCGGTGTCCGTGCGGATCCCCGGCATCCCCTCCACGGTGACGGCCGAGACCTACAGCGGGGACTACCGCCCGTTCCTCGGCGACAACCTCATCCGCGGCCGCTGGTTCGCGGGACGGGGCGAGGTGGTGCCGACCGAAGGGTTCCTCCGGCTCCACGACCTGGACGTGGGCGACACCCTCACCCTGCGGGCGGACGGGGCGCCGGACGCCACGGTCCGGATCGTCGGCTCGTTCGCGCATGCGGACACCGACCGGCTGATGCTCGACGCCGCGAGCCTGCCCGGCGCCGGCGTGGGCCCGCGGAACCGGCCGGTCTCGGTGATCGTGACACCGGGGACCGACCCGGCCGACTACGCCGCCCGCCTCACCAGGGCTGCGCCGGGCGAGCTGTTCGCCGAGGTCACCGAGCCCGACCTGGCGGGCAACGCCGTGTTCAACGGCCTGTTCCTGCTGTTCTCGCTGATCATCTGTGCGGCGGCGGGCCTCGGGGTGCTCAACAGCGTGGTGCTCGGCGCCCGGGAGCGCAGCCGCGACCTGGGCGTGCTCAAGGCCATCGGAACGGCCCCACGGCAGGTCGTCCTGATGATGGTGGCGTCGATGGCCGCCCTGGGCGTCGTCGGCGGCGCGGTCGGGGTACCGCTCGGCGTCCTGGCCCACCACGGCGTCGTGGAGCTCACCGGCGACCTGCTCGGCAGCGGGATGGCCGCGTCGTGGATCCACGTCTACACCTGGTCGCTGCTGGCGCCGCTCGGGTGCGCCGGACTGGTGATCGCGGTGCTGGGCGCCTGGCCGCCCGCAGGCTGGGCCGCCGCCACCCGTACCGCGTCCGTGCTGCGCAGCGAATGACCGAGGAACCCCTCCGGCGGGGGGGGGGGCGG